>CAIYHO010000214.1 GCA_903925955.1 uncultured Chloroflexota bacterium
GGTCCGGGTGGATGGTGACGCGCAGACGCCGGGCCAGCGGCGAGCGGCGCAGGACGTAGCGGAGGGGCCCGCCGGAGAGACGAACCGTCTCCTCGGTCTCGACGGCCGCGCGCGAGCTC
Organism: uncultured Chloroflexota bacterium; assembly: GCA_903925955.1. Lineage (GTDB taxonomy): Bacteria > Chloroflexota > Limnocylindria > Limnocylindrales > CSP1-4 > CAIXZV01. Next base: position 120 of record CAIYHO010000214.1, read on the forward strand.
ATGCGCCTCGGCGAAGGAGGCGGCCGGCGCGGGCCCCGGTCTCGGCGCCGTTGCGGACGGCGATGGCGCCGTTGACCACGACGTCGCGGATGCCCGCCGGGTGCACCGCGGGCACGGCCCACGTGGCGAGGTCCGCAACCGTGAGCGGGTTGAAGACGACGAGGTCCGCGGCGAACCCCGGCCGGACGAAGCCGCGGTCGCGTAGCCCGAGACGCGCGGCCGGCACAGCGGACAGCTTGGCCACGGCCGTCTCCAGCGAGAGCGTGCCGCGCTCGCGGACATACCGGCCAAGGACCTGCGCGGTGGAGCCGTACGAGCGCGGGTGCGGGACGCCGCGACCGAGGATCGGGTGGCCGGGCCGCCGCGACTCCCCGTCCGTGCAGACCGCCACCCACGGCACCGCCATGATCGCCTCGAGGTCGCCCTCGTCCATGCAGTGGATCACGATGTCCACGTTGAGCCGGTCGTCGGCCAGGGCGTCCATCGCCAGGTCGGCAGGATCGGCGCCCTCGGCCTCGCCACTCTCCGCCACCGAGCGCCCATGCCAGTGGGGCCGAGACGGCGCAGAGGCAATCACGATGCCGTCCCAGCCGGGATCCGCCGCCACGTTCTCCCAGTCCGCCTGGCCGGGGATCCCGTGAAGCTGGGCGTCACGGACGGCACGGCGCGTGGCCGGGTCGCGCAGGGCGGCGACGAGCGCGTCCACCTCAAGCGCCAGCAGGTCCGGCGGCAGGATGGTGCCCAGCTGCGTGTGGGCGGCGGTGTACGGGTACTGGTCCGCGGCGACGTCCAGCCCCGCGAGACGGGCGCGCTCCAGCTGGGCGATCAGCGCGGGTCCCTGCCCGTACACGGAACGGGCGGCGGCCTTGAGGTGGCTCACCTGGAGTCGGATGGGCGCCCCGGCGAGTCGCTCCGCGGCGCGCGCGGTGGTCACGGCCTCATCGATGGCCGCGGTGACCTCCTCTGCCTCGTTGCGCATGTGCGTGGCGTACATGCCCCCGTGTCGGGCGGCCACCGCGACAAGCGCGGCAATCTCGTCTGGCCTCGCGTGGATCCCCGGCGGATAGATGAGGCCCGTGGAGACGCCCAGGGCGCCGGCGTCCATCGCCTCTTCCGCATGGGCAGTCATCGCGCGGAGCTCGGCGGCATCGGGCGCCCGGCTCGTGGCGCCAAGCACGGCGGCGCGGATGGTCCCGTGGCCCGCGAGGAAGGTGGCGTTCATCCCCAGCGGCATCGCATCGACAGCGTCCAGATACCCGCCAAAGCTTGTCCAGCCGGGTTCAACAGCGTGGGTGTCGAAATCGGCCGCAAGCAGCGAGCGCGAGCCCGGGGCCAGCGGCGCCACCGTGTAGCCGCAGTTCCCGCCCAGCTGCGTGGTGTACCCCTGACGCAGGTGGCTCCAGAGCGCGCCGTCCACCAGCACGGACAGGTCCGAGTGCGCGTGCGGATCCACAAACCCGGGCGCCACCACGTGGTCGCGCGCGTCCAGCACCTGCGCCACGTCGGCGTCTGCCACGGCGGACAGATCGCCGACGGCCGTGATCCGATCGCCCTCCACGCCGACATCGGCCTTCCGCCCGGGCGCGCCCGAACCGTCCACAAGCAGCCCGCCGCGGATTAGGAGGTCAAATGCCATGCCGCGGATCGTAGCGCGCCAGTCCCCGCGTTCGGCGGGGGCGCAGGACCTTGCTATACTCCGGCTTCGGTACGGGGCTATAGCTCAGCTGGCAGAGCGTCTGAATGGCATTCAGAAGGTCTAGGGTTCGAATCCCTTTAGCTCCACCATCACTTCGCCAACGCCGACAACCTGACCCCTCGCCGGGACCGGCGGGGGGTTTTGTTACCTCAAGGGGTCCAGACCGTGACGATCACAGGAGAGGCGCGAGACCGCATCGAGCGGTACAACCCCACAGCGATTGAGCCCAAGTGGCAAGAGCGCTGGGCTGATCTTCGCCTGTATGACACGGACCTCTACGACGATTCCAAGCCGCCGTTCTACCTGCTCACGATGTACCCGTACCCGAGTGGCGCGCTGCACATCGGCCACTGGTACATCACCACCCCCACGGACGCCATTGCGCGGTATCGCCGCATGCACGGCGACAACGTGTTCCTGCCCATTGGCTTTGACGCCTTTGGGCTTCCGGCCGAGAACGCGGCGATCAAGAACAACATCAACCCGCGCGAATGGACCAGCGCAAACATGGAGAACATGCGCCGCCAGCTGCGGACCATGGGCTCAACGTTTGCCTGGCGCCACGAGGTGGTCACCTGCGATCCGGCGTACTACCGCTGGAACCAGTGGATGTTCGTCAAGTTCCTGGAGAAGGGGCTGGCGTACCGATCGGTCTCGCCCGTGGACTGGTGCCCCAACGACGGCACGCTGGCCCGCGAGCAGGTGGAGGGCGTGGATCGGCGCTGCTGGCGCTGCGGCGCGCAGGTGGAGAAGCGCGAGCTGGCGCAGTGGTACCTGCGGATCACGGACTACGCGGACGAGCTGCTGGACTTCACGGGCCTCGACTGGCCCGAGCCCATCCGGATCATGCAGACCAACTGGATTGGCCGCTCATCTGGGGCCGAGGTGGACTTCGAGTCTGCCGAGATGCCGCACCACGCTGGCGGCGAGCCCATCCGCGTCTTCACCACGCGGCCGGACACGCTGTTTGGCGCCACGTTCATGGTGCTGGCGCCGGAGCACCCGCTTGTCGCGACGCTGACCGCGCCGGATCGACAGACCGAAGTTGCGGCCTACGTGGCCGCGGCGGCAATCAAGACCGAAATCGACCGGCTGTCAACGGACCGCGAGAAGACGGGCGTGCCGATTGGCGCGGACGCCATCAACCCGGTCAACGGCGAGCGGATCCCCATCTTTATCGCGGACTACGTGCTGGGCGGCTACGGGACGGGCGCCATCATGGCCGTCCCCGCGCATGACGACCGGGACTTCGCGTTTGCCAAGGCGTTTGACCTGCCCATCATCAAGGTGGTCATGCCCCGCGATGGCAATCCGGACGAGGTCCTGTCCGAGGCATTTACCGCGCACACCTTTGACGAGGTGATGGTCAACTCGGGCGACTTCACCGGCAAGCCCGCCGCCGAGGCCTGGCACGAGATCGTGTCGTGGCTGAAGGAGGACGGCAGGGGCGAGCAGGCGGTCACGTTCCGCATCCGCGACTGGCTGATCAGCCGCCAGCGCTACTGGGGCACGCCCATCCCGGTCATCCACTGCACAGACTGCGGCCCCGTTGGCGTGCCCGAGGCGGACCTGCCGGTCCTGCTGCCCGACGAGGTTGACTACCGCGGTTCCGGCGACAACCCGCTGACCCGCGACGAGGCCTTTCTGGCCTGCGTCTGCCCCAAGTGCGGGAAGCCCGCCCGGCGCGAGACGGACACGATGGACACGTTCATCGACTCGTCCTGGTACTGGTTCCGCTATCTCTCGCCGCACAAGAACGACGGCCCCGTGGACACCGAGCTGGTCCGCCGCTGGACGCCGGTCAACCAGTACACCGGCGGCGCCGAGCACGCGGTGATGCACCTGCTGTACAGCCGGTTCTTCACCAAGGCCATGCGTGATCTGGGGCTGGTCCACGAGAACGAGCCGTTCACCAAGCTGTTCAACCAGGGGCAGATCCTGGGCGCGGACGGCGAGCGCATGTCCAAGTCCCGCGGCAACGTGCAGGACCCGGACGAGCTTGTCGCCCGCTATGGCGCGGACGCCGTGCGGCTGTTCCTGATGTTCATGGGCCCCTGGGACCAGGGCGGCCCGTGGAGCCCCACCGGCATCGGCGGCGTGGCCAAGTTCCTGGGCCGCGTCTGGACGCTGGCGCTGGATCCCCTGGGCCGCGAGCCCGCTGACCCCAACGCCGGGCAGCTGCCCGCCGGCGAAACCGACGCGATTGCGCGTGACCACATCCGGGCCGCGGCACACCGCACGCTGCGCGATGTCTCAGTTGACTACGACGGGTTCCGCTGGAACACGATGGTGGCCAAGCTCATGGAGCTCTCCAACACGCTGGCCCGCTACCGCGGGACCGAGGTTGCGGGGCTGCCCGAGTGGGACGAGGCCGTCCGCATGCTGCTCCTGATGCTGGCGCCCGCCGCGCCGCACATCACCGAGGAGCTCTGGGCGCGTCTGGCCGAGGCCCGCGGTGAGACCTGGACGTCCATCCACACGGCCCAGTGGCCGCGCGTGGACGAGACGGCCGTGGTTGAGGCAACCCGCGACGTGCCCATCCAGATCAACGGGAAGCTCCGCGACAAGATCACGGTCCCCGCAGGCATCAGCGAGATTGAGCTGGAGCAGATTGTCCGCAGCCGCGACAAGGTGGTTGCGGCCATCGGCGACCAGCAGATCGCCAAGCTCATCGTGGTGGGCGGCGGCAAGCTTGTGAACATCGTCCTGCGGCCTGCCGCGCAGGCCGGGTAGCCCCGCGCAGGCCTCAGGCCATGATCAGCGTTCGCTCGTGGGGCAGGATCGCGTACAGCGCCCGGGCGAGAAAGCCGCGGGGATCGTCGCTGGCGCCGCACTCGAGGACAAGGCTGTCCCCGCGGGCGCGGATCTCGTTGCGCGTGCCGCAGACGTAGCAGGCGGGGTTGCGGTCGAGTTCGCTCTCGAGGACGGCGATGATGGACCGGTCGTAAGTCATGGCGTGGAACGCTCCTTGTGGATAGGCCGGCGGGTTCCGGCCTGGTCCCAGCATGGGACACCACGGCTGCCCCCCGCGATGGTTGCGGCGTCAACCTTCGGTTACCGTTCGGTTCTTAAGGGGGTCGAACGACTCTGGCGAGTGCGCGAGCGTTCTAGGAGGCTTGAGCCGCGAAGGGGAGTACCCCATCCGGTCCGCGGCGCCAACACGGTCACCTGTTGTGACCCGCTGCGGCCGACTGCACTCGTGCGGTCGGGGGAGACCTTCGGCGTCAAGCCGGAGGTTCGCCATGCCCACAGATCTGGTGCTCTGGGTCGTCTTGGCCGTGGTGGTTGGGGCAATGCTTGCCCTGGATCTGCTTGTCCTCCACCGCAAGGCCAAGCCCGTGCCCTTCGGCGAGGCCGCGGCGTGGAGCGCCATCTGGATCACGCTTGCCCTTGCGTTTGGTGTCTTCGTGTCGCTGACGCGGGGCGGCGAGGCAGGCGGCGAATACCTGGCGGGCTATCTGATCGAGCTGTCGCTCTCGGTGGACAACGTCTTCGTCTTCGCGCTCATCTTTGCCGCGTTCGCCGTGCCCGCCGCGTACCAGCACCGGCTCCTCTTCTGGGGGATCCTGGGGGCCATCGTCTTTCGGGCAGTGTTCATCGCCGCCGGCACCGCCGTCCTTGCGGCGGCCCACTGGGCGATCTACCTGCTGGGCATCCTGCTGGTGATCACCGGTATCCGGCTGGCGGCGTCACGCGGTCACGAGGTGCAGCCAGAGCACAACCCGGTGCTCCGCGTCTTCCGGCGCATTGTGCCCATGACCGGGGCCTACCGCGGGCCGGCCTTCGTCGTGCGCGAGGGCGGACGCTGGCTGGCGACACCGCTGCTGGCGGTCCTGGTCACGATTGAGACGACTGACGTCATGTTTGCGCTTGACTCCATCCCGGCGGTCTTCGCCGTGACGACCGATCCGTTCCTCGTGTACAGCTCCAACCTGTTCGCCATCCTGGGCCTCCGGTCGCTGTACTTCCTGCTTGCGGGCCTTCTGGACCGCTTCATCTACCTGCGGACAGGGTTGGCTGCGCTGCTCGTGTTTGCGGGCGCCAAGATCCTGCTTGCGGCCGTCTACGACATCCCCATCGCTGCATCGCTGGCGGTGATCGCGGCAATCCTCGGCACCACCATCGTCGCCTCGCTCATCGCCACGCACCCCCAGCGCGGGCGCATCGTGGCCGGTCTCAAGCGCGTCGCGTTTGGCACCGGTCTCGGCGTGCTGACCCTCGGGTTCTTCACCGTTGCCGCCAGTGTTCGCGACGGAGCAGGTTGGCTTGTGCTCGAGATCGCCATCGTCCTCGTCGCCGCCTCGGCCGCGCTGGCAGTCCTAGCGGCACTCCGGCGCGCAGGCGCGGCAGTCTGGCTGGGCCAGGCCTGGGCGGTTGCGGGCACGGCGCTGCTGGTTGGCATCGGCCTGCTCACGGTGCTGGACTGAGGCGGCCGCAGCGATAAGCCCTAGACTCAGCGCGGGGCTGGCCTCAAGCCGTGCGCACGCGCGGACGAGACGGAGGAGCGCACCGTGAGCGACGAACAGGCAGCGCCGCCAACGCAAGGCGTCACGTCGAAGCTGCTGGCAACCGTTGACCTCGGCCCCGAGATCGAGGGCCTCGACGGGCTCCAGCTTCGGATGCGGATGTTCACGTTTGAGCCCGGGGCCGTCTTTGGCCCGGTCCACGACCACAAGGGCAGGCCTGGGACCGTGTACGTCTTGGCGGGATCCATCACGGACCACCGAGACGGTGCTGCAACCGAGTACGGGCCGGGTCTGGGCTGGCCAGAGGATCGCAACACAACCCACTGGCTTGAGAACAGGGGCACGATCCCGGCGGTGGAGATCTCGGTGGACATCGTCAGCAAGACGTGATCGTGGGCTGGACTGGGCCGCACCGCAATCGTGCCTAAACTCGGGTCATGACTGACCTCAAGCTTGGCGCGCTCTGCTGGAACCAGTACACCCAATGGCCGGCCCTGCTGGCCGCCGGCGTCCGCGCCGACGAGTTGGGCTACGACTCGCTCTGGACCTGAGGGCTCTGGCAACTGTGTCGTATCGCCCTCAACGGGCTCCTACGCGTGCGCCCTCGCGATCCGTTGGGGGATGAGGATGAGTTGCTCGACGGTGAGGTTCTCAACGAGCCATTCCCTACCGCCAAGGGCACCCGTCGGGTCGTAGTCCATGAGCGCGTCCAACAGGCCGTCCTCCGTGGTGTGCTCGACGCGCATCAACTCGTCGAACGACTCCATCATCCGCGGCCGTTCCTCCGCGAACCACGTGTAGACCCTCGCGTACTTGGCGATCCATTCCTTGGCGGCCAGACCTTCGAGCTTCGGGATCAGAGGCCGTGCTTCGCCGTCGAGGGTGAAACGGAACGCCTCGTACGCCTCGTCGTAGTCGAACGTGCTCGCCACGTCTGATGACTCCTCATCTGGCACCGGACGCTCGATGCGGGCACGATTACGAACGTCCGTTCGGGCACAAGGATAGGCCAACTTGACGCTTCCGGAGCACCCCGCCTACACGACCAACCTCGGCTCCGCGTGGTGCGCCGACAGCCTCGCGATGCGGCGATGGCGTGCGAGTAGCGCATCGCCGTCTCGCTCACCTCGCACACGAGCAAGTCGACACGGCCGCCCTCCGGCCCATCGCCAGCCCTGTCAGGCGTGCCCGAGCGAAGGGGGTGCCGACGAGGTTGAAGGCCTGGTAGCAGCCCGAGGGCTCGAAGCCCTGCTCCCGCTCGAATGCCCCAACGAGCTCCGTGAGGCTCGCGGCGTTGGCGATCAGCTCGACAGCCGTCCAGCGATGGGTTGTGCGGAGTAGATCGGACGTCCAGCCGGTCCGTGTGGCGGAGGATACGACCCTCCAGCTGGGCCGTTCCACCACGACTGACCAACACGTCCGGCCATTTGGGCAGGACCGACGCTCAGCCCCGAAGGGCTACGGCCCACACGGTTCGGTCCCCGGACACACCACGTCATCCTGATCACTGCTGCCACCGGCGGGCAGGGCCGGCTTTGTATAAGGAACCGCCCCTGACCGGACAACAATCGGCATCGCGTCAACGGGCGGAGACGCCGAGGCTACCGCGGTCGGGCTCGTCGAAGCAGGGGCCATCAGTGCGGGGGCGGCAACCGCTGGGGCAGCCGGCGTGCCGGCGTTTGGCTTAGATTGATTGCTGCTATCCACTGTGACCGGAGAAGCGCCAGAGCTCGACTTGCCCGCTGGCGCCGCTATTACGGTAACGGCGGTCAGCGCAATGGCCGTGAGCGCAACGATGAGGACGACGATCCTAACAGAGGCTCTCATTAGTGATCAGCGCTCCAGACGTTGACACCATCGAGGGTGTAGTTCTGGCTGAAGATATTGAACCCGTACCAGCTCGCCTGCGTGCCTTCCTCGACGAAGTCAGGCGGTGTTTGGGTAGCGGAGATGTCGGTCACCACGGACCACTGTCCGACCGAACTGCGCAAGTACTGCATCCAGTACATCTCGATGTCGTTGTTGCCGACATGGGCCGACGCCATCACCGATCCGGTGTCGGTGTTCTCGCCGCCGTACCATGCCCCATCGGCGTTGTGCCAATGTGACGGGACGGACTTGGTCTTCGTGACACCGGTCGAAAGGTCCTTGATGCTGTAGTCCCATTTACCGGTGCCAAGCTGATTGTATTGAACGCGGAAGCGGTACCGGCGGCCAGTCACAGGTGCACCGGCCCAGGAGGAGGCATCGCAGATCGCGCCTTGGGACAGGTCATCACACGCGTACATGAAGTGCTGCGCTCCATCCGCGGGAACGTCGTTGCACGTCCCGCCAGATGGCTTGCCGCACTTCATGTACCCAATCTGGACGATGTTCGGGTACGACTGGAGGTTAGCTGGCCAGACCATGGGGTAGTCGTAGTTAGACGAGGTTGAACCAGTGCATGGACCTTGCGTCCTGACTACCGCGTCGCCGATCGCCCCGATCAAATCTGTGCCTTGGTGACCGAAGTAGTCGCCGCGGACGACCATCGACCAGGACCGCTGTACTCCAGCTGTACACGGATGCTGATAAGACAGGGCCAGCGCGGCACTCGGCGTCACGAGAGTGGACAACAAGAGCGCAGCAGACGCAGCAAACGCTGCCAGCATTGACTTCACGTGCCCCCCCTTACATCTTGATTCGTCCCGCCACTCGACGAGTAGATGGACTCTGCGCGCACGATCGCACTGCTGTCAACAGTCGAAGGGCCTGCCGCCACCGAAGGCGCACGTCGGGTCTCGGTTACGTCGGCCGTTTCCAAGGCACGGCGCCCCGGAGCGCGCCGGCCGCGAGCTTCACATGCCCATTCGGGATCGAGCCTCGGCCCGGACTTCCGGAGAGTGCGTCTTCTCATCGGCCATCACGGACTTGCGGACGTAACCAAAGGCGGGCATCGTGGGGGTTCCTTATCGATCGGAGCGGCGCTGGCGAGCCAACGCTTTCCACGAGCGACACACATGTCCATAGCCAATGTCCGGAGGTACCCGTGGCGGAAGTCAAGCTTGGCGCGCTCTGCTGGAACCAGTACACCCAATGGCCGGCCCTGCTGGCCGCCGGCGTCCGCGCCGACGAGTTGGGCTACGACTCGCTGTGGACTTGGGACCACGTCTATCCCATCATCGGCGACCCGCACGGCCCCAACTTTGAGGGCTGGCTGACCATCACCGCCTGGGCGCAGGCCACCAAGCGCATCCGTGTTGGCCTGATGGTTGGCGCCAACACGTTCCGCGCCCCCACGCTGACGGCCAAGATGGCCACCACGCTTGACCACATCAGCGGCGGCCGCGCCATCCTGGGCATTGGCGCAGCCTGGTTTGAGGAAGAGCATCAGCAGTTTGGGTTTGACTTCGGCTCCGGCTTCCCTGAGCGGCTGCGCTGGCTGGGCGAGGCCCTGCCGATCATGCGCGGGATGCTGGACGGCACCGAGCCTGTTGCAACTGGCCCGCACTACGCGAGCCAGAACACGCGCAACGATCCCCTGCCCATCCAGAAGCACCTCCCCATCCTCATTGGCGGCGGCGGCGAGCAGGTGACGCTCAAGCTTGTGGCCAAGTACGGCGACATGAACAACATCGGCGGCGGTGTGGAGGCCGTGCGGCACAAGGAGGAGATCCTGCTGCAGCACTGCGAGACGGTTGGACGCGACCCCTCCACAATTGAGCGCACGGTGGGCGTGGGCACGGTGTTTATCCGCGACAACCGGGCCGAGGCGGAGCGGCTCTACAAGGAGGCGTTTGAGCGCAGCCGGATTGCCGTCCCGTGGGCGGATCAGCCGGTGGGGACGCCCGAGGACGTGGCCGAGAAGATCGCGCCGTACCTGGAGCTTGGGTACAAGCACCTGATCGTGGGGATCCCGGCCAACTACGACGACGAGTCGATGACGCGGTTTGCCACCGAGGTCAGGGCGCTACTCGCGAAGGGCTGAGCCGCCCTCGTCAGCGCCCCGACCCAGCACAGGGTCAGGGCGGGTGGTCTGCTGCGTGGTTTGGACGCCGGATCCGCGTTGTGGGGTTGGAGCCCTACACGTGATGCCGCGTGATGACCCACAGCTGGGTCAGCCCGGGTTGAGGTCCGGTGGCGGGATCTGCTCCGGCGGGGTGTCGCGCTCAACCACGTCGTCCTCGATCTCGAGGGTCGCAGCCTGCTTCCCGGGCTTGGGCAACTTCGGCCGGACGGCGCGGTCGGCGAGGCGTGCGCGCACCGCGGTCCTGCCCTTGCCGGCTGCGCGCAGCGATGCCGCGCCGAGCACCTTGGCGCCATCGGCCACCAGCCCCGCGCCCGTCACGGCCGCCTTTGCGCCAATGCGTACGCCTCGCGCCGTCACGCGCGCAGTCTTGCGCAGGATCCAAGACGTGATCGTGGCGATGCCGCGCAGGTCCGCCATCAGGTCCGCTTCGACAAGGCCAACGGCCAACAGGTGCTCGCGGCGCCGATCGGGTGAGAGCCCGGCCAGCGCCAGTTTGATCGCGCCGATCGCAACGGCCAGGTCGTCCAGTTGGCCCAGCACCGGGATGGCGCCCGGGACTGCGTCAATGGGCGAGATCAGGTAGCCCGCCGCCGCGATGAGGGCCGCCCGGCGCGTTCGGCTCAGGAGCGGGTCCTTGGCCAGACGCCACGCAAGCTTCAGGTACGCGGGCAGCCGGCCCACGAGGGCCTGGAAGCGTTCGCGGGGAAACGGCTCGTCACTCACATGCGGATGCTAGGGCTTTGGCCGCGGATGCGGGCGCGTCGCAGATAAGTGGCCGATAAGTGGGCACGGCTACCGTTCGCGCTGGACCTCCGGCCCCCGAAGGACGTGCCCCCGGCGGGGGCCGGATCGTCCACTCCGTGCGCCTGGTGACCCGGCGCAGTGCCATACCCCGCCCGCACCCCCCGCCGGGGAGCTGCCGATCGTGGAGCCCTCCAGCGCGCCGTGGCGCGTGATTGACGATGTCGCGCCGGATCCGGCCGTGCCCGGTGCTGCCGGCGTGTCCGGAGCCGAACCTGACCCAAGGCGCCGCTGGCTCGCGGTTGGGGCGGCGGTGCTTGCCATCGCGGTTGCCGTGGCGGCAATCGTCGCGGCTGCGCGGCCCAATGCGCTGGTCGCGGCGCAGGGTGCCTCGGACCCGCTCGCGTCCTCGATAGCTGACCCCTCTGCGGGCCCAGTTGCTGGTTTGGGCGGCTCCGGTGGTGACCTGCTCGTTGTTGAGGTGGGCGGGGCCGTGCGGCGTCCGGGTCTGTACAGGCTTGCGGCGGGCTCGCGCGTTGGCGACGCAATTGCCGCTGCCGGTGGATACGGGCCCCGGGTGGACACAGTGGCGGCAGACCTTGCGCTCAACCTGGCAAAGCGGCTGGCGGACGGCGACGAGATCCACGTGCCATCGCGGGACGAGTCGGCTGCGGCGGCCACTGCCGGGCCAGGATCATCCGGCGGGTCTGGCGGATCATCGGGCAGGGGCGGCCTTGTGGATATCAACCACGCTTCGGCAGACGCACTCGACGCCCTCCCAGGGATCGGCCCGGCCACGGCGGCCAAGATCATCGCGGCCCGGGCCGAGCAGCCCTTCCGCACGCTCGATGAGCTGGTCACCCGCAAGGTGTTGGGCCAGGCTGTGCTCACCAAGATCCGCAGCCGCGTGACGGTGGGCGGATGACGGCCGCCCCATGAGCCGCGTTCGGTCGGGCGCGGGGATGCCGCGGGGCGCATGGCTGGCAATCGGCTCGGTCCTCGGCGGGGCAGCGGTCTGGTTGGGGGTGCCGGCCGCACCGGTGGCGGCCTGCGCACTGGCGCTCGCGACAACCGCGCACGTGGCGCAGCGGGCGCAGGGGACAGCGCAAGTCTGGCGGCCCCGGGTGGTGGCTGTGGGGGTGGGCGCTCTGCTGCTGGGCCTGCGCGTCCTGGTGCTCCCCGAAGCCGCGCCGCTCGGACTGGACGCGGCGGGCCCCGGGCCATGGACGGCGGAGGTGGCGTCTGTGGGGTCACCAAAAGCTGGCAGCCAGATTGCGCGCCTGGAGCTCAGGACGGACGGGGGCCCGGTGACTGTGGCCGCAACGTTGCCCGGGGTCCCCGCAGTTGCCGCGGGCGCCGTTGTGGAGGTGGCGGGGCGGGTTGAGCCGCCGCCTGCGGATGACCCGTACGGCGAATACCTGCGGCGCACGGGCGCGGCCGGCAGCCTGCGGGCCACGTCGCTGCGCATCGTCCGCCCGCCGCCGTGGCCGTCGCTGCAGGCGATGCGCGATGGCGCCGGCGATGCGCTCCAGCGCGCCATGCCAGAGCCGGAGGCTGGGCTCGCCGCGGGGATCCTCATCGGTCTGCGGGAGCGGGTGGACCGCCAGCTTGCCGCGGACTTCTCCACGGCCGGTGTCAGCCACGTGGTGGCCATCTCCGGCTGGAACATCGCCATCGTCGCCGGGCTGGTGGGCGCCGTGATGCGAGGACGGTCGCGTCGGGTGGTCGCCGTTGCGGTGGCCGGGACCATCACGGCGTATGTCGTGGTGGCGGGCGCCTCGCCGTCTGTGGTTCGCGCGGGCGTCATGGCGGGTGTCGCGCTTGCGGCACGGGCCTCGGGCAGACCCGGGCGAGCGGCGGCGGCGCTGGGGCTTGCGGTGGCCATCCTGGTGATCGCGTCGCCGTCCATGGTGGGTGACGCGGGGTTTCGCCTCTCGGTGGAGGCAACGGCGGGTCTGCTGGCCTGGGCAACGCCGCTTGGCGGCTGGTTTGCACGGCTGTGGGGCGGCAGGCTGCCCGGCTGGCTGGCCGAGAGCCTCGGCATCTCCACGGCTGCCCAGGCGGCAACGCTGCCCGACGTGCTGGCAACCTTTGGGCGGCTCTCGCTTGTTGCGCCCGTCGTCAACCTCATCGTGGTGCCGCTGGTGCCTGCGGCGATGGCGGCGGGAATGCTGGCGATGGGTGCGGGCTGGCTGGTGATGCTTGGCGCCCCGGGCGTGGTGGGGTGGCTGGGCGGCCTTGCGGGCTGGGGTCTGCTCCGCGTGATGGTTGCCATCGTCCGGGTTGCTGCGGGGCTGCCCTTCGCCGCGGTCACGCTGCCGCCGGAATGGACGATGCCCGCGGGAGCCGTCGCCGGTATGGCGCTGGTGGCGGGCCTGGTGTGGCTGGGGCGACGGAGAAAACAGCCGCCGCGGACCGTGGCCGCGCCTGCCAAGCCGTCTTCGGCACCCCACGCGCATAGGTTCGGCCGATGGGAGCGCCTCGCCATCGCGCTCATCGCCGCGTCGGTGGCCGCCTGCGGGCTTGCGGTGGGCGACGTGTCGGGCAGGGCGGATCGCCTCATCGTGCTTGACATCGGGCAGGGCGACGCAATCCTCGTGGAGAGCAGAGACGGAGCCCGCATGCTCGTGGACGGCGGTCCGGACCCGCAACGCCTGTTGGGGGAGCTTGACGCCGTGATCCCGCCCTGGGACCGGCGGCTGGACGTGGTTGTCCTGACGCACCCGCACGAGGACCACGTTGCGGGGCTGGTCCGGGCGCTGGAGCGGTACCGCGTTGGCCGCGTGTTTGAGCCCGGGATGCGCGGCAGCGGGCCCGGCTGGCACGCGTGGGATGCGCTGCTGAGCCAACGCGGCGCCCCACCCCGCGCGGCGCTGGCGCAGGGCAACGTCATCCATCTGGGATCCATCGCGCTGCGCGTGCTCTGGCCGCGTGCCGGCGATGTGCCGGTGGAGCCGGGCAGCACCGGCCGCGACATCAACGACACGTCCATCATGCTGCTGGGTGAGGCGGACGGGCGCCGCTTTCTGCTCACGGGTGATGCGGAGGACAACGTGGACCCGGTGCTGATCGCCGCCGGACTGCCGCGCGTGGACGTGCTCAAAGTTGCGCACCATGGCAGCGCCACGGCCACCAGTGCAGCGCTCCTCGCCGCCACGCGCCCAGCGATCGCGCTGATCTCGGTGGGGGCAGGCAACGACTACGGCCATCCGGCTCCATCCACGCTTGCCCGGCTGCGCACTGCCGGCGCCCGCGTCTATCGCACGGACCTCGATGGGCGGCTTGAGGTCAGGTTCAGCCCGGACGGCGTGACCGTCACAACAGGCGGCGCGCGGAGGACCGCCGCGGCACTCCCCTACCGGTACGATCCATCGCATGACCGTCCCGAGCCGCCGCGAGGCCGCCCGCCTGCTGCTCTCGCTCCAACCGCCACCGTGGCATCTGCGTCACGTCTGCGCCGTGGCGGACGTGGCCGCGTTCCTCGCCCGTGGCGCAGTGGCACGCGGCGCGGCCATCAACCCGCTCGCCGTGGAGACCGCGGCGCTCCTGCACGACGTGGACAAGCTCCCGGCCGCCGAGAAGCCCGGCCACCTCCGCCACGGTGACGGGTCCGCTGTCTGGCTTGAGGAACGCGGGCTGGGCGAGCTTGCGCCCCTGGTCCGGGACCACCCGGTCACGCGGCTGGCCGATGACGCAGAGGCCCAGGCCATCGCGGACGCGGTGCTCGGGGCGAGGATCGTCGCCTATGCGGACAAGCGCGCGGGGCAGGAGCTCGAGTCGATGGACGAGCGGTTCCGCTCTTGGGACCGGCGCTACCCGGGCGGCTGGGACGCAACTGTTGGGGCAACGGTGGTTGCGCGGGCCCTGGCGCTTGAGCGCGACGTGTGCGCGGCAGCCGGTGTGGAGCCGGAGCAGGTTCGCAGGCTCCGCTGGTCCCGGCGCGCACTGCAGGAGGCCGCCCGATGACCGGCGACGTGCCCGAAGTTGTCTACTTCCATGGCGACGACGGGTGGAGCATGGCCCGCGCGGTAGACGACATCGCACGTCGTATCGAGAAGGCCACTGGCGCCGCCCCGGACCGGATGCGCCTCATGGGCAAGGACGTGACGGTGGACGCCATCACGGGACCGGTGACCACAGCGCCGATGTTTGGCGGCGGCACGCTGCTGGTTGTTGTGGATCCGCCGCCGCTCACGCGGTCAAAGGACTCACGCGCCGCGGTGCAGCGGCTGCTGGCCAACGTTGCGCCGGGCAACGCGCTGGTGTTCCTCGAGAGCAAGACAGGCAACGGAAAGCGCAAGGCAACAGCCGAGGACCTCGCAAAGCTCGTCGGGCAGGCCGGCGGGACGATGAAGGCGTTCCCGATGCCAACGGGCTCGGGCCTCATCGGCTGGCTCAACAGCCGGGCGCAGGAGTTGGGTGTGACGCTTGAGCCGCCGGCCGTCCGCGACCTGGCGGAGCGTCTGGGCGGGCTGGTGTCCGAGGGGGACGTGGACCGCAGCAACCTTGGCGATCTTGCCGTGCAGGAGCTGGGCAAGCTGTCGCTCTACCGTCTGGTTGGCCCGGTAACGGTGGACGATGTCCGCGCGCTTGTCCCGGCCGCGGTCCCTGACTCCGCGTGGGCATTCCTGGACGACGTGTCGATGCGCCGGATTGCGCAGGTGGCGCTTCAGCTGGACCGGCTGCTGGAGACCCAGGCCGAGCAGGTGATCCTGGTCCAGCTCCACCGTCGTCTGCGGAGCCTGCTGATTGCCGCTGACCATATGGCGGCAGGCGGCACCCCTGCGGAGCTGCTCAAGCTCGTGGGCGGGCATCCCTTCGTGGTGGATAAGACGGCGCAGCAGTCTCGCGCGTGGACCGCGCCGGAACTGGCAACCGCCATCGATGGCCTGCTGGAGCTTGACGCCACGTCCAAGGGCATCGGCACCACAGGCGCCACAGATGGCCAACGGCGGATGGCGTGGATCACCTGGGTGGCAACCTGTGTGGCGCCATCACCGGCCAGGGCACGCCGCTAGGACGAGGCGTGCTCCGCTAGGGTTGTGTCGCTCGCGATGGCGAAGACGCAGCGGCCATCGCCCAGGTTGAGCGCCTCGATCAGGTCCGGCTCCACAAGGAGTTGGCTGCACCTGGCGCAAAGCCTGCCCGGGACTGCAAAGCACAGCAGCTCTGAACTGTCGGGCATCCGGAACGTCGCGTCGTACAGGGACACGGCGAGCAGATCGCCACAGACGGGGCATGGGGCCTGCTGGCTCGGCATCGCAAACGCTCCGGTGGCGCCAACCCCAACGGCTGGCGGCCTGCCTCGGATGCTACGGGGGGCCAACCCAGGCGCGGCATGACCCAGGGGTACCGCACACGGCCGTACCCGCTCGTGGGCGCCGTGGCGCGCGGCCGCACCACGCAGGGTCCGGGACCCCACAAGACCTACCAGATCAAACCCACCCAAACCGCCCGGGTGGGTCCGGACCTACTGGACGCGCACCACCACGTGGGCCGCAGACCAGTGGCTCTCAAGCTGGTAGTAGTCGCGCTCCGGCGGCGTGAAGACATGGACGATGACCGAGCCAAAGTCCACAAGGACCCAGTGCGAGCCCGGCGTGCCCTCGCGACCAATGGGGCGGATCTTCTCGTCGCGCATGCCGGAGATGATCCCGTCTGCGATTGCGGCGATCTGGCGCTCTGACCCGCCGGAGCAGATCACGAATGCGTCTGCCAGCGTGGTGAGGTCGCCGAGGTCCAGCAGCACGATGTCGGCCGCCTTCTTGTCCTCCGCAAGCTCAACGATCCGGCGGGCGATATCAAGCGGCGCGCGGTCGCCGGCGGGCACCGGGGTCTCGCGGGCAGGCAGGCCGTCCGGGCGCGGGGAGCTGTTGGACTCGGGTTCGGTCACGTTGGCGGGATCCTCCATGGATGTCACACGTAGAGATGGTGATTGGCAATGTAGGCAGCAACCGCGTCGGGGACCAGGTACCGGACGGAACGCCCCACGGCGGCTCTGCGACGCACCACGCTACCGGAGATTGGCAGCAGGGGCCCGGACAGGAATGAGGCGCGACCGCCGCGACCGGGGAAGCGGGCCTCAAGCCACGACGCGTCCAGCACATCGTGACCCGCCCGTGGCACAACGGCAAGCCGCGCCAGATCCAGCACGCGCTCCGGCTGGCGCCATGAGGCAAAGCCAGCCAGGGCCTCAGCCGAGAGGATCAGCCATGGCTGCTGCAGCCCATCAGCAAGCAGTTCGTCAAGCGTGTCCACGGTGTACGACGCCCCGCCGCGGCGGACCTCCACATCGCTTGCCGTAAACGCCGGGTTGCCGGCAATGGCCAGCTGCACCATGGCAAGACGATCGGCCGCGGGCGAGATGGGGCGCCCAGGCTTGTGCGGCGGCGTGGCGGCCGGGATGAACAGGACGCGCTCAAGACCCAGCGTCTCGCGCGCCTCCTCGGCGATGGCGAGATGGCCGTGATGGACCGGATCAAAGGTGCCGCCAATAATGCCCACGGAGCCGGGCACAACCGGCGCGGGCGACGTTGGGGACGCGACCGCGTCGCCCGCGACGACCTCAGGGGCGCCGGCGTCGGTCACTCGCCAACCTCGGCGGGCTCCCAAGCGAGAACGGTGGTCCCAATCCTGACGTCGTCGCCGGGGCGAACGCCCGCGCGGCGCAGGGCGGCATCGATGCCCATCCGGAGCAGCTCGCGCTGGAAGCGCTCGCCCGACTCCTCGTTGTCAAAGTTGGTCTGGCTGACCAGGCGCTCAATCCGCTTGCCGTGGATGACGTGCAGACCGTCGATGTACTCAAGGCTGTAGCTGTCGCCCGCAGCCTCCAGCTTGTGCACCACGACGCCGGCCGGATCCGGCGGGGCAGACAGGGTTGCGGCATCCGGGAGCAGCGCGCCCACGGCCTCGCGCAACGCCTCTAGGCCCTCGCCCTCGTCGGCGGAGATGGCCACAACCTGACGCCCAAGCGCAAGCATGGCCGCGGCAAACACCGGCCACGATTCGCGCGCCTCGGCGAGGTCCATCTTGTTGAACACCACGAGCTGTGGCTTGGCGAGCAGCGCGGGATCGTGCGCCTCCAGCTCGTCACGGATCACGTTGTGGTCCCACACGGGGTCCCGAGACGCGCCGTCCACGATGTGCAGCAGGATCCGCGTTCGCTCAACGTGGCGCAGGAACGCGTGGCCCAGCCCGGCGCCGGTGGAGGCGCCCTCGATGAGCCCCGGCACATCCGCGATGGTGGGCTTGCGGCCATCCGTGATACCCAAGTCCATCACGCCCAGGTTTGGCTCCAGCGTGGTGAAGGGATAGGCGGCGATCTTGGGGGTGGCCGCCGTGAGCGCGGCGAGCAGCGTGGACTTGCCGGCGTTGGGCAGACCTACCAGACCCACGTCGGCGATCAGGCGCAGCTCCAGGCGCACCTCGGTCTCCTGCCCTGGCTCACCCTTGAGCGAGTGCTTTGGCGCTTGGTGCGTGGAGGTGGTGAAGTGCGTGTTGCCCAGACCGCCGCGACCGCCGCGAGCAACCATCGTGGTCTGGCCCACGGCCACAAGATCGGCGAGCAGCGCCCCCGTGGCCTCATCCAGCACGGCCGTGCCGGGCGGGACAGTGAGGTACAGGTCCTTGCCAGCCTTGCCGTGGCGCCGCGAGCCCTCACCCCGGCTGCCGGAGCTGGCAGCGAACTGGTGCTTGAAGCGGAAGTCCCGAAGCGTGGTCTGACCTGCGTCTACGCGGAGGTACACCGAGCCGCCGCGTCCGCCGTCACCGCCGTCAGGGCCGCCACGGGGCACGTGGGCCTCACGCCGGAATGTGGAAGCGCCATCGCCGCCGGCGCCTGCGCGCACGCTGATGCGGACTTCATCAAGGAACATTGCAGCCATTCTCGCACGGGGTCAGCGAAAGACCCCTACTGCGGTTGCGCGCCGGAAGGGCGGTCTAGAGGTACCGCATGGGATTGACGCGGTAGCCGTTGTCCACCTGGCCAACCCAGACCTCGAAGTGGAGGTGCGGGCCAGTGGCGTGGCCGGTCATGCCAACCCGGCCAATCTGCTGGCCCCGAGCGACATACTGCCCAACAGCCACCGTGATGGCGGACATGTGGTAGTAGCCCGTGCCGAGGTTGGAGCCGTTGGAGAGCCAGACCTGCCAGCCGCCGCCGTTGTTCCGCCAGCCGGCGAAGACGACCCGACCAGCCGCCGCCGCAACGACGGGGCTGCCCGTCTGGGCGGCGATGTCGATGGCAAGGTGCACGCCGTGGTAGTACTGGCTGATGTAGTTGCTGCCGCCGATGACGGGCCAGCGCAAACGCCCGCCGGTGTAGTGGTTGGTGAGTCCGGAGGCGCTGCCGCCCGACGCGTAGTGGGGCTTGGAGACCGGCACCGGCTTTGGCGTGGGGATGGGCTTGCCGCGGGCACCGGGCATGATCAGCACCTGACCCACCACGAGGATCGGGTCTGCAAGCTCGTTGAGCGTCACGATCTCGGCCGCGTCCACCTTGTAGTGCGCCGCCAGGGACTCAAGCGTGTCGTTGGTGGTGACGGTGACGATGAGGCCGTCAGCGGTGGGCACGCGGAGGACCTGCCCAACGTGGAGGCTGTCCTTCGACGCAAGCTTGTTGGCCCACCACAGGGTCATCATGGAGATCTTGGACTTGCGCGCGATGGAGGAGAGCGTGTCGCCCGATCGCACCCGGTAGGTGGTGATCAGGCTTGACCCATCCTCGACGGCCGTGGCGGGCGCATAGCCGGTGACGAGCGTCCCATCGGACAGCACCTGGTCTGGCACCGGAGCCTGGGTGGCGTCCGCGCCGCTGGTCTCACCGGGCAGCGATACCGGCTGGAAGCTGGGCCCGTCCACCTGTCCGCCGTCGATCCCCGCAACGGAAGGACCGTCAACCGACGTCTGGTAACGCATGCCGCCGCCCACCGCGATGCGGACGCCGCCGGTGTCACTGCCCTGCGTGCCAAGCGCCGCCGCAGACGGTGACGCGGGCACAAGCACGAGGAGCGACGAGATGCCGACAATGGCGGCAACGACAATGGGAAGGGTGCGCTCAGCCTTGGTGTAGGGGCGCAGCGCCGATGCGAGCATCTCGCTCAACAGGGCCGCGGGGCTGGCGGACCGGTCACGGAACCCAATCCGCAGCGAGTGCGCTGCGGTGGCGGTGCGGCGGTTGAAACGTGTGATCAGGGACAATCGGCGTGCGGCGCGGGGTTCATCCTGCGCTCGACCCAACCCGTCCGTGGGCTTCTGCAATACGGCCTCCTGGCCCGGGGACTTGACGCTTGAAGGCACCTGGACGAGGCGCACATCTTGCCCGCGGCGGTTGGTCTGCGAGTGGTTCGGATCCCGCACTCAGCGGACCGACCTCTCGCTCTTTGCGAACGATAGGGGCAGAAGGTACCAGAGCGACACCTGGTACTGCAACCCTTTGCCTGTCCGGGAAGCCGCCCAAACGCCTGTAGGTGTCATCGCCGTACGCTCCGCAAGCCCTGGCGGGCACGTGTGACAGCACGTCCGGCGAGGCGTCCAGCGCGGTGTCGGACGGGCTGCAGCAGGAGCTCGTGGGCAGCGGCAGAGGGCACCCAGCGCGCGCCAAACGAGCGCTTGTGCTCATACAGGCCAAACATCGGATCGCCCTGGATTGGCTCCCGCCGGAAGCCCGGCGCATCCACGCCGCCAAGGTCAATCAGCGGGTCGCCGGCCATCACCGAGGCCTCAATCGCGGTCCAGCGGACAAGGTGCATCGTCCCGTGAAGGGTTGTCCGGGTGGCCGGGTCATCGGCGGAGTAGGCCGTTGCCCAGTGGCCGCCCTGGCGGTACAGGATGAGGCCGCCCACCACCGCGCCGGCGTTGCGCGCAACAAGGAACTTGGCCTGCCCCGCCTCCATGACCCGGTGCCACCAGGCCATCAGCGCGTCGTGGCTGCCGATGCCAAAGTCCTTGCGCTCCGCGGTGATGCCCAGCATCTCCAGCATGCGCACAAGGTCCGCCTCATCGCCCGACGGCGCAACGGTGGTCCCGGCGGCGGTTGCCCCGCGGATCCGCTGGCGTGCTGTCTTGGTGCAGGCGCGGAGCGCTGCCTCCACGTCGCCCTGCGCGGGCAGGTCCAGCTCCAGGCGGTGGCGGGTCGCCATGACCTCCTCCACCTCGCGGAAGCCGATGGCCTCGATCGCGCGGTCATAGACCGGGCTGGCGTCAAGCACCGGGTCCACGGCGATGCTTGTGGCACCCTCGTCACGGAGCCAGCGGGTGAGGGCGATGACGCGCGCCGCCGTTGCCGCAGGGCCGTCGCCCGACGCAATAGGCCCGCGCGGACAGTACGCAGTCACGCCAAGGACGGGCTTGCGGTCCGTGAGCACCAGCGCGGAACGGCCATCGTCAAAGCTCACGTAGCGGGGCAGCCAGCCCTGCGCAACCCGATGTGCAGCCCACGCCGTGCCCTGGTGGACGGAGCCGCCGGGCGCATCCACGACGCGGGCGTTCCAGTCGGCGGGCGCCACATCGGCGACATCGGCAACGCGGACATCGGGCACGGCAGACATGGCTTCCAAGCCGCTCATCGGCCGCCCCGGCTGCTATGGCCGCCCCGAACCGAGCCGCGGCCGCGCACGCGCGGCAGCACGTCTTCGCGCGCAACGCGGCGCGCCTGCGCATACGCCGTGACGGCGCTGCCGGCGAGACCGCGGCCAACGAGGAGGTTGTCCAGTTGCACGGGCGAAGCGTGCCAGAACGTGCGCTTGTAGTCCCCGCCCAGCAGAAAGTCGTACGTGCGGGCGCCGCGGGTGATGGCCTCGGCGATGGACCGCGCAAACAGGTTCTTGCCCACGGCCAGATGGTTGTACGCCGCGTCCGATGACACGCCAATCAGGGGCACGGCCGCCCGCCCGTTGACCGCCAGGGTCAGTGCCGCCGCGACAATCCCGTCGTCATCGCGCGCCACCACCGCGTACGCCTGACCCGCTTCGGCCATCCGCGCAGCGGCATCGGCCATAAAGGCGCCAAACGCGGGATCGCCTCGGAAGTGGTGCTCACGCTCCTGCCAGCGCTCGCCAGCCAGCCGCGCAATGGCCGCCAGCGCCTCAGCCACGCCTGCCGCATCGGCCACCACGTCAAAGCGCCCATTCGCGCGCTCCGCAAACAACCGCACCTCGCGGCGCATGTTGTAGCGCGCCTTGCGGTCTGAGCGCGCATCCCACGCGTCAAGATCGGCAGGCAGGTCAAGGATGTTGGCCATGCTGATGTCGGCCTGCCCCGGGTGGACCGTCCGCCAGTGGCGCTGCGCGGCAAGCGCACGGAGCCGATCCGGCGTGGGCGAGCCCGACGGCAGCCGAAGCAGGCTGAACAGGTTCCAGTCGGACGCGTCGCTGTCCAGCCAGGCGTCAAAGGCGGCGCGAACCTGGGCGTCGTGGTCCGGCGCGGCAAGGAGGTCCACAAAGCCGCGCATCAGCGGCGAGCGGGTCTGGCCAGCGGCGCCCCAGAAGACAAGCTCGCGCACGCGATCGCCCAGACGGGTCCAGGGGCTGCGCAGCGCCAGCGGCGCCAGACCCACGAGGCGCTCCCCGTCCCACCAGGTCAGGAGCCTTGGCTCAAGACCCACGCCGTAGTGGCGCCACCAGGGCAGCAGCCAATCGGGCGCCTGAAACGGGGAGAGCGCTGACGTCCGGGCCAGCTCGCGCCAGGCCTGCGCGACAGCGTCAAACGCATCCGGGCGCGTGATCTCGCGCAGCAGCAACCCGGCTGCAGGTCCAGAGGCATCCCCGCTGGGGGGCACGCCGCCGCTCCTCAAGCTACTCCTGGTTCTTGATCAGCTTGGCCAGGAACTCAGCGTTGGTCTCGGTCTTGGCAATGCGGTTGAGCAGCAGCTCGATGCCCTCGTTGGTGCCCACTGCGGACAGCATCCGGCGCATGGTCCACACCATCTTGAGGGTGCCCTCCTCAAGGAGCAACTCCTCGCGGCGGGTGCCCGAGCGCTGGACGTCAATCGACGGGAAGATGCGCTTCTCGGCGAGCTTGCGGTCCAGGATGAGCTCCGAGTTGCCGGTGCCCTTGAACTCCTCGTAGATCACGTCGTCCATGCGCGAACCGGTATCGACAAGGCAGGTGGCGATGATCGTGAG
The DNA here is from genome assembly GCA_903925955.1 of uncultured Chloroflexota bacterium. GTDB lineage: Bacteria > Chloroflexota > Limnocylindria > Limnocylindrales > CSP1-4 > CAIXZV01. The sequence continues at coordinate 23,154 of CAIYHO010000214.1, forward strand.
CGAACCGCCCTCTTCGATCTTCCGCGCGGCGCCGAAGAAGCGCTTGGGCGGATAGAGCGCGATGGGGTCGATACCGCCCGACAGCGTCCGGCCGCTGGGCGGCAGGGCAAGGTTGTAGGCGCGGGCGAGCCGCGTGATGGAGTCCAGCAGGATCACGACGTCTCGGCCGGTCTCAACCTGGCGCTTCGCGATCTCGAGGGCCATCTCCGCAACGTGCGTGTGGTTCTCGGTGGGCTCGTCGAAGGTGGAGCTGATGACCTCGCCGTCCACGCTGCGGCGCATGTCCGTGACTTCCTCAGGACGCTCGCCGATGAGGGCAACCATCAGGAGGATGTCCGGGTAGTTGGCGCTGATGCCGTTGGCGATGCTCTTGAGCAGCATCGTCTTGCCGGCTTTTGGCGGGCTGACAATCAGCGCGCGCTGGCCCTTGCCAATGGGGTTCACCAAGTTGATGAGCCGCTGGCTGAGGTTCTTGGGATCAGACTCCAGGTTGATCAGCTCGATCGGGTGGATCGGCGTGAGGTCCCCAAAGTGCGGGCGGCGGCGGGCGGTCTCGTAGTCAACGCCGTTGACGCTGTCAACGCGGATGAGGCCCCAGAACTTCTCGCCTTCGTTTGGCGAGCGGACGGCGCCGGTGACCCGGTCACCCACACGCAGGCCAAAGCGGCGGACCTGGCTGGAGCTGACATAGACGTCTTCGTTGCTGGGCAGCAGGCCGTGGCGGCGGAGGAAGCCGTAGCCGTCCTCAACGATGTCCACGATGCCAAACGCATAGTCGAGGCCCGCGTTCTCCGTCTGGCGGCGGAGGATCAGGTCAACAAGGTCGTCACGGCGCTCGCCGGTGGCGGGCTCGATCTCAAGCTTGCGGCCAACTTCGCGCAGTTCCTTGACCGACATCTCCCGCAGATCGCGGATGTCGAGGTCATTTCGCTCACGCGCGGCTTCAAGCTCCGCTACCTCATCCTGCTCCGTGACGGGCGGGCGATTGCCTGTCTGGGAGCGGCGACGGGGCCGTCGGTTGCGGCTCGAGCGCTGGTCGGGGCCGTTCGGCATTGGGGAAGCACGCCTCAGGGGTGGGATGCGACACGGTCGAGTCCGGGTCGGGATTGGCGCCACGGGGCCTGTATCGCGCGGAATCAGTTGGATCGCGCAGGGCCGGTGGGAACGCGGGGAGCATAGCACGGCCATCGGGGGCGTCAACGGGGGTGGGGGCGCGATGTCAACGGCCAGCGATTCTGTCCGGGCTAAGCGGCCAGCGACTTTGTCACTCTCGGTCGCATGGAACAGAAGGACAGACAGACCCAGGCCGATGCGCAGGGTCGGCACCGCGCCTACGTCCTCGAC
>CAIYHO010000215.1 GCA_903925955.1 uncultured Chloroflexota bacterium
CGTTCCTCGAACTCACCGCGATATTTGGCGCCCGCCACGAGTGCGCCGAGGTCGAGCGAGACCAGCTTCTTGTCGCGCAGACCGGTGGGCACATCGCCTTTGACGATGCGCTGCGCCAGCCCTTCGACGATGGCGGTCTTGCCCACGCCGGGTTCTCCGATCAGCACCGGGTTGTTCTTGGTGCGCCGGCTCAGGACCTGGATGGTTCGGCGAATCTCCTCGTCACGGCCAATGACCGGGTCAAGCTTGCCCGCGCGTGCTTCGGTGGTGAGGTCTCGGCCGTACTTCTCCAGCGCCTGATAGGTGCCCTCGGGTGTAGGGCTGGTGACGCGTTGCCCCCCGCGGACGCTCTTGAGCGCCTGGAGCAGCGCCTCGCGACCGGCGCCGTGACGCTGCAGGAGTGCCTGCGCCTCACCGCCTGCCTCGGCCACGCCAAGAAGCAGGTGCTCAGTTGAGGTGTATTCGTCGCCGAGGCGCTTTGCCTCCTCCTGCGCATGCTCCACGACGCGCTTGCCGCGCGGGTCCAGACCCAACTGCCCGCCCTGGATGCGGGCGCGCTTGGTGAGGATGGCCGCGATCTCCCCGCGGAACGCCGTGAGGTCCGTCCCGAGACGGCGCAGGGTTTCCGCCGGGATCCCGTCATCGGGGTCCACGAGTGCCGCGAGCAGGTGCTCAGCGTCAAGGACGGGTGACGCCATCCGCTCGGCGAGTTGCTGGGCGTTGACGATGGCCTCTTGGGCCTTCTCGGTAAAGCGGTCAAGTTGCATGGCTGCGGTCTTTCGTACGGCCGGCGTCTAGGTGTCGGCTCGCGGGTCTGGTTGGTGGACGAGATCGAAGAAGTGCGTCGCGGCTTCGCGGGCCTTGTCGTCCAAGGCCGCAGGCAGGATCACGCGGACCTTCACGTAGAGGTCTCCCGTTCCCTCGCCCTTCAGGTGCGGCATGCCTTGGCCCTTGAGGCGGAACGTCTTGCCCGTCTGAACACCGGCCGGGATGGTGAGCAGGAGGCGTCCCTTGAGGGTGGCCACCGGGACTTCCGCGCCCAGCAGCGCCTCGCGCAGGCTCACCGGGAGTTCACGCTCCAGATCGGCGCCACGCCTTGTGAACACCGCATGCGGCTCCAGGCGGACCGAGACGATGACGTCGGCGCCGCCGAGCCCCTTGCCCGACAGCTTGATGCGGCTGCCCGTGTCGGCACCGCGCGGGATGGTCACCTGAAAGCGGCGGCCGTCCACCTCGAGCATGCGGGTGGTGCCGTGGTATGCCTCTTCAAGGGTCAGCTCCGTGGGGGCTTCAAGTGCCTCGCGCGGCAGGACATGTCCGCGACCGCCGCGACCCTGCCCTGCGCCAGCTCCGGCTGCGCCGCTCATGTCCCCCCTGCCCGCAAGCAAATCCTCGATGGACGCGTCTTGGGTCCGGCTGCGCCCTCGCCCGCCCGCCGCGCCGCCACCGCCGCCCGGGGCTGCGCCGGCGAAGAACATGCGGAAGAAGTCTGAGAACCCGCCGGCCTCCCCGCCCGCGTTCCGGAACTCGTAGCGGGTGCCACGTGGGCCGCCACCTGCCGCTCCGCCTGCCCCGCCAAACCCCGCAAATGGACCACCGGCGCCAAACGGGTCCGCGCCTCCTGCGCCGGGGCGTCCACCGCCCCCACGCTGGTATTGCTCCCAGTTGGCGCCGAGTGCGTCGTACTGCTTGCGCTTCTCGGGGTCCGAGAGGACGGCGTTGGCCTCGTTGAGGTCCTTGAACCGCTGCTCGGCACCCTTGTCGCCCGGGTTCTGGTCAGGATGATGCTGACGCGCCAGCTTCCGGAATGCCTTCTTGACGTCGGCCTGCGAGGCTGACCGGGGCACGCCGAGGATCTGGTAGTAGTCGCGATAGTCCATGGCTGGAACCCTGGGCGACGGTGGGCGAGAACCGCTAGACCACGACGGGCGGCTGCTCCGCCGGAGGGAACGGGGCCTGCCGGACGCGGGAGACCCCGCCCTTGGAGCCACGCCCGCCCGACGGCCCGCCCACCGGCTCGGCCTGCGTCTTGAGGGGCCCCGGGCGCCGCCGGAGTGCCGCCTCGAGGACCTGGTCCATGTTGTCGGCAAGGACCAGCTTCACGTGCTTGCGGATCTCCTCGGGAATGTCCCGGAGGTCCTTCTCGTTCTTCTTGGGCAGGATCACCATGCCGGCCCCAGCGAGGTGCGCGGCAAGGATCTTGCTCTTGAGCCCGCCAATCGGGAGCACGCGCCCCCGCAGCGTGATCTCGCCCGTCATCGCCACGTCCTTGCGCACAGGGATGCCGGTGAGCGCCGACACCATGGCCGTGGCCATCGTGACGCCTGCAGAGGGGCCGTCCTTGGGGATGGCGCCCGCGGGGACGTGGATGTGCAGCGTGTTGCGCTCGAAGACCTCGCGCTCGATGCCCAGCGAGGCCGCGTTGGCGCGGATCCAGGACAGGGCTGCCCGAGCAGATTCGCGCATGACGTCGCCAAGCTGGCCGGTGAGGATGAAGTCCTCCTTGCCCTCCATCTTGATGACTTCGACAGCAACCACGTCGCCGCCGACTTCGGTCACGACAAGGCCCGTTGCGGAGCCCGTCTGGTCCTCGGCCTCAAGCTCGCCGTATTCCCAGCGCGTGGGGCCCAGGTACTCGTCAAGCTTCTTGACGTCCACGGTGATCTTGCGCTTGCGGCCCTCGGCCACGGCGCGCGCAACCTTGCGCATGATGTTGGCAATCTCGCGCTCGAGGTTGCGGACGCCGGCCTCGTGCGTGTACGCCTGCACCAGCGTGGTGAGGACTTCGTCCGTGATCTCGACGTGCTTGGCCTTGAGGCCGTGGTTCTCCATCTGCTTGGGGACGAGGAACCGGCGCGCGATCTCCACCTTCTCGGTCTGCGTGTAGCCCGGCAGCTGCACCATCTCCATGCGGTCGCGGAGCGGCGCAGGAATGGGGTCAAGCAGGTTGGCGGTTGCAATGAACAGCACCTTGCTCAGGTCAAACGGGACCTCAAGGTAGTTGTCCTGGAAGCTGAAGTTCTGCTCCGGATCAAGGACCTCCAGCAGCGCGGACGACGGGTCACCCCGGAAGTCCATGCCGATCTTGTCCACCTCGTCCAGCATGAAGACCGGGTTGTTGGTGCCCGCGGTCTTGACGTTCTGGACGATGCGCCCGGGGAGCGCGCCGATGTACGTGCGCCGATGGCCGCGGATTTCGGCCTCGTCGTGGATGCCGCCAAGGCTCATCCGCACAAACTTGCGGCCCATCGCCTTGGCGATGCTCTTGCCCAGGCTGGTCTTGCCCACGCCGGGAGGGCCCACGAACAGCAGGATTGGGCTGCGGATCTTGTCCGCGAGGCTACGCACGGCGAGGTACTCGAGGATGCGCTCCTTGATCTTCTCAAGACCGTAGTGGTCCTCGTCAAGGATGAGCGCCGCCTCCTTGATGTTGAGGCGGTCATTTGTCGAGACGTTCCACGGCAGGCTCACAAGCCAGTCCACGTAGGTGCGGATCACGCCAACCTCGGGCGAGGCGGACGGGATCCGGCTCATCCGGTCGATCTCCTTGATCGCACGGGCGCGGACATCCTCAGGCATCCCCGAGGCCTCCACCTTTTCGCGGAGCTCGTTGATCTCGGCCTGCTGGGGGTCGTCTTCGCCCAGCTCACGCTGGATGGCCTTGAGTTGCTCACGGAGGATGTACTCCCGCTGGGTCTTGTCCATCTCGGACTTGACCTCGCTCTGGATCTTCCCCTTGAGCTCGAGGATCTCGGTCTGGCGGGCGAGGAAGTTGGACACGAGCCGCAGCCGCTGCTCGATATCGAGCGTCTCTAGCAGCTCCTGACGCTGGTCGGTGGTCATGTCCGGGCTGTACGCGACCATGTCCGCCAGCAGGCCTGGCTCGGTGATGTTGCGCGCGGCGACGGCGGCCTCCGGAGGCACCGGCGCGCCATTGGCGACGTACTGCTCCATCTGGCTCTGGACGTTGCGCACCAGCGCGGCAACCTCGACGCCCGAGGAGTCAGCCTCCTCGAGGACCTGGACACGGACCTTCAGGTACGGCGTGGTCTGCACAAAGCCCAGCACGCGAACACGCGCCTGACCCTGGACGATGGCCCGGACCGTATTGTCCTGAAGCTGGACGACCTGGGCAATCCTGGCGACCGTCCCGATCTCGTAGAGCTCGGCCGGATCGCCAATCTCCTCCTGCTCGGGCCGGCGCTGCGTGACGAGCGCGATGGGCCCGCCCGCCTCCGTTGCGGCATTCAGGGCGGCAACGCTCTTCTCCCGGCCCACCTGGAGCGGGACGATCATCTCGGGGAAGATGACGGTCTCGCGCAGGGCGACGAGCGGGATCTCAAGCGTGCCAGACAGAACCTCCTTGGGCTCCGGGTCTGGGGTTGTTGCGCGCTTGGCCATTGAGGTCTCCTTGGCCGCCGAACCGGCATTCTGGCTCGACGAGGTGCTAGTGCTGCTTCGGCTGGCCGCCGAGACGGCCGGTGTGCCTAGATGTGGTCGAGGTCGTGGGGGACGCTGACGTCTGGCTCGCCGGCCAGTTCAGCGTCGCGGCTACGCATGCCCTCGTCGTAGAGGGCTTCCAGGATCCGCTTGCCGAGGCGCTCTTCAAGCTCAAACAGCGTGCGGACCCCGGCCAGGTTGACGCCCCTGTCCCGGGTGAGGTGCCGGATCCAGAGGATCCTGCGAATGTCCTCCTCCGAGTAGAGGCGGATGTTGGTGGGGGTGCGGGCGGGGCAGATCAGGCCCTCGTCCTCGTAGATCCGCAGCGTCCGCGGGTGGGCTGAGACAAGGGTCGCAGCAACACTGATGACGTAGACGGGTCTGGAGTCATCCCGGTCCGGCCGACCTGCGCCCGTCATGGCTTAGGCCGCCGCGGCGGTGTGACTGAGGAGGCGCGCGCCAAAGGGCGACAGGCGACGGTGCAACGTCATCGGCCAACCTCCTGCGTGGACCGGGCATCTGCTCCGGATACGCGGAAGGGTAGAACCCTATCAATGGCGTTGTCAAGACATAGGACCGATACGTTGGTGCCAATGTTGCGGGATCTTAGCCTTGACGGCGGCCGACGTGCGACGCGCGGCGGCGGCCGGCGGTGCGCGGCGGAGCCCGGCGATGCCTACCTGCGGATCACGCGGTGAGTCGTCCAGATCCCGGGCTCACCGGGTGGGTCACCACGCGCTGGGCAACCGGTCATTGGGACCCGTCCCGCACGGATTGCTCACTGGGTGAGCCGTGCCGCGCTTGACTGCTCGCGATGACTCACGGGGTGAGCCGCCCCGCACAACGCGGCGCGCGATGGGCGAGCCGCCAATAGCCCTCAGGCGTCAGGCCTCGACATGCTCCCCGATGAGCTGGCGCCGCAGGTCTGCCTCACAGTCGGGATGCCCGATCGCGATGACCTTGTCGCCCTCTGCCAGCACCGTGTCGGGCCCAACCCGCATCGGCACACCCTCGCGGATGAGGCCAAACAGCGAGCTCCCGATAGGCATTGTCAGCGTGGATGCCATCCGGCCGATGCCCGGAGAGCCCTCCTGGATGTGCGCCTCGATGATCTCCAGTTCGCCCACGCCAAGCGCTGCAAGGTGCAGCAGCTCGTTCACCGGGATGTCCTGCTCGATGGAGCCCAGGATCATCCGCGTGGGGCTGATGATCTCGTCCACGCCAAGGTGGCGGAACAGCCGCTCGTTCTTGGGGTTGTTCACCCTGGCGATTGTGCGCGGCACATCAAAGTGGTGCTTTGCCATCTGGCAGATGACAAGGTTGTCCTCGTCATCGCCCGTGACCGCGGCCACGATGTCGGCCCGGTTGGCCCCGGCCTGGCGCAGGTATTTGCCCTCGCACCCGTCCTGGTGCATCACCACGGACCCGATCTCGTCGCGGATCTGGTCCGCTCGGGCGCGGTCCTTCTCCATGAGGACCACTTCATGCCCGGACTGGATCAACTCCTTGGTCAGGTAGTACCCAACCTTGCCGCCGCCCACAACCAGCACAAACATGGATCAGGCCTCCGCTGCCGTGGTGCCCGCGGCATGGGTGTGGTGGCCCTCCGGCACGTAGATGCCGGGCTGTTGGGGCTGGGCCTGGCCGAGGTAGCCAAGCACTTCGGTGGTCATCAGGTTGGTTCGGCAGAGCGTGGCGATCCCCAAGTGGGCATACGCCTCGGCGCGGACAGGATCGTTGATCTTGGCAACGGTCTTGACGGCGCCCAAGGCCTCAATGCCCAACTGCGCGGCCATGATGTTGCGGTTGTCGCCTTCGGTGAGCGCAAGGAACAGATCGGCACCTTCGGCGCCAGCGCGGCGCAGCGTGTCCTCATCCGTCCCGTCGCCTCGGAGGGCGGTGCCCTTGAATGTGGGCGGGAGCCGATCGAACGCGGCGGACAGCCGGTCGAGGATCAGCACCTGCCAGCCCGCGCGGTCAAGCGCGTCAGCGAGGCCGGCGCCGACGCGCCCACAGCCGACGATCACGGCTTTCATGCTTGCTCCTCGGGCATCGCCTCTCGGACGACCCACACCGCGCAGGGCGCGTTCTTCAGGATGTACGGGATGGTGGCCCCGATGGCGAAGTCACCGCCAAATCGGCGCCGAAACGGGAGGCCAACGATCATCATGTCCGCGCCCCGCTCCACGGCCTCGTCGACGAGTGCCGCCCCGACATCGCGGGCCTGCAGCAGTACGCTTTCGAGACGGTAGCGGGCGGCTTCGGCGGTTGCCTCCGCAATGTCCAGCACGCGCTGTGCGGACTCGGAGCGTCCGGCCACGTCAGCGTCGAGTGGCTGGGTCCAGTCAATCTCCACCACGTGGACGCCGATTAGCTCGGCCTTGCTGGCCTTCGCCACCTCTGCGGCGAGAGCGACGATTGGCCGGTCTGTCCGACCGCCTGAGAGCGCCACGACCGCGCGCTTGAATTGCGGCGCTGTCGATTCCGCCACGATGCTGAAGCCTCCACCTTGCTGTGCCACGCCGGGAGCGTCCTTCTTGACGCCCTAGTGGGGTCGACACGCCGGGTCACCATACCACCGCTGGCGGGCCTAGCCCCGCCGTCAGACGGGCGCCAGCCGCCAATGTCTGCCGCCCCAGACGTCCGTCAGCCCAGGTCTGCGGGCGGCTCGGCGGTTGCCGCCGCAGGCGCTTCTTGCTCGGCGTGGGGCTCGGTGTCGTAGTGGAAGCGGTCTGGGTCATCGCGCCGATACGGCACATCCACCACCACCGTGTGCGGGCGGCCAAGCAGGACTGCCCGCAGCCGACGCGAGGACTGGTTATAGAGGATCCGCTCCCACCAGTGCAGGGCGACATACTCCGGCACGACGACAAAGGTGACGGGCTGGGGCTTGTCTGGCGGCCAGGCGCGGTCCAACACGTCCAGATACGCCATGAGCGGCCCGGCGAGCGCGCGGTACGGCGATTCCACGATGACCAGCTGGACACCGGGGATCTGGCGCTCCCAGCGCTCGCGGAGTTCGCGCGAGGCATCTGGGTTGTCACTGATATAGACGGCGATGACGTCTTCGGAGATTGAGCGGGCCACGTTGACCGCCCGCACGACCGCCCGGTTGATCGTGGGCACCGTAATGATGGCGCGTTCCTCACGCGTGGGCGGCAGAACGATGAAGTCCGGCCGGACAGCAAGCGCCTTCGCCGATGCCTGGTACTGGTGCTGGATGAACAGCATCAGCACGACGAGCGCCGGGATCAGGAGCACCACGAGGTAGGCGCCGGCCGCGAACTTGATCGCCGCAACCACAATCAGGACGACAAACGTCAGGATGGCGCCTAGGCCGTTGATGGCCATTCGCCACTGCCAGCCCGACTCCTTGGATGAGATCCAGTGCCGGACCATGCCTACCTGCGACAGCGTGAAGCAGACGAACACGCCCACCGAATAGAGCGGGATCAGCAGGTGGACATCGCCCTGGAAGGCGACAAGCAGCAGAGCAGCTACGGCTGCGAGGACGATGATCCCCCAACTGAACGCAAGCCGATCGCCGCGAAGTGAGAACTGGCGCGGCATGAAGCCGTCCTCAGCGAGGATCGCGGCGAGACGCGGAAACGCATTGAACGACGTGTTGACGGCAAGGAACAGGATCAGCGCCGTGCTGATCTGGAACAGCACGAACAGCGGTGACCCGGCCCCGAAGACGGATGAGGACACCTGCGCGATGGCCGTGGGACCGGCCTCTGTGGTGGGCTGGATGCCAAACTTGTTGCCCACGAAGGTGACGCCGATGAACAGGACGCCCAGCAGGATCGCCATCATCGTCATCGTGTTGCCCGCGTTCTTCGACTCCGGTGGCTTGAACGCGGGTACGCCGTTGGCGATCGCCTCGACGCCCGTGAGGGCGACGGCGCCGCCGGCGAAGGCGCGAAGCAGCAGGATCAGCGCGAGTGGCTCCACCACGGACGGCGGCTTGATCACGAACTGCGGATCCGGGACCGTCGGGACCGTCCCGGCGACGATCTGGCCAAGTCCAAGGCCAATCATCAATAGGGCCATGCCCACAAAGAGATAGGTGGGCATGGCAAAGATGTTGCCCGCCTCGCGCAGGCCGCGGAGGTTGGCGAGGGTGATCAGCACAATCGAGACCAGCGCGATCTCGATCCGGATGTCGTACAGCTGGGGCCAGACCGAGTACGCCTGCGACACCGCCGATGCAGTGGAGACGGCGACGGTCATGACGTAGTCGATGAATAGCGCGGCTGCCGCCACCAGGCCGGCGATCTGGCTCAGGTTCTCGCGCGCAACAACATAGGCGCCACCACCCGACGGGTATGCCCGGCAGACCTGGCGATACGAGAGGGAGACGACGGTCAGCAGCACCGCGATGGCGATGGCAACCTCAACCGAGATGACCAGGGCGGCGGCTCCTGCAAGCACCAGGACGCGCAGGATCTCGTCGGTTGCGTACGCCGATGAAGAGATGGCGTCCGAGCTGAAGATGGGCAGAGCCAGCTTCTTTGGCAGGCGCTCGCCAATCTCCTCTTCACTGGCCAGGGGCCGGCCGAGGAGCCAGGCCTTCCAGCGCTGGATAGTCCGGTCCAGACCGGTTCTCGGCGTGGACGCAGCGGGCTTTGCTACCAGCTGGCCGGGGCCCGAGTACCGGAAGTACGCGGAATGGGGTCGTTCCACGCGGACGCGTCGGTCCGCTGGCTTGCGACCCTGAATGGGGCGTCGTCCACCGATCATAGGCTGGTTCGGGGAGACCTCGTGTGCGGCAGTAGACGTTGTTTCATCGTGTTGCAGGGACCGACTCTACGGCACAACGCGAGCCGCTGCGAGGCCCGGTGCTCCCGAGAGGGTCAGCCGCCGTAGGACAGACGGGCGCGGAGGAACTCGGGCAGCGCAACGCGACGCATGGCCGCCTGCACTGAGGCGATGTCATAGGCGGTCCGCTGCCAGGTTGCCGTCCCTGCGTCCGTGTCCATGGTCATCCACGCGGCCGTGCTGAGGCCGTCGCGCGGCTGCCCCACGCTGCCGGCGTTGAGCAGGACGCGTCGTGCGCCAAACCTGAGCACAGAGCCTGCGGCCGGCGTCATCAGGCTCATGACGCCGTCATCGTTGAGATACGCAGCCGGCCTGTGGGTGTGGCCGATGACGCCGTGGTCCGTATCCATGGCGTCAAACGAGGCGCGAGCGACGGGCGTGGTGGTCACGTACTCCCAGATGGGATCCCGCGGGCTGCCGTGGGCCAGCGTGAACCCCTCGCGGACCACGCGCTCCGGGAGGGCCGCCAGCCAGGCCCGCGTCCGGTCCGAGATGACGCTGCGCGTCCAGATCATGGCCCGGCGCGCGTCCTCGTTGAAGTAGTCAATCTCGTCGCCGCCAACGGCTGCCGCATCGTGGTTGCCGCGGACCGCAACCACCCCGCGCTCGCGCAGGCGCTCCACAACCTCGTCGGGCTCGGGGCCGTAGCCCACGATGTCCCCGGTGACCCACGTCTCGTCCACCGCCGGGGCAGCGTCAAGGACAGCGTCCAGCGCCTCGAGGTTTCCGTGGATGTCCGACAGGACGAGAATGTGCATCGGCTGCGAGGGTAGCGCAGCGACGCCTACAGCGGTCGACGGCGGCGTTCGGCGGGATCGCGCGGATACCGCGGATCTACCGGGCCGCCCGACTCAATCACCACAAGCCGACGCTCCTCAAGCCCGGGCAGCCCCACGTCGATGACATTCACCTGGCTGGCCCCAAGCGCCCGCAGCACGGGCCGCGCCGCCACCACCTCGGCGTCGAGGTCACCTGCCTTCCAGGCAATCAGGACGCCGCCGCGTGCCACCAGCGGCAGCCCAATCTCCACGAGCTCCGCCAAGGACGTGACTGCCCGGGCGGTGACCGCCTGCCACGCGCCGCGATCACCGGGGGTGTGCGCCAGCGTCTCGGCCCGCACGGCTTCGGCAGCCGCCCGCCCGGTGAGCCCCGTGGCCTCGATCACCGTGGTGAGGAAGCGGACCTTCTTGGCAACGGAGTCCACCAGCAGCGTCCGCTCCGTGTTGAGCGCGGCCGCCAGCGGAATACCGGGAAAGCCGCCGCCACTGCCAAGGTCCAGCAAGTGTCGAACGCCGCGTGCCCGCAGCAGGGGCAGGGCCGCGAGACTGTCCAGGACGTGGAGGCGGGCCGCTTGCTCCGGATCGCGGATGGCCGTGAGGTTGATGGCCGCCGTCCACGCGAGGAGCAGGCGCATGTGGCCGTCGATGATCTCGCGGGCACCGTCCGGCAGCGGAGCGCCCAGCAGCGGCAGGGCCGCATCAAGGGCAGCGTGATACGCCGCGGGCAACTCAGGGGTGTCCGAAACGCGCGACGGGAGCGGTTCTCTCGGTTGGTCCACGGCACCCTCCTGTGGTCGCGTGCCATGCCCTCCCGGGAGCCGCTCCCGGCGTCGATCGTTCGCACCTGCGGCGTCAATCGGTCTGGCACCGCCCATCCGGTTCTGGCCCGGGTCTCCCCGTAGCCCCTCGCGGACGATGTTCCCCAACGCGCTCACTATGTGCGGACTGCGGACGGTAGGCTCCCGCACCGCACGGGTCAAGACAGGTTATCCACGATTCGCGCTGCGCCGCCGATTCCGTGGATAAACCTGGCGCGGGCGTGCCTGCTACGCCGTGCGGCCTGTGCCGCGGACGGGTCGGCCAAGGGTGCGGCGGACAACGTCGATCACCTCGTCCACGTACTTGTCCGCTTCGCCGCGCTCGGCCGCGGTGCGGATGCAGCCCTGCACGTGATCCTCGAGGATCAGGATGGAGATGGCGTCCACGGCGGCGCGGAGGGCAGCGGTCTGCTGGAGGATGTCCACGCAGTACTCGTCGCGCTCGATCATCCGCGCGATGCCGCGGACCTGGCCCTCAACGCGGCTCAGCCTGCGGACCAGCTGCGTGCGGTCCTTGCTGTAGCTGTGGCGGTAGGTGTCATGCGCCGCGGGGCCCGGAAGGCCGCCGTGCGGCACAGCGGCGCTTGGGACAGCGGCGTGCGGCACGCCAGCCGCGGCAGGCGCTGCGGCAGGGCGAACGCTGCCCTTGGCGGTGGTGTCAGCCATGACGCGATGATACCCCACGGGGGTATCCGCATCGCACGCCAAGCCGCCTGCTGCCGAGGCGGGTAGACTGGGTTTCCATGGAGCAGCGCGATCTCAGGGAAGACCAGGCCACCGTGGCCCGGGTGCGCCCAGCCTTCGCCCATCACTCCGAGGCGGAGCTCGCGCGGATCCTTGACTTCTACCAGGTCCGCTGGCAGTACGAGCCGGATGCGTTCCCCATTGGCTGGAGCTTGGACGGCGACGTGGTCGAGAGCTTTTCACCGGACTTCTTCCTGCCGGATCTTGACCTGTACGTCGAGCTGACCACGTTGAAGCAGACGCTGGTTCGCAAGAAGAACCGCAAGCTCCGTCGCCTGCGCGAGCTGTACCCGGACGTCCGGATCAAGTTGTTCTACGCCCGCGACTTCCGGATGCTGCTGCTCAAGTTTGGGCGCCTGGGCCTGCTTGGCGAACTGTCCGGCACCACCGGGCAGGCAACGCCGCCGCGGGAGCCGGTGGTGGCTGGATCTGCGCTGCCTTCAGACGCAGTGGTGGTCGCTGACGACGGCGAAGCTGATGCCGAAGCCGGACACGCTGGCCGTGGCCGCCGCCGTGGCCGCCGCCGCCGTTCCGCAAGTCGCGCCGCCGCGGCCGTGGGGATCGATCCCGCATCCCCCGTCACGCCGATGCCGGCATGAACACCCCCGTCCGCAAGCCGGCCGTCGCACACGCCGTGCGCCGGATCGCCGCCTGCGTAATGATCGACGCTGACAGCCGTCAGCCCAGCCCGACGCCCTTGGAGGCCCAGGTCACCCGAGCATGAGCCGACCCGTAGATCTTGTGAATGACATCGGCGAGGTGCTCCTCACGGAGGAGCAGATCGCCGCCCGCGTGGCCGAGCTTGGCCGCAAGATCTCCGCTGACTACGCGGGGAGAAACCTGACGCTGGTCAGCGTGCTCAAGGGCTCACTGCCCTTCATGGCTGACCTCATGCGCCAGATCGCGCTGCCCCTCCGCATTGACCTCATGGAGGTCAGCTCCTACGGCGGCACCGCCACCGAGTCGTCTGGCCTTGTCCGGATCATCAAGGACCTCAGCGCAAGCATCTCGGGCGAGGACGTGTTGCTTGTTGAGGACATCATCGACACCGGTCTGACGCTCAACTACCTGGTGCGCTACCTGCGCGGCAAGAACCCGGCGTCGCTCAAGATCTGCACGCTGCTGGACAAGCCCGCCCGGCGCCTCGTCGAGATCCCGGTGGACTATCAGGGGTTTGAGATCCCGGACCAGTTTGTCGTGGGCTACGGGCTGGACTACTCCGAGCGCTACCGCAACCTCCGCTTCGTGGGCGTTCTGCGCCCCGAGGTCTACAGCGGCCCCGACTGATGCACCGTCGTCCGCTTGGTTCTGGCCGCCGTCTGGCGTTCATCGCAGCCCTTGTCCTTGTAGTTGGCTGTGTGCTGCCTTGGTACCAGAAGGGCGGCGACGGGGGCCTGACGCCGCTGGTCTACCGCGCGTTTGACGGGTCCGGAGTCCTGGCGTTCCTTGCCGGACTCGCCACGCTTGCGCTTGTCGCGCTGCCGTATGCCGCGGGCGATCGGCCCACAGGCGCAGACCGCGGTCTCGCGTTCTGGGTCTTGGCGGTGGCTGCGGTCATTGGCGTGGCGCTCTGGATCCCCAACACGCTTGCGTCGCCCGCCGGGCTGCTGCCGGACCGCGCGTTCGGGTTCTGGATCTCCGCCGTGGGCTCGCTCATGCTGGTCCGCGCAGCGTACGAGATCACGCTCGAGCCGCCCCGCCGCTGAGTCCGCGCCGTCAGCCCAGCGGGGACCCCGGCGCCTGTGGCGCGTCGTCCAGCCCGGCCACGTCTAGCCCCAGAAAGCGCACCCATGTGCCGGATGGCGTTGCGAAGCGGATGACATACCGCCCGCCGGGCCACGGCTCGATACGCGTGCCCGGGGTGCCCCACAGCTGCGCCATGGGGCCCGCAACGCCGGGCAGGGGCGCCAGCAGCGTGTACGCGACTGGTTGGGCGTTGCCGTTGCGTGGGTTCACGGAGAACAGCGTGGCGGCGGCGTCACTTGGCGGACGTCCCTCGTCGCCAACCGGCGCACACCAACCGATCGCCGTCACCGGCGCCTCGCCGACGTACGCGACCGGGATGGTGGGGTCGCCGGGTCCGACCGCCGCTACGAGCTGCGCTGCCACCCAAACCGTCGCCGGGCGTCCAGACAACCAGACGCGGCTCATGGTCCGCCACGTCGCGGGGTAGCCGCAGAGCACCGTGGCCGGGTCGGCAAACGTTGCGGTTGGACCTGCGGACGTGGGCGGGGACGCCGCTGGAGCCGGGGTTCCTGCGGCAGACGCGACGGCCACCGGCACCGAGGCCTGCACAGTGGGCGCAGAGGGCTCGGGCGGGACCAGCACGTCCCACGGCCGGAGCAGCCCAGCCGCAAACGCGGCCAGGACAAGCAGGGCGACGAGGAGCGGGCCACTGGACCCGCGGCCGACGGCGGTGACGGGCATCTCGACGAGCACGCGCTCGTGAGGTTCCCGGCCTTGTGGCGGGACGCCGCCGTCGGTACGGCCGCCGTCGGTACGGCCGCCGTCGGTACGGCCGCCGTCGGTCATGGCTGGCTGCTGTCCGGAGCGGAGCCCCGGTCAGTCCTCGCCCAGATAGGCCTTGCGGACCATCTCGTTCTCGCGCAGGTCGCGCGATGAGCCGGATAGGACAACTTCGCCGGTCTGCAGCACATAGCCCCGGTTGGCGACGGAGAGCGCCTGAAGGGCGTTCTGCTCCACCAAGAGGATGGTCATGCCGCTGGCGTTGATTTCGCGAATGATCCCGAAGATCTGCTGCACCAGGATGGGCGCGAGGCCCAGCGACGGCTCATCAAGCAACAGGACGTCCGGTCTGGTCATCAGCGCACGCCCGATCGCGAGCATCTGCTGCTCGCCGCCGGACAGCGTGCCGCCCTTCTGGGCATGGCGCTCGCGGAGACGCGGGAAGAGCTCGTAGACGCGCTCAACCTGCTCCGTGTTCTCGTCCTTGGATCGCGTGAACCCGCCCATGAGCAGGTTCTCGTAGATCGTCAGGCGCGAGAAGATGCGCCGTCCCTCGGGTGCGTGGCCAATGCCCTTCACCACCAGCTCGTGGGCGGGGACTCTGGAGATGTCCTGCCCGTTGAACTCGACGGAGCCCTCACGGGGGTGGAGCAGACCGGAGATGGTGCGCAGTGTCGTGGTCTTGCCGGCGCCGTTGGCACCGATCAGCGTGACGATCTCGCCGCGCGGGACTTCGATGTCGATCCCGCGAAGCGCGTGGATCGCACCGTAGTAGCTGTGGACGTTGGTGAGCTTGAGGACGACATCGGTCGCCACGGTGGTTGGGGCTGTCATGCGGCCGGCGCTCCCAAGTAGGCCTCGATGACCCGGGGATCCTTGCGGACCTGCTCGGGCGTGCCCTCGGCGATCTTCTCGCCATGGTCCAGGACCGTGACCCGGTCGCTGATCCCCATCACGACCTTCATGTCGTGCTCGATCAGGAGGATGGTCAGGCCCAGATCGTCGCGGAGCTTGGAGATCAGGGCCACAAGGTCCAGGGTCTCCTTGGGGTTCATGCCGGCTGCTGGCTCGTCGAGCAGCAGCAGTTTGGGATTGGCCGCAAGTGCGCGGGCAATCTCCAGACGGCGCTGGTCGCCGTAGGGGAGGTTGCGGGCGCCCTCGTTGCCCTTTCCGTGCAGGCCCACCAGCGTGAGCAGATCGTCGGCGCGCCGCTCGGCTGCCTTCTCCTCCGCCTTGACGCGCGGCGTCTGCAGGAAGGCCTCAAGGAGGTTCCCGTGGAGCTGCGTGTGCATCCCCACCAGAACGTTCTCGATGGCGGTCATGTTCTGAAACAGTCGGATGTTCTGGAACGTGCGGCCAACGCCGGCGGTGACCATGTCGTTGGGCCGCGCGCTGCGGAAGATGCCGATGCGCTCAAGCGCGGTGGAGTACCAGACCGGGCGGATGATCGCGAGGAGCAGCGACCCGACCAGGAGCATCAAGGTGAGGAAGCCAAGCAACGCCACCAGACGTCCGCTGACGATGCCCGCCTCGGCGAGCAGCCCCGACAGCAGCCCCAGGAGCACGGCCGGGAGCACCCAGAGGAGCGACTCGAAGCCCACCCGCTCAGGTCGGGCGATCATCCGGCGACCCCGGAAGACCACCGACCCGGCTGTTGGATCGATAACGCCCAGAAGGACGTTGAAGAACGTCGTCTTGCCCGCGCCGTTGGGCCCAATGAGGCTCACGATCGCGCGCTCGGGGATGGTGAAGTCCACCGTGTTGACGGCGACGAGACCGCCGAAGCGGCGGCTGACGCCCTCGGCGACCAAGATGGGCTCGTTGTCGAGCGGGTTCTCGCTCATCGCTGGCCCTCCTCGGATGTGGCCTCTGCCGTCACGAGCTCGTCCTCGCCCGGTTCCGTCATGGCGGTATGCAGCTCTCGCTGCCGTCTGCTGTTGGGGAATAGCCCCTCAGGCCGCCACAGCATCATCGCCACGAGCGCCAGCCCATAGAGCAGGAACTGGAGCTGGATGAAGTCGATGTCCTTGAGGATGGGGAAGCTCACCTGGTCAAAGAACTGGTTGAGGACCTTGAGCAACACGTTGTTGATCGTGTAGATCACAAACGCGCCCACTGCCACACCCCAGAAGTTGCCCATGCCGCCCAAGACCACCATCGCGAGCACCGTGAACGACACGATGAAGGTGAACTGGTCTGGGCTGACGGTGACAAGCTTGCTGGCGTTGAACACGCCCGCGATGCCCGCCGTGGACGCGCCCAGCGCAAAGGCGAGCAGCTTGGCGGTAACGGTGTTGATGCCGCTTGCGGCGGCGGCCAGCTCATCCTCGCGGATGGCCTCCCACGCTCGACCAAGCCGGCTCTCCACAAGCCGGTACGCCAGCATCATGACCACGGCCACGACGACAAGCATTGAGACGTAGTAGGGCCACGGGTTGAGGGCCGAGAAGGACCCGATGATCGGGAGCGCCGGCCGGGCCAGACCGCCAACGCCGTTGGTGCCGTTGGTCACGGCGTCTGCGTTGAGGAAGACGATTGGGACAATCTCGCCAAAGCCAAGCGTGACGATTGCGAGATAGTCGCCGCGGAGCCGCAGGGTTGGGGCGCCCAGCAGGATGCCAAACAACGCCGCCACGAGTGCCCCGACAAGCAGCATTGGCCAGAAGACCAGACCTGCGATATCCGGGCTGACGACCTCGACAAACTTGATGCCGAGGATTGAGTTGCCAAAGGGCGACGCGACGTACGAGTACGTGTAGGCGCCAATGGCAAAGAACGCCGCATAGCCAAGGTCCAGCAGGCCGGCAACGCCGACCACGAGGTTCAGGCCAATAGCGAGCAGGACGAACACGCCGGCATTGGTGAATCCGTCCATCCACGCGTTTGTGGGCGTGGCGAGCGTGAACGGCGGGATGGCAGCCAGGATGGGCAGCACCGTGCCAACGATGGCAATTCCGACCACAATCGACCAGCTGCGGTGGCGCGAGCTGACCTCTGCGAGGCGCTTGCGGCGTGAGGCGAAGCTGGTAGGGGACGCAGCCGCGGCACTCATGCGCGCTCTCCAAGCTGCTGGCCGAGCAGGCCCGAAGGTCGGAAGACCAGCACGATCACGAGCGTGCCGAACACGATCGCGGGACCCCAGCGCGAGAAGCCCATCACCGTCGCACCAACCTCGATGAAGCCGATGATGAAGCCGCCCAGCGCGGCGCCGACGGTGTTGCCGATGCCGCCGAGGACGGCTGCCGTGAACGCCTTCAGACCGGCTTGAAAGCCGTCGTCAAAGCGCGACACACCGTACTGGAGGCCGTTGACCACGCCTGCGGCGCCGGCCAGGGCCGCGCCGATGAGGAACGTGATGGCGATGGTTCGGTTGATGTTCACGCCCATGAGCTGGGCTGCATCGCGATCCGCAGCGGTAGAGCGCATGGCGCGGCCAAGCCGGGTGCGCCCGATGAACAGCTGCAGCGCGATCATCATGACAACCGCAACCACGATGATGAAGAGCGACAGGGCAGGGATCTTCGCGGTGCCAATCACGATGTCGACGCTCGGGAAGATCTTCGGCGAGTTCGTCTGGTACGGGCCGTACTTGAGCATCACGATGTTCTGCAGGATGAACGACACGCCGATCGCGGTGATCAGGGGGGCGAGCCGGGGTGCAGCGCGCAGCGGCTTGTAGGCGAGTCGCTCGATCGTCACGCCGACGGCACCCATGACGATCATCGAGATGAAGAACGCGGCGACAAGGAGCGGCGCGAGCTTGGCGATCTCGGTGATCGACCCGGTCAGTCCGAGGATCTGCCCAAGGAATGTCAAGCTGACGAAGGCGCCCATCATGAACATGTCGCCATGGGCAAAGTTGATGAGCTCGATGATCCCGTAGACCATCGTGTAGCCGAGCGCGATCAGCGCGTAGATTGCGCCGCGCGTCATCGCGTTGACGAACTGCTCCGGGCCCATGAACGCATACGCGCCCACAACCAAGAGTGCAGGAATGACCAGGCGGAGCAGGGGCCGCAGGCTCGCGCCCATCGGCACGCGGGCGCCGGCCTCGCTGGTCGCTGGGAGAGCCGTCATTGGCGTACTCCGAGAAGCATTGCCGGGGATGGAAAGGGCCGGGAAGCCTGGAGGCTTCCCGGCCCTGCCTAGTTCAGGTCCGGTCAGGCGACTACTTGTAGTCGACCTGGTAATCGAAGATCCAGTCGCCCTTGCCGCCGGCGGCGGTCATGTCGACCTTGTACATGGAGATGATCTTCTGGCTGGTGTCGCCAACTGCGTCGAAGGACACGGGGCCAAGAACGGTGTCGAACTTGGTGGCGGTGTCGGTTGCAGCAGCGCGGACGGCCTCACGGGTGACGTCGCCCTTGGCGGCCGCGGTCTTGATGGCCTGGAGGATGATCTGCGCGCAGGCGTAGCCGGACGCGCTGTAGGAGCCCAGGTCAACCTTGTACTCGGCCTTGTACTTCGCAGCGAAGTCAGCAGCGCCGGGGATGTCGTGGATGGCCGCGACGGAGCTGAAGCTGTTGGCAGCCGCGGCGCCGGCGATGCTGATGTAGCCGCCGTCGGTGGAGCCGTTGCCGTCCTGGATGCCGTCGCCGCCAAGGTAGGCGAGACCGGTCAGGCCCGACTGCTCCATCTGCTTGCGGACGAGGCCGCCGCCGGTGGAGGTGACGCCGCCGTAGAAGACCGCGTCCGGCTTGGCAGCGGCGAACTTGGTCAGGATGGCGGTGTAGTCAGTGGTGCCCTTGGGGGCGCCTTCGCGACCGACAACCGTGCCGCCCAGCTTGGTCCACTCCGCCGCGAACGCGTCGGCGATGCCCTTGCCGTAGGTCTCGGTGTCGTCGATGATCGCGACGGACTTGAGGTTCAGGGTCTTGATGCCGTAGGTGGCAACAGCGGGGCCCTGGATGTCGTCGGTCGTGGCGACGCGGACGTAGTTGATCTTGTCCGGGGCCTTGGCGCGGAGCTGCTTGCCCGCATCGCCCTTGGTCAGGTCCGGGTTGGTGTTGGCGGGCGAGCACTGCAGCAGGCCGGCCTCATTGGAGATCGGGATCTGCACCTTGGCGATCGAGGAGTTGAACGGCCCGACGACGCCGACGACCGTGGGGTCGGCGACGAGGGTGGTCATGTCCTTGGAGCCCTGCTGCGGGTCGTGGCTGCCGTTGACCGCGTGATCAAAGATGGTCGTCTTGATCGTGTAGCCGGCCAGGGTGAAGTCCTTGATCGCGAGCAGAGCGCCGTCGCGCGCCGGTCCGGCGCTGGCGAGGGAGCTGCCCGAGAGCGGGAATGAGATGCCGATTGTCAGGACTTTGTTGCCGCCGCTCGACCCACCGCAGGCCGAGACGACGATGGCTGCGGCCGCAAGGGCAGCGCCAACGCGCGCGAGCTTCATGTGCTCTCCTCCAATTTCCTTCGGCGATACCCCATCGCAGCCGCTGCGCATGAGCCACGCCCGCGTCCCTGAGTGAGCGGGAGGCATTCCTCCCCACCCGGCGGTGACGGTGGCATGGGCCGAAGGACCCTAATCGCACCGGAACAGGTCGTCCCGAAGCGATGTCGTATGATAGGGGCTGGCGCTAGGGATGCAAGGCTGTGATTTGCACCCCGTCCCTGTTGCCAATTTGCTCCGGGATGGCTGTTCGAGCCTTGTTCGCTCGCCTCCCGAGCTCGTTTAGGCGGCCAAGCGCGGGGCCGTCCCAGCCGATCACCGATCGGCCCGGAGCCCGGCGCTCAAGCCGCACCCTGTTCGAGGTGCGTAGGCGGCGTGGACTACCTGATCCGCCAGGCCCGGATCACGGATGTGGAGAAGCTGACCATGCTTGGCCAGCCGATCTTCCGTGGCCCGGATCGTGGATCGCTTGATGCCGCTGACCTGTTGCGGCAGCTGATCTTCCTGCCCAACGCGAGCGTGTTGATCGCAGAACTGCGGCGCACGGTCGTGGGCGGGGCGTTGCTCGTGCTTCGTCCGTCGGTTGTTGCCGGCGGCTACGTTGGCACGATTGACCTTCTGGTCACAGCTCCCGGGCAGGACGAGGACGCCGTCGTGGACGCGCTCTTGGGGGAGATCCTCCGATCGGCGGGCAACAAGGGTTGCTCGCTCGTGGAGGTGGCCATGCCCTCCGAACCTGCGAGCCTCACCCGCTTTGAGCGGGCTGGCTTCGCCCTCGCCGGACCAACGCTCCGGCGGCCGCTCATCGCGGCCGGCGCAATCCGCCGGCCGTAGCGCCCCTGGGCGACCTGGGGGCCGCCCTGATACATAGGAGTCAACGTGGGCAAGAACGTCGCCGTCTTCGTGGACGTGGCGAACATCTTCTACGCGGCCAAGGCGGCCGGGGTGGACATCGACTACGTCACGCTGCTGAAGTCGGCCACCGCTGGACGCGACTTCGTGCGCGCGTATGCATATACGGGTCTTGATCCGGATAACGAGAACCAGCGCAACTTCCATTCCTTCCTGGCGCGCCACGACTTCCGCGTCGTCAGCAAGGACATCCGCAAGTACGGCGACGGCAAGGTCAAGGCGAACCTCGACATCGAGCTGGTCGTCGACATGATGAAGACCGCCCGGAATCTCGACATCGCGATCATCGTCTCCGGCGACGGCGACTTCGCCCCGGCCATCCGCGCGGTCCAGGAGATGGGCGTGCGCGTCGAAGTGATCAGCTTCCGCGGCAACACCAGCTCGGACCTGATCGAGGCGGCCGACGTCTTCTA
>CAIYHO010000216.1 GCA_903925955.1 uncultured Chloroflexota bacterium
ACAGTCCGGCCCAATTCGTCCGACAAGTCAGATGGTGCCGTGATGTGCTGTGCGGTGCCGGCACTGACGGCATCCACACGGCTCCGTTCCGGCACGTACAACCTAAAGTACATCCCCAGCGTCGTAAGGTCTTGAAGGTTCGCGAGATCGCGATACGGCTTGTTGGCCGGTTCGCTGATGGCGTTGGACCAGCGGACTATCAGACCGTTGGAGGCGTTCCCAAAGGGATCCAGACGGACGGTCAGCTCAAGGCTCCGGTCCGTGACGACGTTGAGCTTGGACACGGGCGCCACGTTGGAGTCCACGGGATACACGAAGTCCCCGGGCCCGTTGTACATCGCCCCGCCAAAGCCAAGGCTGGTGATGGCCGCCTCTGCCGCGGGGTCTGCAAACCAGGCCAGCAGCAGATGGCCGGCACCAAACGCTTCACCATGTGCCAGCAGGTTTGTCCACTTGGACGGCGGGAGCGCCAGCAGCGATCCAAAGAGCTTGTCCGCAAACGCGGAGAGGAAGGCCTTGCGATTTGCGCCAGGCTCCGCGGCAACACGGGTCTGCTGGAGCACCTTGAGGGTGGTCTCCCCGCTGGCCACGGTCACGTTGTACGCGGGGACGGTGACTGGCCCAGTGACGCTCAGGATCTCGTCAATGGTGTAGGTGCTGATGGCCAGCACGCCGTCCACTGGGCCCGGGCCCTTCTCGTTGAGATAGAGCTTGATGGCGTCCTGCGCGCTGGTGGGGAAGTCCGGTGACCAGTTGGCGTCCGCAAGCTGCCAGGGGAAGGTGGTCCCCAACAGGTACCGCACGAGCGCGGGCGGTGGGGTGACATACGGATCATCCAGCGGCAGATCCAGCAGCGCGATGTCCTGGAAGAACCGCTGCGTGATCCGCCCCTTGTCAAACGTGATGATCCCGTAGCTGCCAATGAAGCCGCCTGTGGGCCGAAGCTCCGCCGGGTCCTGCGTGAGGATCAGATACCGCTTGGGGCTGCTCCAGCCAAGGATGTCCGGCAGGGTGTTGTCCAGCGAGGCGTACGTCCGCAGGAGCGGCCCGTAGTCCGCAAGGCGCTTCCCAATGGTGTCCCGGATGCTGGCAATGGGACCTGGCAGGTTGGCGGGCGTGGCGCGCAGGGTGGCCTCCGCGCGGTCAATGGCGGCGATGATCTTGTCCACGTCTGCAGACCCAGTGGCCATGAGCTCCACAAGCTCTGCCATGGCGGCCCCCTCCCCCGCTGCGGCATTGGCGGTGGCGGTCTGGCGCTCCTTGATGGTCACATAGCGGTCTGCCAGCACAAGGCCCGCATCGGCCGCGTCCAGCAGATCCCCGCCGGCGGCGACAACCTGGTCTGTGCCAATCACCATCTCGCGCGTGGGCGGGAGGATGCGCGCAACCTCAACCAGCGGGTCCGTGGCCAGCAGTGCGGCCAAGTGGGTGAAGCGGCCGCGGGCGGCTGCGGCATCGGCGTTGAGGGTGCCAAGCGTGGTCCGGTCCATGCCCAGACCTGCATCCTTGATGGTGGCCACCATCCGCTCAAGGTCCGCGCGGAGCACCTTGGCCTCATCAAGCGCCGGCAGATAGCGCGTCTGGGCGATGTACACCCCCGCGGCTCCAGCAACAACAAGCACCAGGAAGACGACGGCCGCGATGATCTTGCGGCGGCGGCGGCGATGCCCGCGACTGCGGCGGTGGATGCTGCCGTGCGGCAGGGCCGTGGTGTCTGTCACGATGCCGGCACCGGGTCCGCGATGACGATGAACCGCGGCTGCGTGGGCCCGTAACTGGTGGACGTCTGGAGCGTGAGCCGCTCAGGCGCCGTGGGCTCCACGTACTGCATAGAGTCCCAGGGCACCCTGGGCAGCACCGTGGTCACCACGTATGTGCGGGTGGTGCCGTTGGCGAGGTCCAGCAGCACCTGATCGCCCACCTGCGCGTTCCAGAGCGTGAGAAACATCCCGGTCTGGGCGTGGCCGTAGAGGTAGATGTTGATGCCGCCGCCAGGCCAGCCCGTGTCCGGATAGTGGGCGGCCTTGTTCATGGGGGCATCGATGCCGTCGCCCTCCACAATGGGCAGATCAATGGACAGGCGCTCAATGCGGATGCGCTTGGCCACAATGCCCACGGGCGCGGGTGTGGGCGTGACCGCGGGCGTTGGCGTTGCCACGGACGGCAGCGTGGGCGAGGCGGTGGGCCGCGCCGTTGGGCTGGCGTTGGCAACGGTGGTGGCGTTGGGGCTGGCATTGGGGCTGGCAGACGCGCCAGGAGCCACTTCCGGTGGCGTAGTGACGGCCACCGCTCCGGCAATGACAACGACGGCCGCAGCGAGGAGCAGCAGAACCACGCGGCCGCGGCCCTGATCAAGGCCAAGGAAGCGAACCGCGCGACCAACCGGAGACCGGTGCCGACTGCGGCGATGCTTGCGGTGGGACGACGACGGCGGCTGGGACGTCATGAAGGACAGTGTGGCTGCTTTTCAGCCCGCGGGTGCGGGACTGGGTCAGCGGCGGGCGAGCGACAGCCTGCGCAGCATCATGCCGGCTCCAAGCAGGACCGCGAAGGCGGCCAGCGCCATGGACGGGTACTGCGAGGTGTTGGCCACGTCTGTGCGCGGCAGGCTCTTGCCGTTTGACTGCAGCACTACAGTGCCGTTGGCGGCACCAGCTGTGGCGCCAAGCACCGCGCTGTGCGCCGGGCCGCAGCCAAAGGTGACGTACGTGGTGGCGACGCCGTTGTGGTTGGTGGTGCCGGTAGCCGGGCTGAACTTGTCACCGGCGCCGTTGCCGCTGATGAAGCCCCAGATCACCGGCTGGTCTGCAATGAGCTTGCCGTCCACGTCCTGGATCTCGGCGCTCACCTTGAGTGCAACGCCACAGTTCTGGGCGCCAGACGGCGCGGTGACGCTGACGGTGGCTGCAACTTCGCCGGCGTAGCCAAACGCAACGCCCGCAACAATCAAGACCAAGGCGGTGCCAGCAGCGAGGGCTGCCAGTCTGTGGATGCTGGAACGCATGTAGACCCCTTCTGTGTGCCCCCATCACCGGTCCCTGCTCCGGTGCACCACGGCCCACGGCCACGGCGTCTGTTCACTGTACGGGGTGGGGGTATCCCCGGCTAGACACCTTGGGATACGCGTTGTAGGGCCGAATGGCCCCCCACGAGGTCGTCTACATGTCACATTTGTAGGCGTTCGCCTACAACACGTCGATGTTGCACCGACAATCTGTCTACATTCGGTTCCGGGGGCGCCTCCACCCCAGTGGCCCGGATGGCCGTGGGGCCCTTGCGGCGTCGTTGGCATCGTCGGCGGTCACCAGCTCCAGCGTCCCGCGCAGGGCGGCCAGCAGCCCAGCAGGCGTGGAGGGATCACCGTCCATGCGCGTCAGCGCGGCGCCCATCTCCAAAAGCGAGTGCGCGTCCGACACGGCCACGCCGGGCCGCCCAAGCTTGCGCGCCAGCTTGGCGGCGTGCGCGTTGTGGTCACCGTGCGTGACGCGGGCGTTGAGGGTCTCCAGCCAGTCCACGTCGGCCGCCAGCAGCTGGTGGTCCTGGTCCGGGCCTCCCAGCACGGAGCGCCTGGCGCTGTCAAACGGGTGCGGCATGCCCACCAGCGCGCCCTGCTCGCGGGCGGCTTGGATGGCCTCGCGCGGCGTGAGCCCCGTAGGGATGGGGCGCTCCAGAAACAGGACGACGAGGTCCCCCCACGTGGTGAGCACCTCGCAGCCGATGATCACGGTGAGGCCCGCTGGGGCGGCATCGCGTGCGCGGAAGGCGCCGTCAAGGGTGTCGTGATCCGTGATGGCCAGGTGCGTGAGCCCGCGCGCGGCGGCCTTGGCCACAACGCCTGCGGGATCCGCCAGGCTGTCGAAGCTTGCGCTGGTGTGGCAGTGCAGGTCCACGCTGGCCATCGCGGCTCTCGTGCTCCCCACTGCCCTCTCCTGCTCTACAGGGCCGGGATCTGGAGGGTGGTGCCGGTGATGATGACGTTCTTGTCCGCCAGGCCGTTGAGCTTCACGATGGCCGCCACGGTCACGCCAAAGCGGTTGGCAATCTCCACCAGCGTGTCGTCGTGCTGGACGGGGTACGCAAACTGGCCGGGCCCGGGTCTGCCCGTGGTCTGGGTGGCAACCGTGGGGGCGGGCGACGGGGCGACGCTGGGCGTTGGGGCCGCCGAGGCGCTCTCGGTGGGGGCGGGCGCCAGCGTTGGCTGGGGTGTTGGCTGGGGTGTGGGTGCCGGTGTTGGCTGGGGTGTGGGTTCGGCCGTGGGCTCTGGTGTGGGTTCGGCGGTGGGCTCTGCCGTGGGTTGTGCCGTGGGGTTTGGGCCAACGCCCGGCAGGTTGCCCGTGGCGGCAAGCGCTCCCCCGCCAACAAGCAGGATCAGCACGATGGCCACCAGCACGGCGCCCATTCGGCGGCCGCCCAACCTGGCGGGCTCCTGTGGCTGCTCCACGGTGGGCTTTGGCGGCGCCTGCACAAAGAGCGAGCAGGTGGGGTGCGCCGGTGTGAGGCAGTCTCTGGCCTGCTTGGTCTCGTTGATGTGGACGGGCTTGCCGGCGGCAAAGCAGCGGTGCCCGGCCGAGGGGAACACAAACCGTGTGGCCGGATCCGACGAGATGCCCAGAAACGGACAGGCGGCGTCAGGCGCGGGTTTGGGCGGCGCGGGCAGTGTGGGGTGCGTCATGAGCCTAGCGTTGCGCCGCGGCCTCCGCGAGGTACCGCCTCGCCGCTCCGCCCCGGACCGCCCGGATGTCTTCTTCGTACTTGAGGACCACGCCCAGGGTCTCGTCAACCATGTCGGGCTCAAGCTCCACGGCACCCAGGCTCAGGAGTGCGGCCGCCCAGTCCAGCGTCTCCGCAACGCCCGGGACCTTGGTGAGGTCCGCGGCCCGAAGCCGGTGGACAAAGCCCACAACGTCTCGGGCGAGGCTGGCCGGCGCGTCAGGTACGCGCGTGGTGACAATCTCAAATTCCTTGGCCGCCGTGGGGTAGTCAATCCAGTGGTACAGGCAGCGTCGCTTGAGCGCGTCGTGGACCTCGCGTGTCCGGTTGGACGTGAGGATCACGCGTGGCGCCTGGGCCGCCTTGATGGTGCCAATCTCGGGGACGGTCACCTGGAAATCGCTGAGGATCTCCAGGAGGTAGGCCTCAAACTCCTCGTCGGCTCGGTCAATCTCGTCGATGAGCAGGACCGGCGGGACGCCATCGTCTGCCTCAAGGGCCTGGAGGAGCGGGCGCTTGAGCAGGAAGTCTGTGCTGAAGATGTCGTGCGCCGTGGCCTTCTCAATCTCGCCGCGCGCTTCCAGCAGGCGGATCTCCAGCATCTGTCGCGGGTAGTTCCACTCGTAGACCGCGGTGTTGACGTCCAGGCCTTCGTAGCACTGGAGCCTGATGAGCCGCGCGCCCAGGGACTTGGCCAGGACCTTGGCCAGCTCCGTCTTGCCCACGCCGGCCTCGCCCTCAAGGAGGAGCGGTCTGCCCAGCTCCAGGGCCAGGTACACCGTGGTGGCGAGGCTTCGCTCCGCGATGTAGCCGTGGCTGCGGAACGCGTCCGTGAGGCCCTCGATGGAGCGGGTCTGCTCGGGGCGGTTGGCGCGGGCGGCGTCGCGGTCTGTCTGGCGGATGGCCGGGGTGGTGTCGGGCGGCATCCCGCGATGATACGACGGGCTGGGCGTGTGCCCGGGGTGGGCTGGGGCGGCAGGCTCCGGGGCAAGGCGTCAGCGGGCAACCTCGACGTAGCCCAGGCCGTCCTCGCGATTGATCGCGACAAAGTGGTACGGCGGGAGCGGGCCGAAGTAGCGGAAGTTCAGGCGCTGCCCCAGGGCCTCATCGACAGCGGTGACGGCGAGGCTGAACTCGGCCTCCCGCTCGCGGCTCATCAGGAAGGCCGCGTTGAGCACCATGACGTCGCCCAGGAGCTTGTTCTCGACAAACCGCTCGGCGATCCTCCGGAGCGGCGCGAGGATGCGGTCCCCCTCCTCCTGACGCTTCGCGACGAGGGCCGCCTCCACGAGCTTGCCCAGCTCCACACGCTCGGACTGGCTTGCCGACCCCTGCCGGTTGAGCCGGTCGCGCAGGCGCCTGACCGGGGCGTTCTCGTCCGCAATCTCGGTGAAGGGCAATGTCTTGTCGCGCCACATCGCCTTGATCTCAACCTCAATCTTGCCGTCGAGCAGGGTGAGCGCCTTGTCAAACTCCGCGGCGCGGAGGGTCAGCATCTGCGTCAGGCCAGCAACGCTGTCGATCGTGCCGAACCGCATCGGGAGGATGGTCCGCTCGGCAGCGACCGCCTCGATCACGTGCTCGTGCGCCATCATGTTTGCGCGGGTCACCTCGTAGCGCGGCACGGCGGCGTCGCTCACGATGGCGGCCAGGCCGCCGGCCGAGACCATGTGCATCAGGGCGTCGTCGCCGCCCACTGGCGAAAGCGCCGAGAAGTTGGCACTGTCAGCCTGGCGGATGATCCCGTACACGTACTTCGCGTCGAGGGACGGGGGCTTGCGCATCGGATGCTCCATGGCGTGTCTGGGCCGGGGGCGGCGAAGATACGGAGCGTCGCGCGGAACATCCGTCCGCCGGACGGCGCGAGCACCGCCACGGCCAGAACACCGGATCACCGCGACGCGACGGGAGCGCCCAGGACATCCTCCTGCTGCTGGTGCGCGCCCAGAGCATCGTGAGTGACACCGCGCCCGTCAAGTGTGGGAACGATCCAAGGCACCTTCTGCCTTGGCCGTGTAGCCTGACGGCCGCCAGCCCGGGGTTGACCCGGCGGCAGGGGCGCTGTGCCTTGAGGCGACAGCGCGGCCAAGGACCCCTCCCCCATGACAAGCGACGACATCGCCGACCGCTACCCGCTGCCGGCCCAGCTTGATCGCGACGAGCCGCTGCGCACGGGCGACCCTGTGGTGCTGCCCCTGGCAGACGGCGGCTCCGTGGAGGTTGGCGCTGGCGTGATGAATGCGCACGCGCAGGAGGCCTACGCCTGGGGTCACTGCCACGCCCTGGCGCGGGCACTGCTGGAGCTGGCGTCAGATCGATGGACCCTGGCCTGGTTTGGCGCGCGCAACTGCTGGTGCGGACGCCGCGCCCGCCAAACCTGCGAGTGCCAGGTTGACCACGTCGCGGTGGTTCGGGACTCGCTGGTCCTGGACATCAGCGGCCTCTGGGCGGTTGAGCGCCCGGGCCCCCGCGCGTTTGAGGCGGGACCCGTGCTGATGACCACGGCGCTCTGGTCCGCAATCTGCGCGTCGCCCAACTGGGTGGCAACCGACATTGAGCCAGCGCGCCTGTTCGCGGCAACCCTCGCCAAGCAGGAGCCCGTGCTGCTCCGCTAGTTCGCGCTGGGGCTGGCCGAGGGGCTGGGAGTAGCGACGGGCGCCACCACGATCACGCGCACAATCCGGCTCCGGCCCAGCTCGTGGCCATTCTTGTCCAGCGCCACCACCAGCAGCTTCACCTGGACCACGCCTGGCGCAAGGACAAACTGCACTGCGGCGGCGGGCGGCTTGGAGAACGTGGCCAGGACGCGGGTGCCGGGATACGTCGGCCGGGGCGCAAC
Source organism: uncultured Chloroflexota bacterium (assembly GCA_903925955.1). GTDB lineage: Bacteria > Chloroflexota > Limnocylindria > Limnocylindrales > CSP1-4 > CAIXZV01. The sequence continues at coordinate 7,550 of CAIYHO010000216.1, forward strand.
GCCAACCTTGGACCGCGTCATCAGCAGGACATAGGACTTGGCGCCGGCCGTGCGGGTCCAGTCCACGGCAATGGTGTGCGCGGCGGCGAGGCGGACGCGGAGCCTTGGCGCCAGGACCACCACGGGCTTGGGCTTGGGCGTGGGGGCAGGCGAGGCGGTGGCGGCCGGTGTGGGTGTGGGCGTGGCGCTTGGGTCCGCCGATGTGCCCGGTGCGGGCGAGGCAGACTCGGCAGGCGTAGACGGGTCAGGCGATGATCCGGGCTCGGAGCTCCCGATGGCGCCCGAGGGCGGAGCGCTCTGCGGCCCTGCCGATGGCGTGGGCGCCGCGGTTTTCGATACCGAGGGCCTTGGCCGCTCCACCTGGGCGCGACCGCCGTGCACCACCACGGTCTCGCCTGGATTGACGGTGACGTTGCCAATCCGGGCCGATCCTCCCTCCCCCACCGTGACGATGGCGCCTTCGGGCAGGATCATGCCCTCGGGGTTTTCAACGGTGGTGCCGTCGGGAAGCTGGACGGTGACGTTGACGGCGGCACTCAGCTCAAGTCCGGGTGTTGGGGACTGCGGGGCAAGACCGCCCTGGGCAATGGCCGCCAGCACAATCGCGGTGGCCACAAGCCCGGCCAACATCGGCCGAGCCCAGCCAAAAGACTGGCGCCTCGTCGTTGGCGCGGTGGCAACGGGTGCGGCGGGGGGCGCCGACACCGCAACCGCGCGCAGACGCGCTTCGAGCGCATCGGCAAACGCCGCGTCCGGCCCGGGCACATCGCGGGCGCCAGCGTCCTCAAGCAGGTGGCGCGGATCGCGCGTCATGCGCTGCCGCCCTTCCGCATGACCTGTCGAAGCGCGCGTGTGGCGCGGAAGACCACCACGGCCATGGTGGCTTTGGACGTGCCCATGGCGGCTGCCGCCTCGTCCGCGCTGAGCCCGGACAGGTAGCGAAGTGAGAGCGCCTTCTGGTAGCGGGGCGTGAGGTGGTTCATCGCGGCAAGGACCTCCGCCACGTCGTCGCGAGCCTGGACAAGCTCGGCTGGATCGTCAGGGTGGTCGGCGGCAAGCTGCCGTACGGCGCCGCGGGCCCTGTCCGATGCGGCTCGGCCGGCCTGGCGGTACTGGTCTGCAAGCTCATTGGCGACAATGCGGAAGAGCCATGGGCCAAATCCGCCGGGCTGCCACTGGAACTGGCCAAGCCCGCGAAGCGCGCGTTCGAAGGCGGCCGAGGTGATGTCCTCGGCCGCCTCAACCCTGCCTGTCCTTCGATATGCAAACGCATGGACGCGTGGGAGATAGCGCCGGTAGAGCTCGGCGAAGGCCGACGGGTCAGCCCGTGCCCGCTCCACCAGCGCTCGCTCATCCTCGGCATCGCGGTACTCGTCCACACCAGAGAGTGTGACGGTGCCGGCGGCGGCGATGGTGGCGTCCCTGCGATGACTACGGGAGGTTCACGGTGACGGGGCTGCCGTAGGCCACGCTGCGCCCTTGCAGGTTCAGCGCAACCACGGCGTACCGGATGGACTGGCCGGAGACCACGGCGGCGTCGATAAAGGTGCGCTTGCCGTGGATGCCCGGGTGGTAGATGTTTGTGCGGGCCGCGCCGTCAACGGAGCGCCAGAGGACGTACCGAATGGCGGCCGGCCGCGTGGTGGCGGACCAGTGGCAGCTCACGCCTGTGGCCGTGCCCACCGTGACAAGCTTGCAGCTGAACGCCAGGGTCTGGGGAGCCTGCACCACGTACACGTTGGCCACGTTGGATTTGGCCACGCGCACGCCGGCCGTCACGCCGGTCACGAAGTAGTGGTACGTGTGCCCGGTCTTGATGTTGGTGTCGGCGTTGCGCAGGGTTGCCGTGGGGTCAACGTTCTTGATGAGGATGCGCTTGCCCGCATCAACGGATCGCCAGACGCGGTAGACAGCGGGGGTGGCGCCGACGGGGGCAACCCACTTGCAGACGTTGGCGCGGTTGGGTGCCGACGGGTCCAGCGGGTTGGGCACAACCAGCGAACAGGTGAGCTTGAACGTTGGGATGGGGGCGGGCGTGGCGGTGGGCGTTGCGGCCATTGCGGCCTGCGGGAGGAGCGCCACCGCCAGGAGCGCCACGACGGCGAGGCGGGCAAAGCGTGGTGTTCGCATGTCGATCATCCTCCAGGTACTGCGGATCGGCGGATCCTTGCACCCGTGACAACGCTGATCGGCGCGCGCCATTACACCTGCGCGTTGCGACGTTGCGCGTTGCGACGTTGTGCAGCGGCGGCGCGGCGGTTGCGGGCGAGGGCGCGGCGGGGGCGCGGCGGGGGCGCGGCGGGGGCAGAGGCCACCGCCCCCCTTCCCTCCGGTTTTGGGGCCCGCCCCCCCCCTTCCCCCAGGTAACGCAACGCCCCCTCCAAAGGTTCCC
>CAIYHO010000217.1 GCA_903925955.1 uncultured Chloroflexota bacterium
AGCGCTCGGCCAGTTCGGGCGGGTCGCCCTGGTCCTGCAGGTTCACAAAGCGGGTGCCCTTGACCACGCGGCCATTGGCCACATCGAGACACGGGATCACGCGTCGGCGAAGCATCAGGCAGCCCTGCCTGAACGTGCGGAGGCCACCACATTGGCGAGCAGCCTGAGGCCATCTGCGCCCGATCGCTCGGGGTGGAACTGGAGGCCCAGCAGCCGGCCGCGCGCCACGGCCGAGGGGAACAGCCGCCCATGGGCGGTTTCGGCAAGGATCACAGCGTCATCGCCGGGTTGCCCAACATACGAGTGGACGAAGTAGAAGTCCGACGCAGGCGCAATCCCGTCAAACGCCGGGTGGTCCCGCAGCAGCTCCACCTGGTTCCAGCCGGTGTGCGGCAGGGTGGGAGCCTCTTCCAGCCGCACGCATGGGCCGGGCAGGACGCCAAGCGTCGCAGCGCCGTCCTCGTCGCTGCGGTCAAACAACAGCTGCATCCCCAGACAGATGCCCAGGAAGGGCCGGTCTGCCCCGATCCAGTCGATGATCGGCTCAACCAGGCCCGCCTCCCGCAGCCGTTCCATTGCAGGCGCCGCGGCACCCACGCCGGGCACGACAAGCAGTTCGGCATCGCCGATGTCGGCTGGCTTCAACACGCGTCGGACCGATGCGCCGGAAACGGCCAGCGCCTGCTCAATGGAGACAAGGTTCCCGGCCCCGTAGTCCACCACGGCAACGGTCACCGGCCGGCCCGAGAGGCTCACCCCAGCGCGCCCTTCGTGGAGGCAACGCCCTTCCGGCGTGGATCGGGCTCACAGGCAACCCGGAGTGCTCGACCAAGCGCCTTGAATGCGGCCTCAGCGAGGTGATGGTCCTGGCGACCCTGCCCGCGCAGGTGCAGCGTGGCGCCTGAGGTACGGGCAAAGGACTCCAGCGCGTGCTCCACCAGGCGCAGCGGCATGGCGCCGGCTCGCTCGCCCACGAAGGGCAGCTCAACCACCGCGTAGGGCCTCCCGCCAATGTCAATCACCGCTGTGGCAATGGACTCATCCATGGGCACGCTGGACTCGCCAAAGCGGCGAATGCCGGCACGGTCGCCCAACGCCTCGGCGAAGGCCGCGCCAAGGACCAGAGCAACATCCTCAACGGTGTGGTGCTCGTCTACCTCAAGGTCGCCTGACGCGGCGATTGCCAGGTCAAAGAGGCCGTGGTGGGCGAGCGATCCGAGCAGGTGGTCGTAGAAGCCGATGCCCGTGGCAATCGCGGCAGTCCCGGCCCCATCAAGGTCAAGCGCAATCTCAATCGATGTCTCTCTGGTCACCCGACGGACGCCAACAGACCGGCCGTTGCGCGTGAGGACTTCGAGTGCGCCAAGCGGCGCCGTCATGCCGCACCACCGGTAAACGCGGCCATGGCCTCAAGCAGCCGCTCGTTCTCGTGCCGGGCGCGGATTGTCAGACGCAGGCAGTGGGCCGCGGGGTGACCATGCGGGAATGTGCGCGGGACGATGCCGCGGCGCATCAGGAACTCGGCCCCTGCAGCTGCCCGGTCCACCGAGCCCATGTCCACAAGGACAAAACAGGTCACCGATGGATACGCCCGAAGCCCGGCAGCCTCAAGCCCCGCGATCAGCCGCGGTCGTTCCACGTCCACACGGGCCACATTGGCCAGCATCGCGTCTGGCTCGCGGAGCAGCCGCTCCACAACCGTCACCGAGATGGTCCCGATGGAGCCCGGAGGGCGATAGAGGGCGATACGGTCGATGGTGGGCGCCGCCGCCACGGCAAACCCCACGCGCAGACCGGCAAGCGCATAGGCCTTTGAGACGGTCCGCACCACAACGAGGTTGGGGAAGCGATGGCGCAGCGGGATGACGGAGCGGCCCGTGAACTCGGCGTACGCCTCATCCACGATCACCCACGCGGGCTCGCGGCCATCCGCAGCCGCATCCGCGCCAATCCCGGCCAGCAGGGCCTCGATGGCGCCCTCGGGCTCTTCGGCCCCGGTGGGGTTGTTGGGGTTGCACAGCCACACAACAGACGCATCGCGAGCAGCCACCCGCACGGCCGACACGTCCATGGCAAAGCCCTGCTCGGCCGGGAGTCTCGGGACCAGGACGGCAACACCGGCGTGCTGCTCGGTGTCCACGCGATACATCCCGTAGCTGGGCACCGGGATCACGGCGCGGCCGCCAAAGGGCAGGAACGCCTTGGTGCACAGGTCCAGGATCTCGTCTGCGCCGGCTCCCGGGACCACCTCCGCGGGCAACACGCCATATCTGGCGGCGGCGGCTTCGGCCAGCTTGCGGTAGTCGCCGGGCGGGTACTCGGACAGGACCGTCTCCCACTGGCCAGCCGCCAGCATCTCCGCCAAGACCGCGGGCGGCGCTGGAGAGGTGTTCAGGTCAAACCTCACCACCTGCTCGATGGGCAGGCCGTAGCGGGCAGCAACTCCTTCGTCCGTGGCCTCCCACGAGTAGGACGAGGGCTGGTTGGGCGACATGAAGGTGACGGGCGTGGGGCTCATGGGCGTGGTCCTTCCGTCCGGGCTAGGGGAGGATCTTCTCAATGGGGAGCACGAGGATGCCAGAGGCGCCAGCGCCCTTCAGCCGGGGCAGCAGACCCCACACCTCGTCAGCGCCCACCACGGCGTGGATGGCGATCATGCCTGCATGGGCGAGGGGGATGACCGAGGGCGACTCCAAACCGGGCAGTAGCGCGGTGAGGTCGGCAAGGTGGTCGGCGGGGGCGTTCATCATCAGGTACTTGCGATCACGCGCTGCCAGCACGGAGCCCAGCATCGTCACGATGCCGTCCAGTTCCGCTGTGCGTGCCCCAAGGGCCGCAGGCGCGGCTACAAGGACCGCCTCTGAGGCGAGGATGTCGCCGATGGCACGCAGGCCGTTCATCGCAAGGGTGCTGCCGGTGGAGACCAGGTCCACGATGGCGTCGGCCAGACCGAGGCGTGGCGCCACCTCTACGGCACCTGAGAGCGGCACAACCTCCACGGCGAGGCCCTGGTCCGCAAAGAAGCGGCGCGCCACGCCCGGGTGCGATGTGGCAACCCGCATGCCGTTGAGACCCGCCATCTCGGAGATCGGCGAATCGGCGGCGACCGCCACAGCCAGGCGGCATCGCCCGTAGCCAAGCCGCGCAAGCACCTGCAGGTCCCGAGCGGCCTCTGCCACAACGTCCGCGCCGGTAATGCCTGCGTCGGCAACACCGTCTGCGACAAACTCGACAACGTCACTTGTGCGGACAAACAGGATGTCGAGCGGGTGGTTTGCCACCCGTGCCACAAGGCTCCGGTCATGCTCTTCGAAGACAAGCCCGGACGCATGCAAGAGCGCGAGCGTGGGCTCAACCAGGCGGCCCTTGTTGGGGACCGCCAGGCGCAGGCGCTCCCTCACGACTCACGGCCCTCGGGGTAGGGGAGGGAGCCGCGACTGGCTCGCCACACGTCCAGCATCATCCGGTAGCCGCCCTCGCCGTGGTTGAGCCACGACGCAATCCGCGTGATGGTGGCCGTGCTGGCGCCGGTCTGGCGCGAGATCTCCGCGTAGTGCATGCCGGCGTCCAGCAGGCGCACAACCGCCCACCGCTGTGCCATGTCGTGCAGTTCGCCCAAGGTGCACAGGTCCCGGAGGAATCGCCGCGCGTCCTCAGGTGTCTTGAGCAGCAGCAGCGCCTCGATCAGCGCGTCTGCGTCCGACGTTTGCCAGTCCGTGGCCACGTTCCTTCAACCTCCTCAGCCGCGTTGCATTCCCGGTCGCGCGTGCCGCTGCTGCAACGAGATACCATGCTAGCATAGTAGCGTGCTAACACGATCACCATACGACAGAGCTCCAGGGACGGACTTCGAGGTCCTGCCGGCGATCGACCTGGTGTCGGGCCACGTGGTCCGCCTCCGCCAGGGAGACTTTGCAAGCGCAACCGTCTACGGCTCGGATCCGGCCGTCGTGGCCGCCGCCTTCGTGCAGGCCGGGGCCACGTGGCTCCACGTGGTGGATCTCGACGGCGCTCGGCAGGGGAGCCCGGTCCAGTTGGAGGCCGTGCGGCGGATCGTCGCCGCTGTTGGCGGGTCAGCCCAGGTGGAGCTGGGCGGGGGGCTCCGGACGCCAGAGGCAGTAGACGCGGCTATCGACATCGGTGTCGCGCGTGTGGCAGTGGGCACGGCCGCACTTAGCGACCCGGCCTTTGCGGCAGAGATCGTCAGGCGCCACGGTGCGGCGGGCGTGGTTGTCTCCATAGACGTCCGTGACGGCATGGCCCTTGGCGATGGCTGGCGCCCCGGTGCCGCGGGGCTCCCGGCCACCCACGCCGTTCGCGCTCTGGCAGCCGTTGGCGTCACCACCTTCGAAGTGACCGCGATTGATCGCGACGGCACGCTTGCCGGGCCGGATCTGGACGCCCTGGCTGCAATCGTGGACCTTGGCCTCGGGCGGATCATCGCCAGCGGGGGCGTAGGGTCAGTTGACGACGTCCTTGCGGCGCGTGCGATCGGCTGCGCTGGCGCCATCGTGGGCAAGGCGCTCTACGAGGGCCGGGTGCACCTAGGCGACTTGCTGGCTCGTCTCGAAGAGCCGGGCGCCTGAGCGCCGGATCCGCTGAATCGAAACGGCGCCGGTTTCCCGGCGCCGTTGCCTCGTGCTGCGTGGGTGGGTTGCGAGGTCAGTGGCCCTCGCCGTGGTCCTTCTTCTTGTGCGCCTCGACGATCTTGTCCGCGATCAGCGAGGGCACGTCCTCATAGTGGTCAAGTTCAGCGCTGAACGTGCCGCGCCCGCCGCTGAGCGACCGCAGCTCCGTTGCGTACGAGAAGAGCTCCGCTTGCGGCACGTGTGCCGAGATGACCTGCATCCCGTCAGCGTTGTCCAAGCCCAGAACCCTGCCGCGGCGCCCGTTGAGGTCCCGGTTGACCTCGCCCATGTACTGCTCGGGGACACGGATGTGCACGGTCATGATGGGCTCGAGAAGCACGGGCTTTGCCTGCAGGACGCCTTCCTTGAGGGCCATGGAGGCCGCGATCTTGAATGACAGCTCATTGGAGTCCACAGGATGGAACGAGCCGTCGTAGAGCGTGGCCTTGAAGTCGATGAGGGGGAACCCTGCAAGGACGCCCTCGGCGGCTGTCTCCCGGATGCCCTTCTCGATGCCCGGGAAGAAGTTCCGAGGCACGGACCCGCCAACCACCTTTTCAGAAAACTCGACGCCCTTTGCAGGGCTTGGCTCAAGCTCAATCCAGACGTCGCCAAACATGCCGTGGCCGCCGGTCTGCTTCTTGTAGCGGCCATGCACCTGCGTCTTGCCGCGGATGGTCTCCCGATAGGGGACCGTGGGTGTCCGGGTCACGATGGCCGCGCCAAACTTGCGCTTGAGCCGGTCGCAGATGACCGTCACGTGCGCCTCGCCGATGGCGCGCAGGATCTGTTCGCCGGTGTCGCTCCGCTCAACGCGAGCAGTGGGCTCCTCCTCGAGCATGCGGGTGAGCGCAGGGCCCATCTTGTCGAGGTCGCCCTTGGACAGCGGGTCGATCGCCACCTGGAGCATCGGCTCCGGGAATTCCATGTCGACAAGCTTCAGGCTGGCGTCACGCGTGGAGATGGTGTCGCCAGTGGCGGTCACGCCAAGCTTGGCCACAGCGCCAATCTCGCCAGCGCGAAGCTCGGCGGCGGGCTCTTGCTCCTTGCCGTGGAGGTAGAGAAGCTGGCCAATGCGCTCGTCTTCGCCACGGGATGTGTTGAGCGCGGTGCCGGTGCTCTTGAGCGTCCCTGAGAGGACCCGCAGGTATGTCAGGCGACCCACAAACGGGTCAGCCGCAGTCTTGAACACACGCACAAGCAGGGGCCCCGACGCGGAGGCTGCAATCTCCACATCCTTGCCGGCCTTGTCCATGGCCGCATACGGGCCCTCCTCCTCAGGCGAGGGGAGGTATCGGACGATCGCGTCGAGGAGCGGGGTCAGGCCGATGCCCTTGGCCGCCGACGCAATGAGCACCGGCGCAAGATGCGACTCGCGAACGCCCTTGTGGAGGCAGAGGTCCAGCTCGGCGTCGCTGATCTCCTCCTCGTTGAGGTACTTCAGCGCAACATCGTCGTCGGCGTCAGCGGCGGCCTCAAGCAGCTGCTCGCGGCGAATGGCAACTTCGTCAGCCATGTCTGCCGGGATGGGGATCTCAACTTCCTTGCCGCCCTCGAACTTGTACGCCTTGCGGTGGACAAGATCCACGTAGCCGCAAAACGTGTCAGCAGCGCCGATGGCAAGGTGGAGCGGGGCAACCTGGTTGCCAAAGTGGCTCCGGAGATCGTCAAGCGCGCGGAGCGGGTCAGCGTTCTCGCGGTCGCACTTGTTGATCACAAAGCAGGCGGCGGTCTTCGTGGCCCGACCCACTTTGACGGCGTTCTCAAGTCCCGCCTCAACCTTGCCGGACGCGTCCATGACCAGCAGCGCCGCATCCGCCGCATAGAAGCCCTGGATCATCTCAGCCACGAAGTCCGGGTACCCGGGGGTATCAACAACCGTGATCTCGTGCTCGCCGTGCTCAAACGTGCCCACCGCGAGGCTCAGCGACTGGTGCCGCTTCTGCTCCTCGGGCTCGTAGTCCAAGTGAGCCGTGCCGTCATCAACCTTGCCCAAACGGGGGATTGCGCCAGCGCGGAACAGGACCTGCTCGGCGAGCGTGGTCTTGCCCGCGCCTGCGTGGCCTGCGAGCACCACACTCCTGATGTGCGCCAGATCGTGGCTCTTCAACGTCATCGCGCGCGATTCCTCTCGGTACTTGCCGCCGACAAGCCGGAGAACCGGCCACGATGCGGGACGGCGGGCGCTCTGCGAAGTTGTCTCCTCGGTCAGCAGACCTCCTCTGGACACGAAGGGCGGGTCTGAGGACCGATGACCCGATGATAGTCGGTATACTCGGCCGCGATGTCAGGACATTCGAAGTGGTCAACGATCAAACGCCAGAAGGGCGTCAACGACGCCAAGCGCGGCGCCATGTTCACCAAGGTCGCCCGTGAGGTGATGGTTGCCGCCCGGGCGGGCGGTGGCGACGTGGACGCCAACTACCGGCTGCGCCTTGCGGTAGACAAGGCCCGCTCGATCAACATGCCGCTTGACAACATCAAGCGGGCCATCGAGAAGGCAACCGGTGGCGGCGAGGGCGTTGAGTACGAGGAGATTGTCTACGAGGGCTACGGCCCCGGCGGCGTTGCCGTTGTGGTTGAGGCGGCCACTGACAATCGAAACCGCACCGCCGCGGAAGTCCGCTCCATCTTCACCAAGGTGGGCGGGGCTCTGGCGGGCTCCGGCGCGGTTGCGTGGCAGTTTGAGCCGCGCGGCCTGATCACCGTGGACGCGGCGGGCGTTGATCTCGATGAACTCACGCTGGCCGCCATCGACGCCGGCGCCGAGGACGTGGATACCGACTCGGATCCCATTGAGATCTACACGTCGCCGGGCGATCTTGAGAGCGTCCGCAACGCGCTTGACGCGGCGGGCATCAAGGTGGACGAGGCTGAGCAGGCCCTGGTTGCCAAGCAGACCACGCCCGTGGATGCAAACCACGCACGAAAGGTCCTGCGGATGATCGACCTGCTTGAGGATCTCGAAGACGTGCAGCGCGTCACCAGCAACGCAGACTTCACCGACGAGATCATGGAGGAGCTCGAGGGGTGATTGTCCTGGGGATTGACCCCGGGACCGCGGCACTCGGCTTTGGCGTTGTCGAGCGCACCGGGTCACACCTTCGGGCGATTGACTTCGGGTGCATCACAACCAGCCCAGACCAGAGCCTTCCCGAGCGGCTGCTGATCATCCACGAGGCCATCACCGAGGTGATCGCCACGCACCAGCCTGATGTCATGGGCGTGGAGCGGCTGTTCTTCTCGCGTAACGCCCAGACGGCGTTTGGCGTGGGCCAGGCGCGCGGCGTGGTGCTCTTGGCAGCGGCCCAGGCGGGTGTCGCGGTGCGGGAGGCCACCCCCAACGAGATCAAGCTTGCGGTCACCGGCTATGGCGCTGCCGACAAGGAGCAGGTGGGGCGCATGGTTGCCGTCATCCTTGGGCTGGACGCCGTTCCAACGCCTGACGACACCGCGGACGCTCTGGCCTGCGCCATTGCCACGGCAAACTCCGAGCGCCCGGGATCTGGCGAGCGCACGGCCCGCGCCGCGGTTATGGACCGTGCTGCCATTGACCCCATCACCCGCGGCGAGTCCCCCTATGAGCGAGCCGTCCGCGAGGCCATCGCCCGCGAAACTGCGCCGGCCGGCCCCAGGATCCGCAAGTGATCGCCTCTGTTGAGGGCGTGGTTGGGGCGATTGCGTCGGACTCGCTTGTCATCGAGACCGGCGGCATCGGCTACCGCGTATACGCGGCACCCGCCGTCCTCGCCGCAGCGCCCCCCGGCGGCCGGCTGAAGCTCCACACGTACCACCTGATCCGCGAGGACCAGCAGGCGCTCTTTGGCTTCCGATCGGCCGATGAGCTTGGGTTCTTCACCCTGCTGCTCACCGTGACCGGTGTTGGCCCAAAGGTGGCCATCGCCATCGTGGGCTCGCGGCCCACGGCTGACCTGCAGCTGGCGATCATGGCGCAGGACCAGGCCATGCTGGTGGCCATCCCCGGGATTGGCAAGAAGCTGGCCGAGCGGATCATCTTCGAGCTCAAGGAGAAGGTGGCCGCAGCGGGCGTTGCCGCCGGTTCCTCCGCCGCGTTCGCATCCGCGTCCGGGTCCGATGTTGTGGCCGCGCTCCAGGCCCTCGGTTACTCCCTGGGGGAGGCGCGTGAGGCTGCTCGACTGGCCGTGACGGATCCAACCGTTGGCGCAAGCCTTGAGGACCGCGTCAAGGCGGCGCTGCGGACGCTGCTGCGCGACTAAGGCGCCCAAGGCGACTGACCCAGCCGGCGGGACCGGCGCTGGCCCGCAGCAGACCTACAGCAGACCTACAGCAGCGGGTCTCGCTCAAACGGCTTCCCGGCAAGGTGCTCATCAAGGAACGAGAGCACCGTGCCGTACCAGAGGCGGGCGTTCTGGGGCTTGAGGATCCAGTGGTTCTCGTCCGGGAAGTAGAGGAACTTGCCGGGGATCCCCAGGCGGCGCATGTCGGTCCAGAGGATCAGCGCCTCGCTGATGGGCACACGGTGGTCCAGTTCCCCGTGGATGACCAGCATCGGCGTCTTGGCTGCGGCCATCGCCGCAAGGTTCTCCCGCGGCGAATACCGGCGATAGCCGCCCTCATCCACATAGGGATCGCCCATCTCCAATTCCCACGAGGGACCGTGGTCCGTGGTGCCGTGGAAGCCCACCAGTTCCCACAGCGACGCGTGCGTCACGATCGCGCGGAAGCGGTTGGTCTGGCCGGCCACCCAGTTGGCCATGTAGCCGCCGTATGAGCCGCCCATGAGGGCGGTGCGCGTGCCGTCAATGTCGGGGCGCGCCACCACGGCGTCCGTCATGCTCATCAGGTCTGTGTAGGGCGTCCCGCCCCACTGGCCCCAGCCGCGATCCAGCATGTGCTGGCCGTAGCCCGTGGACAGCGCCGGATCGGGCATGACGACGGCAAAGCCGCGCGACGCGAGGATGTGCGGGTTCCAGCGCCAGTGCCAGCCGTTCCAGCTGCCCAGCGGCCCGCCGTGGACAAACACCACCAGCGGGGCAGGGGAGGCGGGCGATGCCGTCTCGGGCAGGACTAGCCACGCGCCAACGCGGGTGCCGTCTGCCGCCGTGATCCCAATCCGCTCAACGCGGCTTGCGACGGCAATGCCGCGCTCACCGATGCTCTGGCCCAGTTCCACCGGCGTCTGGTCCGCCTGGTGGGCGTTGAAGCTGACGATCCGCGCCGGGTTGGACACGGTGGCCCGCAGCGCATAGACGGTGGCGCCGTCGGGGGCTGGGCAGAGGTCGGTGACGCAGCCGGAGGCCGTGAGGCGCGTCACCGCACCCGACGCCAGGTCCACCCGGTAGGCGCTGTGGTGTCCCTCGTCGTCTGCAGTGAAGTACAGGACTGACGCGTCCGGGCCCCATGTCAGGTGCTCAGGGCGCCGGTCCACATCGTCGGCCAAGGTCTGGATGTCGCCCGTCGCCAAGTTGATGAGCACCAGGGCGGCCTGTTCGGCGTCCTGCGGCGAGGACCAAGACCAGCGGACCGCAGCGACATGGCTGCCGTCAGGCGAAATGGCCGGACCGGCGTAGGACGCGTTGCGCGGCGTGAGCTGGCGCGCGTCGCCCGTGGCCGTGTCGTAGCGCACCAGATCGTCAAATGTCTCGGGGACACCGTTGAAGACCCGGCGAACCGCCACGATGAAGGACCCGTCGGCGCTGATGTCGAACCCGCCGTCCTCAAACGTGATGCCGGCGGCATCGGCATCGAAGTTGCGGAGGTCCTGGATCGGGCCGTCGCCATCGGGGATCGCCGCGCTCAGCACATGCTCCACGCGTGGACCGAGATAGTGGTCCCAGTGCCGGATGGGGTAGTCGTCAAACAGCAGGGCATCGACGCCCGAGTCCTTGCGCGCCTGCCCACGTCGCGCGTCCTCCGCAAGGTCGCCGGCGCTGCGGAACAGCGAGGCGCCAATGGCCAGGACGCGCGCATCACGCGCCGCCGCTACTCCCGACACCCCACCCTCGGGAGCCAGCAGGAGACGCGGCTCGCCGCCATCAGCCGGCAGCAGCCACAGTGCATGCGGCGGCTTCCCGTCCTTGCCCGGCTTGGCGTCGGGATCTGGCCGCGACGAGGTGAACAGGAGGGAGCCGTCCCCAAGGAAGGCCGTTCCAGCGCCTTCGCCAGCCGTTGAGCGAGTCAGGCGTCGGGCAGGGACACCCCCTGACGGGTCCACCTGCCAGAGCGCGGTGGACATCTTCTTGCCATCGGGCGCCACACCGCCAACCGCAACCACCAGACGTTGGCCGTCGGGGCTCAGGCGAAGCGCGGAGAGGCGGGGGAGGGAGAGCATGCGGTCGATGCTGAACGGCTCGGTCATGCCGTGAATGATTGCACTTGGCTGTGCCATACAGGTGTCACACGCGATATAGAACATCTGTACGAGTGATGACTTCCTCTGTTAGACTCCAGCCGATGAGCGACGACCCGCTGAGCCAGCTGACCGCCGGGACCACGGATCCTGATGAGGCCGCGGCCGAGGGTTCGCTGCGCCCCAGAACGCTGAATGAGTACATCGGCCAGGAGGGCGTCAAAGCCAGCCTGTCGGTGCTGCTTGCGGCGGCCAAGGCGCGCGGCGAGGCAGCGGATCACGTGCTCCTGTACGGCCCGCCTGGACTTGGCAAGACAACCCTCGCCACCATCATTGCCCGCGAGCTGGGTGTCAACGTCCGCTACACCAGCGGGCCTGCCATTGAGCGGGCGGGGGACCTCGCGGCCATCCTCACCTCGCTTGATGAGCACGATGTGCTCTTCATCGATGAGATCCACCGGCTCAACCGGGCCGTTGAGGAGATCCTGTATCCGGCAATGGAGGACTTCGCGCTGGATGTGATGATCGGCAAGGGCCCCAGCGCGCGGAGCCTGCGCCTGTCCCTCAAGCCGTTCACGGTTGTTGGCGCCACCACACGCGCCGGGCGGATCAGCGGCCCCCTCCGTGACCGGTTTGGCATGACCTACCGGCTGGACTTCTACGAAGAAGACGAACTCACCTCCATCGTTCGCCGGACCGCAGGGATCCTCGGGGTGGAGATGGACGCGGATGCCGCGCCGCAGATCGCCCGCCGCGGCCGCGGCACCCCACGCATCGTCAACCGCCTTGTCAGGCGCGTGCGAGACCACGCAGAGGTCCACGGGGATGGCCGGATCAACATGCGGGCCGTGACGGAGGCGATGCGCGTCCTGGACATCGATGATCTGGGCCTTGACGCAACAGACCGCAAGCTGCTTGCGGCCATCATTCAGAAGTTTGGCTCGGGTCCTGTCGGCGTCCAGGCGCTCGCGGCTGTGCTGGCGGAAGAGGTTGAGACAGTGGAGGACGTCTACGAGCCGTTCCTGCTCCGCCTGGGCTTCCTGGACCGCACCCCGCAAGGCCGTGTGGCAACGGATGCCGCCCGTGCCCACCTTGGTGCGCTGGGCTTTGACATCCCGGCGCCACGGCGGTCGGAGCCGGATCTCGCTGGCCTCTGGGACAGCTCAACGCCCTCATGACCAGACGCCTCCCGTCGTCCCGCGTCCGGAGCCGCTGACCCATGCCCGGCGCCGCCCGCTTCGAGGTGCTTGTCCCGCCGCCCGCGGATGGGTCAACACGTGCCCGCCTCGGCAGGCTGGAATTGCCCCATGGCGTCGTGGAGACGCCCCAGTTCATGCCCGTCGGCACAAACGCCACGGTCAAGACCCTTCACCCGGACGAGATCGAGACGGCCGGGGCCTCCATCGTCCTGGCCAACACGTACCACCTCTACCTGCGGCCCGGGCACGAGCGGATTGAGCGGCTTGGCGGCCTGCACAAGTTCATGGGCTGGGACAAGCCCATCCTCACGGACTCCGGCGGCTTCCAGGTGGTCTCACTTGGGGACCTGCGCGTCATCGATGACGGAGGCGTTACCTTCAAGAGCCACCTTGACGGGTCAACTCACAGGTTTACGCCGGAGCACTCCATTGCGGTGCAGCAGGCGCTGGGACCGGACGTTGCGGTGGCCCTAGACCACCCCGTGTTCCCCAGCTCGCCGCGGCGGGTGGTGGAAGACGCGATGCGGCGGACCCACCTGTGGGCGCTGCGCTCCCTGGAGGCGCACCACCGAACGGATCAGGCGCTGTTCGGGATTGTCCAGGGCGGTCTGGACCCGGAACTGCGCGAGGAGTCTGCGCGATACATCGCGTCGCTGCCGTTTGACGGGATCAACATCGGCGGCCTTGCAGGTGACGAGACACCAGAGCAGCGCAACGCCACGCTTGACGTCACCATCCCGTTCCTCGAGGGGGACCCGCGGCCGCGCTACCTGATGGGTCTCGGCTCGCCGCTGGATCTCCTGGAGGCCGTCCACCGCGGCGTGGACATGTTTGACTCCGTTCTGCCGGCCAGAGTTGCCCGCAACGGGCAGCTGTGGGTGCCCGGCGGCCGGCTCAACCTGCGCAACGAGCAGTTCCGGGATGACCCGCGGCCGGTGCAGGAAGGGTGCCGCTGTCCGCTCTGCACACGCTTTTCGCGCGCCTACCTGAGTCATCTCTTCAGGGCCAAGGAGATGCTTGCGTACCGGCTCGCGACTTGTCACAACCTGACCTTCACCCTAGACTTCATGGCTGGAATCCGGGCCGCGCTACGTGCCGGAACCTTCCCCGCTCAGCTCGCCGAATTGCGCCAAAGCGCCGTTCGGATGAGTGGCGGTGAAGGCTCAAATAAGCCAGCGTGAAGTCAATGTCGGTACTGTCGTCAGCGGTGGAGGCGCGCAATGGGATCACGGGATCGCCCCGCCAAGGAAATCAAGAAGAAGCCCAAGGACAAGTCGTCCGCGCCCAAGCTGGGTTCGCTTTCGGAGCCGCCGGCCCAGGCCGAGCTCATCAAGAAGGCGCGCAAGCCGCGGCAGGACAAAGGGTCCGACGAGGGCTGACGCACCGACCGAGCGGATGGCCTCCGCTCCGTCGGCAGTAACAATGCCGCCAGGAGCGAGGGAACCATGACGTCGGGACGAGATCTAGAAGCACGCTCAGAGAAGAGCGTCGCGGAGCGAGGTCGGGCGGTTGATGCCGCCATCCTTGCTATCGAGAAGCAATTCGGGCGCGGGTCCATCATGAAGCTCGGCTCGTCCGAGCGGCAGCAGGTCGATGCCATCCCCACGGGGTCCATCGCCCTGGATCTGGCGCTGGGCGTCGGCGGCATTCCGCGCGGACGCATCGCCGAGGTGTTTGGCCCCGAATCGTCGGGCAAGACCACGCTCGCCCAGCACATCATCGCCGAGGCCCAGCGCCGCGGCGGGATCGCTGCCTTCATTGATGTCGAGCACGCGCTCGATCCGGGGTATGCCCGGGCATGCGGCGTCAACGTGGACGAGCTTCTCGTGTCGCAGCCGGACACCGGCGAGCAGGCGCTTGAGATCACGGAGACCCTCATTCGCTCCGGCGGTGTGGACATCGTCGTTGTTGACTCGGTCGCCGCACTCGTGCCGCGCGCCGAGATCGAAGGCGAGATGGGCGACAGCTTCGTGGGCATCCAGGCCCGCCTCATGAGCCAGGCGCTTCGCAAGCTCACGGGCGCCGTCAGCCGTTCCAACACCGCGCTGGTCTTCACCAACCAGCTGCGCGAGAAGATCGGCGTCATGTTCGGCAGCCCCGAGACCACCCCCGGCGGCCGTGCCCTGAAGTTCTACGCGTCCGTCCGCCTGGACATCCGCCGTGTGGAGACCATCAAGAGCGGCACCGAGTCCGTTGGCAACCGGGTCCGCGTCAAGGTTGTGAAGAACAAGGTCTCGCCGCCGTTCCGCGTCGCCGAGTTTGACGTGATGTACGGCGAGGGCATCAGCAAGGAAGGCGGGCTCCTGGACGTCGGCGTTGCGATGGACATCGTGGCCAAGACGGGCGCCTGGTTCAACTTTGCCGAGACGCGTCTTGGTCAGGGCCGCGAGGCCTCCAAGGAGTTCCTCAAGGGCAACACCGAGGTTGCCGCTGAGATTGAGCGCCGGATCCGCGCCAAGATGTCCGAAGTCACGCTCCCCGTGGAGGGGATCGAGGAAGCGGAGTAGGCCCAGCGCAGGCCCTCTTCTGTGGAGAGTCCGGGGGGCCGGCAGCAACGCCGGTCCAACCCGAAGCCCACATTCGCTGAGCGCCGGGCCAAGCGCGGCGAGGTCACGGATCTCGCCGAGGTCCTCGAAGCAAGCGCACGGCTTCTTGAGGCGCGTCCCCGTTCTGTGGACGAGATCAGGCGGCGGCTCCGGGGGTTGGGGTACGCGGCTGAGCTTGTGGAAAGCACGATCGCGCGCCTCACTGAGCTTCGGTACCTCGACGATGAAGCGTTTGCGCGCACGTGGGTGGAATCGCGGGACCGCGCCCAGCCGCGGGGTGAGCGAGCGCTCCGGATGGAACTAGCCCGCAAGGGAATTGAGCGCGAAACGGTGGACGCGGTCCTCGATGACCGCCAGGGCGACGCGGCTGCTGGGCCAGACGGTGTCTCGGCTGATGACGGCGCTGCTGAGCGGCTGCTGCGCAAGCGCCTCGCGGCCATCCTTCGCATGCCAGACCCACGCGCCAGGCTACAGCGGGCCTACGGGCTCCTGGCGCGCGCTGGATTTGGGCCCGACGTCTGCTCGGCGGTTGCGCGCCGGGTCCTTGCCAGCGAGGCCGAGGCCACCACGATTGTGGAGGACGAGATCTAGGTTCTCGGGCGCGGCCGCCCCGCCCTCCAGATCCTGGTTCTTGGCGCGCCCGCGTCACGGCGCAGGTTGCGAGCCGGTTCCGGCCGGAGGCTGTAGCATCCCGTAAACCTGTCGTGGACCTCTTGGCCACGAATGGGCGAGCGCAGTGCCGACTGCGACCGGACCAGCGCTGTAGCGGCGCCCCGGTCGGCAGCCCAGTCTCCAGCCGGATCTGACGCTCAATACCGAATCGTCATGCACTCCCGGCCCATCATCCCGGCCGGGAGGGAGGATCCGAATATGGAACTCTGGGTCGCTGTAGCAGCGATCGTCGCCGGTGTGTCCGGCGTTGTCGCCGGGTTTGTCGTACGCGGCATCCTGCTGAGCCAAAACGTCAAGTCCGCCCAGGACAAGGCCGCTCGCATCGTGGCTGAAGCCCGGGCCTCGCAGAAGGACATGATCCTTGAGGCGAAGGACGAGAAGCTTCGCCTCCAGCGCGAGGCGGAGGACGAGGCGCGCGCAAAGCGCGGCGAGCTTCAAGGCCTTGAGCGCCGTCTCCTGACGCGCGATGAGCAGCTGGACCAGCGGGCAGACATGCTCGAGGAGAAAGGCCGCAAGCTCAACGATCGCGAGCGCGAGGTTGAGCACCAGCGCGACGAGCTGGGTCGCCTCAACCAGGAGCGCGTGGTTGCCCTTGAGAAGGTGGCGGGCATGTCCGCCGAGGACGCCAAGGGCGTCTTGCTTGAGGCCATCCGCGAAGAAGCAGAGCATGACGCGGTCAAGCTGGCCCGCTCCATCGAGCGGCGCGCTCGCGACGAAGCGCAGGACAAGGCACGCGAGATCATCGTGACCGCCATCCAGCGCGTCGCAGCGGACCACACGGCTGAGCACACCGTCACCGTTGTCCACCTGCCCAGCGACGAGATGAAGGGCCGCATCATCGGCCGTGAAGGGCGCAACATCCGCGCCCTCGAGCAGGCCACCGGTATCGACCTGATCATCGATGACACCCCTGAGACCGTTGTGCTTTCGGGCTTCGATCCTGTCCGCCGCGAGGTTGCCCGCGTCGCGATCACCAAGCTGATCGCCGACGGCCGCATCCACCCGGGGCGCATCGAAGAGGTTGTCGCCAAGGCCCGCGCCGAGGTGGACGTCACCATGCGCCAAGCCGGCGAGCAGGCCTGCTACGACGCGGGTGTCCCCGGGCTCCCCGCCGACCTCGTCAAGCAGATCGGCCGTCTGAAGTTCCGCACAAGCTACGGCCAGAACGTGCTTGTCCACTGCGTGGAGACCAGCCATCTGGCCGCGATCATCGCCGCCGAGATGGGTGCCGATGTCCAGGCCGCCAAGATTGGCGGGCTCCTGCATGACGTGGGCAAGGGCATCGACCACGAGGTGGAGGGCCCTCACGCCGCCATTGGCGCCGCCCTCGCTCTCAAGCATGGCATGCCCTTCAAGGTGGTGAACGCAATCGCTGCGCACCACCAGGAGGTTGAGTACGCCTGCATCGAGGCGCCCATCGTCCAGATTGCAGACGCCATCTCGGCGTCCCGCCCGGGCGCTCGCGGCGAGACGATGGAGACCTACGTCAAGCGTCTTGAGGAGCTCCAGGCCATCGCCGACAGCTTCACCGGCGTTGAGCGCTCGTTCGCCGTCCAGGCGGGTCGAGAAGTCCGCATCCTCGTCCGCCCGGAGGAGATCGACGACCTGTCCGCGACACGACTGGCGCGCGACATCGTCAAGAAGATCGAGGAGAACCTCACCTACCCGGGCCAGATCAAGGTGACCGTGATCCGCGAGACCCGCGCAGTCGAATACGCGAAGTAGGGGAGGGCCCACGATGGCCACCCGATCTGATCGCGCCGGGCTCGGCAATCCAACCAACGGGAACGCACCGCGTCCGCCTGGCGCCTGCCGCGTCCTGATGATTGGCGATGTGATTGGCAAGCCCGGTCGCATCGCCATTGAGCAGGTGCTCCCGGACCTGCGCCTCGAGCGCGGCGTGGACTTCGTGACCGCCAACGGGGAGAACCTCGCGGGCGGTATGGGGCTGACGCCCTCAACGGCCGAAGCGTTGTTTGCGGCCGGCGTTGACGTCATCACCAGCGGCAACCACATCTGGGACAAGCGGGAGATCTACCCGTTCCTCGATGCAAATGACCGCGTCCTGCGGCCGCTCAACTACGGGACGCACGACGTCCCCGGGCGGGGCTGGGGCACCTACTCCGCGCTTGACGGGTCCGAGATCGCGGTCATCAACCTTCAGGGCCGCACCTTCATGCAGCCCATCGATAACCCCTTCACGGAGGCTGACCGCCTCCTCGACGAGGCCTCCGAGCCACTGCCGCCCATCCGGCTTGTGGATTTCCACTGCGAGATCACGTCCGAGAAGACCGCGCTTGGCCTCTACCTTGACGGCCGCGTCTCCGTGGTGGTGGGAACCCACACCCACGTTGTCACAGGCGATGAGCGGATCCTCCCCAACGGCACTGCGTACCAGAGCGATCTGGGCATGACCGGGCCGCTCTGGAGCGTCATCGGCTTCAACCCGGCCACGGTGATCCCGCGCTTCCTCAACGGGCTGCCCACGCGGTTTGAAGTAGGGGACGGCCCGGTGGTGCTCAACGCCTGTCAAATCGATCTGGATCCGGCAACTGGCCGTGCCCTGCAGATCGAGCGCATCCAGCGCCTCGTCGAGATCTGATCAGCGTGGCCTCCCGACACGCCCGCGGGGCGGACGGGCCTGCGCCCGCGCCGGGCACCGCTACCGCGGATCTCCACGCCCACACGCTCCGTTCCGATGGCGTGCTGGAGCCGGCCGAACTTGTCCGCCAGGCGTTTGACGCCGGCATCCGGCTCTTCGCCATCGCGGATCACGACAACCTTGCCGCCTATCGCGAGCTGGTCGCGCCAAGCGCCGCGCCATTGCCACCGGGTCTGGAGCTCGTACCGGCGGTTGAGATCAACAGCATTACGCGCGGCCTCAAGTTGGAGCTCTCCGAGGGCGAGCTTCACGTCCTGGGCATTGGCGTGGACCCAGATGACGAGGCGTTCGAGGCGGCCCTCGAGAGGCAGCGCGGTGGGCGCCGCGTCCGCTTCCAGCTTGCGGTGGAAAAGCTTCGCGCCGCCGGCAAGCCCATCGACGACCAGCTGGCCGCGATGGACCTCGCCGACATCGGCGCGCTTGGCCGGCCCACGCTTGGCCGCGCGATGATGGCTGCAGGGTATGTAGACAGCGTGGACGAGGCGTTCCGCGACTGGATTGGCCACGGCAAGCCGGGCTACGTGGCGCGGACGGGGCTTGATCCGATCAGCGCCATTCGGGCCATCCGGGCCGCTGGGGGGCTGCCGTCCCTGGCGCACTTTGCAGAGGCGCCCTCGCGAGTTGGGCTGCTCCGCGACCTGATGGCCGAGGGCCTCGGCGGTCTTGAGACCCACCATCGCTCGTTTGACGCGGATACGCGAGCCGCGGTAGCCCGGGTGGCTGCCAACCTGCACCTTGTGGCCACGGGCGGCTCCGACTATCACGGCGACAACGGGCCGTACGCGGCGACGCACGCACTCCTCGTCATGCCGGACCGGCTGGTCGCTGGCGCCCGCACGGCGATTGCCGCAACGACATGGGGCGAACGGACGAGATTTGCACACGCAGGAGATGCGGCATGAGCCCGCGCCAGCTGCCGGTGGTTGAGTTTGGCGCGCCAGTCAGCGCCGTTCCGCGCGGAACCCCTGCCGCAGACACGCCCGGCGATTCGCGGCTTGTCGAGTTCCGGCCCGAGACGCGCGTTCTGCCCGCCTTCTTCGTCTGGACGCTTGGCTGCCAGATGAACCGCAGCGACTCCGAGGAGATGGCCGGGCGCCTCTTGGCGTCAGGCTGCGCGGAGGCGCCGTCCATGGAGACGGCCGATCTTGTCGTGATCAACACGTGCGCCATCAGGGAAGCCGCCGAGAACAAGGTGATCGGCCGGCAGGGCGTCCTGGCACGGCTCAAGACGGCAAACCCTGGCATGCGCGTTGTCCTCACGGGCTGCTCCGTCCGGACGTCCAACCGCGCGGGTCTTGCCAAGCGGTACCCGGCCGTGGACCTCTTCCTGCGGCCCGACGAGGAGCCCGAGCTCATCGACCGGCTTGGCCTTGCGTCGGCGCAGGCGCCCGTAGGCGCCCTGGCAATGACGGCGGCAACCACGCTTGTGAAGGGCGCTGAGGTCAGCGACGCCTCGCACCTGGTCCGCGCCCGAGCCGATGCGATCGCCGGGGGTGCCGTGAGCCGCGGCTCCGCCATCAGCGCCTGGCTGCCCATCATCTACGGCTGCGACAAGACCTGCACATACTGCATCGTCCCGTTCAGCCGTGGCCCAGAGCGCAGCCGCCCGTTTGACGAGATCGTCGCCGAGGCGCGTGCGCTGGCCGCCGCGGGGTACCGCGAGGTCACCCTGCTGGGCCAGAACGTCAACTCGTACGGCCACGACCTTGCGCCGGAGCCCCGCTTCGCCCACGTCCAGACGCAGCGCACCGTTGGCCGCGCACAGGACCGCACCGAGCGACCCGATCTTGCGGAGCTTGTCCGCGCGGTGGACGCGATCCGCACAGGCGACGGCGCACCGGCAATCCCGCGTCTGCGCTTTGTCACCTCGCACCCGTGGGACCTCTCAGACCGGCTCATCGAGGCCATGGCCGCCTGCCCGTCCCTGTGCGAGGCGTTGCACTTGCCGGTCCAGTCCGGGTCCGACGCCATGCTGCGCCGGATGGGCCGCCAATACACCATCAGCCACTACCTCGAGCGGCTTGCCCGGATCCGCGACGCCGTCCCGGGCATCGCGCTCTCCACGGACATCATCACCGGGTTCTGCGGCGAAACCGATGAGGAGTACGCGGACACCATCCGCCTCCTTGAGACCGTCCGATACGACCAGGTCTTTGCCGCCGCGTACAGCGAGCGCCCAGGAACGCCGGCGACACACCTCGCGGACGATGTCCCAGCCGACGTCAAGCGGCGCCGTCTGGTGGATCTGCTCGCCGTGCAGGAGGGGATTGGCCTTGAGCGCAACCGTGCGTGGCTTGGCCAGACCGCGAATGTGCTGCTGGACACCGTGGTCCCGCTGCGCGCCCACAGCCACGATGACGAGGACGCCGACGAGGAGGCCGCAGGCACCACGGCGTCACGAGATGCCTTCGCACACCTTCCCGAAGGGATGGCGCATCTGCTGGGTCGCAGCCGCGAGAGCAAACTGGTCCACGTGGCCGCGCCGCCCGCGCTGCTCGGGACCGAAGTCAACGTCTTGATTGAGCATGCCGGCCCGTACGCGCTCCGCGGCCGGCTGGCCTGAGGCTGGAGGCCCCCATCACATCCCCCGCACCGCTCGTCGTCCTTGGCGGCCCCACGGCCACCGGCCAGACCACGCTCGCCATCAACCTCGCTGAGCGCCTGATGGCGCGCGGCATCCCGGCCGAGATCGTGTCGGCCGATTCGCGGCAGGTGTACCGCGGTCTCGACATCGGCACCGCCAAGGCGTCGGCCGAGGAGCGCGCGCGCGTCGTCCACCATGGCATCGACCTGGTCGATCCGGACCAGCCGTTCACCATCGCCGACTTCCGCACGCATGCGCTCGAGGCGCTCGAGGCACTCGGCGCCCGGCGCGGTATCGGCATCCTCGCGGGCGGCACCGGGTTCTGGCTCCGGGCCGTCATGCGCGGCATCGATACTGACGCGCTCGCGTTTGACCCGGACGTCCGGGCCACCATCGAGGCGGACCTCGCGCGCCACGGCGTCGCGGAGCTGGCCCGCCGCCTGCGCAACCTCGCGCCGCGCCTAGCCGGCAGGACCGACCTCAAGAACCCGCGCCGCGTCGTCCGCGCCCTGGAGATTGCCACGCTTCGTGGCGATGCACCGCTGCCGGAGCCAGTTGGGTATCCGGCCCCGGTGCTGGGTCTGCAGCTCATCCTTGACCCCGAACTCCAGCGCTTGGCCATCACAAACCGCGCGCACGCCCAGTTCGAGGCGGGCCTGGTGGAGGAGGCCCGCGCCCTCCGCGAGCATTGGGATCCGGCCCTCCCGTGCTTCTCCGCCATCGGGTATCGCGAGAGTTGGGCGCACCTTGACGGCGAGATCACGCTGGACGAGGCGATTGCCCAGGACGCCCAGCACAACATCGGCTTTGCCCGCCGCCAGCGCTCCTGGTTCCGCGGTGAACCCGACCTCGCGGTTCTTGACGCCGCGGCCAACCCGCTGCCGCGCGCTGCCGCCGCCCTTGACGGATGGCTGACAACGGTCGCGCACTGATCCGCGTGCGTCGCCGGGTATGCTGACCCGGCCATGAGTCCACGCAGCGAATCCATCGACATTGCCCCGCCCGCCGAGAAGGCGTTCCTGCTTGCCGTTGACACCGGCGAGGATCCCGGCTGGGGCGCGCAGGACTCGCTCACGGAGCTTGCCGCGCTTGCCGCCACAGCGGGCGCCGAGGTTGTGGGCGCCGAGTGGCAGAACCGCCGTCACGTGGACCCCAACTGGTACGTGGGCAAGGGCAAGGCGGAAGAGCTGCTCCAGGCCAAATCCGAGACCGGGTTTGACATCTTGATTGCAGACGATGAGCTCAGTCCTGCACAGCAGAAGGCGCTTGAGCAGCTGCTGGGCGTCAAGGTCATCGACCGCTCTCGCCTGATCCTCGACATCTTCGCCC
>CAIYHO010000218.1 GCA_903925955.1 uncultured Chloroflexota bacterium
GCCACATGGCCCGTCACATCCTGCGCGGCAGGTCTGCGTCTGCGCGGATCGCCACACCCGTGCCACCATCCGCGTCATGCCGCACGTGACCAGCCTTCGCTCGACCTCCGTCATCGTCTTCGCCTTCGCCGTCGCGATGGCCTATCTCGAGTCGGCGATCGTCGTCTACCTGACGGGCGCCCTCGGCGGGCAGGTTGGCGTGCTCTTCCCGCTCCAGCCGGTGCGTGCCGTTGGCTCCTACGCTGCGATCGAGATGGGGCGCGAGGCGGCGACGCTCGTGATGATCGCGTCCATCGGGATGCTGGTTGGCCGACCCGGGCTTGAGCGGCTGGCCTGGTCGGCGGTGGTGTTTGGCGTCTGGGACATCGCCTACTACGGCTGGCTCTGGGTGTTTGCGGGGTGGCCTGGCTCCCTGGGCGCCACGGACCTGCTGTTCCTGCTGCCGGTGCCGTGGGTGGGACCGGTGTGGTCGCCGGTTGCGGTGAGCACGGCGCTGATTGGCGTGGGGCTGGCGGCGGCCCGACGGCTCCGTGGCGGCGGGTCACTCCGCGTGGACGCTCGTCACTGGGCGGCAGGGCTGGCGGGCGGCGTGATCGTCATCATCTCGTACACGCTGGACACCGGTTCCGTGTTGGCAGGCGGCATGCCCGGGCCATACCCGTGGCCGGTGTTCGTCCTGGGAATGGCGTTGCCGCTGGCCGCTGCGGCCCACGCATTCGGGCGATAGGGGAGCCCCGTCGCAGCACGCGACCGCTCACCGGTGGGGCGGGTGCTCGTGCGCCTCGAGCCCGGGCAGTTCGCCTTCCGCAATGTGTCCGCCGCGGATCACCGCCACGGGTGCTCCGTCCGCGTAACGCGCGCCAGCAGCAAGCACAGCGAAGTCTGCCGGCCCGCCCACCTCTAGCACATCCCCATCCGCGAGCGGCGTGACCACCAGCCCTTCCAGACGAACCACCGCCGAGTCGCCGCGCGAGATGCCCAGCACCACCTCGTCGGAGCCGAGCGCCAGGATCGTGTCGGCCGCCCAGGCGATGGCCGTGCAGGTCCTCGACGAACCTCCGGGGATCACAACGCCGCCAATCAGGATTGTGTACTCGTGGGTCACGCGCGAAGCCTAGCGGAGACCATGACTCGTGATTACGCGGATGCCACATCCGTTGATGTTGAGGTCATCTGCCGGTCAGGTTCGCTAACAGCGGGTCAACCGCGCGTTGACATTGAAACCCTACAAAGGGTCCCGCAACACGAGCCATGCCTCGATGTGGCAGTTGACCCGCGGCGGGTGACCAGTGTCGGCCTCACCTTGTCGCGCGAACACGGAGGAGCACAGTGCAACCCACAGGATTGGTCGCCCGCCTTCGCCGCATCGGCCGCGTTGCCGTGTCGCTTGGCATCGGGGTGAGCCTGGCCGTCGGCATGGTTGGCGCTCCCGCGGTGACCACCGCAACCGTGTCGGACTCGCTGCGCGTTGCGGCGGCTAGCACGGCGGCCTCTATCGGCGACTCCTTCACGGTGCACATCATCGGCAACACCGCCGGCAAGGTGAGCGGCGCGGAGGCGAGCCTCACGTTTGACAAGACGCTGGTGCAGGTGACTTCCATCGCCAAGGGCGCGAACTGGACGGCCGCCGCGGCCACGTGGGTGGGTTGGCCCACGGCCCTCAACCTCGCCACGTTCCTCGCCAACGCCAACGCGGCCGGCAAGATCCCGGGCATCGCCGCCACATTCCTCGACGGGTCGTCATTCCTTGCTGCCGGCGACCACGAGCTCTACAGCGTCACGTTCAGCGCCATCGCCAATGGCTCTACCAGCCTCGACCTGCCCATCGGGCCGGCTGACGGCTACATGACCGATGGCGAGACGGCGAACTACGGGCTGCCCCTGTCCCTGACGGCAACGCCCGGCTCCGTCACCGTCGCCGCGCACCCGACGGCGGCCATCACAGCGCTCCCACTCTGGCTCGCCGCAACCGACATCCCCGTGGCGTGGAGCGGGACACCCGCCGGCGCCGCGATTGCAACCTACGACGTGCGCTACCGCCGCGCTGCCTGGAACGGCGCATTCGGCGTGCTGGCGCCGTGGCAGACGGACACGGCAGCCACGGGCGCCACCTTTGTCGGGCTCGCGGGCTCCACCTATTGCTTCAGCGCCCGCTCCAAGGACGGCGATGGGCTCTACTCGGCATGGACGGCCGAGACATGCACCGCCACGCCGCTGGACGAGCGCTCGATGACCAAGACCGGCTCATGGACCAGGGGCACCAGCGCCGCGTTCTTCCGCTCGACGTACTCGCGCTCAACATCCACCCTGGCCAAGCTGACGCGCACCGGCATCAAGGCCAAGCGCATCGCCATCGTGGCCACCACCTGTCCCACCTGCGGCAGCGTGAAGGTCTATCTGGGGACGACGCTGCTCAAGACCATCAGCCTCAGGTCAGCCACAACCATCAACAAGCGGCTGATCACCGTGAAGGTCTACACCTCCGTGAAGACCGGAACGATCGTGATCAAGCCGGGAACTGCGGGCAAGAAGACCATCATCGACGGCCTCGTGCTAAGCGCGAACTAGCCCCTCCTCGGGGCTCCCCAACTCCTGGCTTACCTCAGCCGACAGCGGCGCCGCGGGCGGATCCGCAGCCGCCCGCGGCGCCGTCGGCCCCATACCCCGCATCACCCGCCACGGCAGGGCACCACGCCCCGGGGCCGCCACCCCGGGGCGTCTGCCGTGGTTCCCGCAGTTCCGCGGCCAGCGTCCAAACCCGGGCTCACAGGCCGTAACGGACTGGTAACCAAACCTTCACGCAGCGCTGCGAGATCGCTGACAGACGGCGGCTACTGTCGGCTCGACAACCGCACTGAACCGCCCACCACCAGCCCGGCGCGTCCCGCCCCAACTGCCCAGCGCGAGCAGCACAAGCAGCCAGCGGACGCGATTGGGACCACTCAGAGAGGGAAGACCCCATCGTGCGACCACTCGCCACAGCATCCAGGATCGCCGCACTGACCATCCTGGGCGCGACCCTTGCCGCGGCCCCGGCCCTGGCTGCAGGCTCGGCCACACTTCGCCTGGACCCCGCCACCCAGACCGTGGATCAGGGCGGAACCTTCTCGGTGAAGGTCATTGTTAATGCGACCGCGGCGATGAGCGGCGTGCAGGCCACCGTCACCTTTGACAAGACGAAGCTCCAGTTGACCGCCGCCACGCGCGCAGCGGCTTGGGACGGTGCCGCAATCCTCCAGCCGGCCAACCTGGCCACCGCGATCACCGCCGCCAACTCGGCTGGCAAGTTCAAGAAGATCGCCGCGGCGTTCCTCCCGCCCGACGCGGTCCCCACCGGGGATCAGGAGGTTCTGGCGCTCACGTTCAAGGCCATCGGCTGCGGTCCGGCCACCATCGGCCTGCCGATTGGACCCGAGGACGGGCTCGTGCTGGACGGCAGTGACGCAACGTACGGCGCCACCATGAAGGGCACGAAGGGGACTGGCGCCACCGTCACGATCGGCGGCTGCACGCCTGCGCCAAGCGCATCGGCCGGCGCCTCGGCGGCACCATCGGCAGGCGCCACAGCGTCGCCTGGCGCATCGGCCGCTCCAACGGACCCCGCCGCTACGGTCACGCCGAGCGACGCAGCCCCCTCGACCACACCCAGTGACCCGGCCATGTCTGCCTCGCCCAGCGCCGCCGTCGCCTCGGCCACGGCGTCCGCCACCGCATCGGCCGCACCAGGACTTGATCCCGCCAGCTCGAGTGGGTCTTCGACGCCGTGGCTGGTCCTCATCGTGATCGCCGTCGTGGTCCTCGGGATCGCCGGCGGCCTGCTCTCGCGTCGGCCAAAGGCTGGCTGATCCACCGCACACCACCACGCGTTCGCAACGCAGCCGGGGGGCGCGCCGCGATCCGCACCACAAGACGACGAGGGTCCGGCTCCGCAGTGGGGCTACCAGCAACGGAACCGGACCCGGCACGACCCTGAAAGGAGGATCGCGCAAGGGATTATCGCGACGTATCAGCGCACAGGCAAACCGCAAGGCCGCCGGTGCACACCACGCACCTGTCCGCACCCGCGGACACTCGGAGGGATACCGCACCGATGCACTCGATCATCACGCGACTGCGCACCTCGACGGTCTCGCTGACCGCCGTCGCAGTCCTGGGCGCAACGCTTGCCGTCAGCGCTCCCGCCATCGTTAGCGCCGCAGGGACCACCTGCCCCATCACGATCCTCGAGCAGGGCTCCACAACGGTGGGCCCGGCGCTCGTGCAGGCCCAGAGCGGCTTCCAGACCGCCAACGGCGGCTGCACGCTGAGCATCACGCAGAACGGCTCCGGCGCCGGCCTCACGGCTCTTGCCGCAGGCACCGTCGATATCGCCGCATCGTCCCGCCCGCTGAAGACCTCGGGCGTCGAGACCGGCCTCTACGCCTGGCAGATCGGTCGCGACGCCATGGTTATCGCCGTGAAGGCCACCTCGGTTGTGAGCAGCATCACCACCGCCCAGGTCAAGGGGATCTGGGAGGGGACCATCACCAACTGGAGCACGATCGACGCATCGGCGTCCGGCACCATCGTGCCTCGCTCGCGCATCCTCGGCTCGGGCTCATCGGACGACTTCCTGCGGCTCTTCGGGGTTGGGGCGGCGGCCGAAGGCAGCACGATCACGGCGACCGGGCTCGCCCGCCTGACCACCAGCGCGCAAGAGTCTGACGCGGCCTGCAACAACGCCGGTCAGATCGTCTACACCAGCCTTGCCAACCTGGCCCTCGACGGCCCCAGCGGCTCCGGCTGCCTCAAGGCGCTCACGGTCGACGGCGTCGCCCCGAGCGTCCTCACCGTCCAGAACGGTACGTACCCGGCCCCGCGCACGCTCTACCTGGCGATGCGCAAGGACTCGTTCAGCCTGAGCACGGCCCCGGCCGACTCCGCGCTGACCAAGGCCAAGGACCTCGTCAACTACATGCTCAGCTCCGCCGGCCAGGCGGCCGTCGGCGCAGTCGGCTTCGTGCAGGTTGCCATTCCGGCCACCAAGGCAGTCCTCGACTACGACGTCAACACGGACGGCGCTGTGGGTCTGGGCGACATCGGCCAGATCACCAGCAAGTGGTCCATCACGGGCCAGCCGAGCTGCCCCGGGTGGATCCGCGCTGACGTCAACAACGACGGCGCAATCGGCCTCGGCGACATTGGCCAGATCACCAGCAAGTGGGGCGCCGCGGGCTTTGTTGCCCCGTAACGCGCTCGGCTGTACGACAACCAATACCTGTGGAGTGGCTCTTGCGGCCACTCCGATGAGGAGTCTTGAGTGAACCCGATCCATCGCCTCGGCCAGAAGGCGGCGGCGCTCGCCCTTGGCGCGACCGTCATCGTCAGCTCCCTCGCCATCGCGGCACCGGTCATGGCGGCCGGCCCCTACACCCTCACGGTCAGCCCCGCCACGGTGAACACGACGCCCGGCGGCAGCTTCAGCGTTGACGTTGTCGGCACGACCATCACCCCCGACAGCATCTCCGGTGTCACCGCCAGCCTCACCTGGACCGGCGGCCTCACGCTGACCGGCATCACCAAGGGCGCCGACTGGGTTGCCGCCGGCGCAGGCGCGCTGGGCTTCCCGTCCGTCGCCAACACCGCCACCTTCATCGCCGCCGCCAACGCGGCCGGCAAGATCCCGGCCCTCGGCTTCTCGTTCCTTGACGGCTCGAGCAACCTGGTCGGCGCGCACACCGTCTTCACCGCCACCTTCACCGCCGGCACCTGTGGCGCCGCGGTCACCTTCGGCCTCCCGCTGGGCCCGAGCGACGGCGGCATGCTTGACGGAGACGCGGCCAACTACGCCGGCACGATCATCCCGACCGCAACCGGCGGCACGGTCAACAACCCCTGCGCCACGCCCCCTCCGGCCCCCACCCCCACGCCGGTCCCGACCCCCACCCCCACGCTGGCCCCGGCCAACGGCAGTGTCACGGTCACCGGCACCCTGGACGCGGGCTTCCTCGCCCTGCAGTGCCCCACGGCCCTGACCATCCCGCTCGTCCGCAACGCGACGAACGTGAAGGACTTCAGCTGCGTCGTGTTCTCCAACATCACCTGGAACCTGAACGTTCAGGATCCCAGCGCCACCCACAAGGGCCACATGGTTGACGGCGCGAAGGTCCTCACGGCCTCCATGCACGTCGTCAACACCGGTGTCCCCACGGACGTCGACCTCGCCACCGGCGGCAACGTTGCCGCAGGCGCCAACAGCGTCACCCAGGCGCTGCAGCTCCAGCAGTTCGTCAACCCGTCCGATCCCTCCGGCTCGTACGGCATCACGCTCACGTTCCAGGCGCTGAGCACCTTCTAGTCCTCCTAGCAATGCGCACAGGGGGCGGTCCTTCGGGACCGCTCCCTGCGCACTCCCGCCAACACGTCCCCACCTACAGAGAAACGAGCGGATGAACGCACCCACCCGACGACTGATCCGTGCCGCCGCGCTGCTCTCCCTGCTGCTCTCGGCGCAGATGGGCTCCGTGCAGGCTGCTGGCCCATCCGCCGCACCGCTCGCGAGTGCCCCGGCTGGATCGACGCTCACGGCGCAGCCGTCAATCATCGGCGCCACGGTCAAGCCCGGCGCCAGCTCCGCGACGACGGTGACGCTCGCCGCCGGCATCCCGCTCGACATCTCGCTCTTCCCGCTTGGTTTGGGCCAGTCCGCGGACGGCGGGTTCCTGCCGCTCCCAACCACCGACGACAGGAGCCCGTACACGGGTGTCCCGTGGGTGACCGTCGAGCCCGCGGTGTTCCACCTCGAGGCCGGCCAGTCGCGCGCCGTCACGGTCACCGTGCACGCGCCGGCCGACGCCGGGCAGGGCAGCCGCTACGCCATCCTCGAAGCGCAGGGCAAGCCGACGGCCGACGGCGGCAACGTCGCCATCGGCATCAACCTCGGCCTCTCGGTGGTCATCACGCTTGACGGCACCACAGGTCACCGGACCGGTGAACTGCAGGACCTCGCCATCACGCCTCCCACGACGGGCAAGCCGCTGACGGTTTCCGCGATGCTCCAGAACACCGGCAACACCCACTACGGGATGCCCCCGTTCCTGATCACGACCAAGGCGAGCCTCCAGGGTCCCAGCGGCGCCGTTGTGGCGACCGGGACCGCGCAGGTGACCGGCGCGTCAGTCATCCCAACCTTCAGGCGCAAGGTGTCACTGGACATCAACCCGCTGACCGCGCTCGCCGACGGCACCTATCACCTCGAGCTTGAGGCGGATCTCCCGGGGGGCCAGATCCTCGACCAGGCAGCGCTTGACTTCAAGCTAGCCGGCGGCGCCGTTGGTGGCGCCACAGAGGCGCCTGCGACCGGGCCGCAGACTCCCGGCGGCCAAACCGCGGACACCGGTGCGCTGGTCCTCTCGGCGCTGCTCGGCGGCGTGCTGATGACCTTTGTGCTGCTGCTGCTGTTCCTTGGCCGGCGCCGACTTGCCAAGGCCAGGTCCGGAACCCGAGGCGCACGGTGACCACCACGTCGAGATCCGCGCGTCGGCGCCCGCTCACGGTTGGCCTGCTCGCCGTCCTCGCGCTGGCCGGCGGGCTGCTCCCGTGGCTGAACGGAACTGCGAGCGCTGGGGAGGGCGCCACGCTGCGGGTAGAGGTTCCGGCCAGCCCCGCGGCCGCTGGCTCCACGTTTGAGGTCAGCGTCATCCAGAGCGCCGCCGTTGTGACGACCGGCGTCCAGGCGAACCTCCAGTTTGACCCGGTGCTGCTCCAGGTTGTGGACTTCAAGCTGGGACCGGCCTACACCGGCGGCATCCTCGCCTTCGGGAGCTCCACGGACGGCAGCAACAAGAGCGTCGAGGCCGCAGCCGCCGCCGCCAACAAGACCGGTGTGCTGCGCAACGTGGCGGCGTTCCTGCTCCCGGGGAGCGGCAGCGTCCCTGCCGGGGAGGCCGTCGCCCTCGTTGTGACCATGCAGGCCGTGAGCGGCCCGGGCGGCGTCTCCAACCTCGCGCTTGAGGCGCTCCCGTCGTCGCCCATCCAGATGCTTGACGAAGCGGGCAGTCTGCTCCCCGTCACAACGACGGGCACCACCGCCTCGATTGCTGCGGCGCCTGGCGCCACGGGTCCGCCCCGGACGCCGGAGCCCACCGCCGCGCCCACGGCCGCTCCATCCCCAACCTCGGCGCTGGGCTCGGCCGTGATCACGGTCGCGCCGGCATCGGGCCTCATCGCCCAGGGCGAGCAGTCCACCATCGTCATCCGCCTGCTCTCCGACACGCCGATGAGCCAGATCACCGCGGACCTCCTGTTTGACCGGACCATCGTGCAGATCATCGACGTTGCCCCCGGACCCGGCTGGGAGGGCGCAACGCTGCTCATCGGCCAGCCGTGGCAGACCAAGGACCAGGTGATCGACGCCTCGAATGGCGCCGGCACCCTGCCCCGGGTGGGGGTCATGCTGCCGCTCGAAACCGCTGCGATGGCGCCGCCGGACGGGATCCTCGTGACCATCCGCGTCAAGGCCGTGGCCGCGGGCACGACCCAATTGACCCTCAACAACGCCCAGGTGCTCGACATCAACGGCGTTGACCTAGGTCCGCAGATGAGCAGCGCCTCGATCGAGGCGTCGGCAGCCACGGGAGGCATCGGCCCCACCCAGGTGCTCGGGATCGCGCTCCTGCTGCTCGTGGGCGTGGTCATCCTCCGGCGCCGCTTCTCGGGCGAGGGCCGCCGACGACGCCCGATCACCGTGCCGTACGTGCTTTCGCTCTCGCTCGCGCTGATCCCGGTGGCAGCCTTCGCGGCCATCGTCATCGTCATCGTCGCCAACAGCCTGCCGGCCTTTGACCGGCCCGGCCTCGGGGCGCTGCTGGGCGACCAGTTCGCCTCCAAGTACAGCGGCACCAACACCGGACAACTCGGCCTCCTGCCTGCTGTCTCGGGCACGATCCTCATCACGCTCGTTGCCGTGCTGATCGCCGCACCCGTGTCGCTGGCGATGGCGATCATGGTCACCGAGTTCCCGATGGGTCCGGTGAGCCGGGTGCTGCGTCCGATCGTGGACGTGCTTGCCGGTGTACCGCCCATCCTGTATGCGGTCTCCGGCGTCGTGTTCGTGGGACTCGTGATGATCCCCAAGTTCGCCGGTGACTCCACCTTCCCGCTCGACCCGGCCAAACTGGGTCTGGCCCCAGGCGCATGGCCCCCGGCAGGCGTCCCGTACAACCCGGGCGCCTATCCGTGGAACCCGGGCGGCACCGACAACAGCACGCTCCTGGGCGGCGCGCTGGTGGCGCTCCTGCTGATCCCGTTCCTCACGCCGCTCCTTGTGGATGCGGTGCGCAACGTGCCCTCCGCGGCACGCGAGGCATCGTTTGCCCTGGGCGCAAACCGTCGCTACACGCTGCGCCGCGTGCTGCTGCCGTTTGCTGGCCCCGGCATCGCGGCCGCTGTCGCCCTCGGGACCCTCAAGGCGATGGGCGACACGCTGATCATCGTGTTCGCCGTGGGCTGGGAGGCGCAGACCCTGCCGCGCCCCGTGGTGGACGTCCTTGAGCGGACGCCGTCACTCACCGCTGAGGGGGCCGGCCTGCTCGGGGCATTCCAGGTTGCAAACGGCTCCTGCACGCCAACCGAATGCGCTGTCGGTTATACAAGCGCGCTTTTCCTGCTCCTGATGGCAGGGATCGTGGTGGTCATGATGACCCTCATCCAGACCAAGGGGCGCCGGAGGATGGCCGCATGAGCACGGTCCTGGATCAACGCCGGGCGACGCCGGCACCCCTCCAGCGCGCGGCTGACACGGGCCGGAGCGGCCTGCTGGCCGTGTTGCTTGCCGACGCGCGTCTGGCCGATCGCCGGCTCCATGTGCTGAACCTTGTCGCCGCGGTGCTTGGCCTGGTGGTCGGCGGCGCGGTGCTGCTCTGGAACGGCGCCGATGTGCTGACGGCCCCAGCCCTGGCACTGCTGGCCCTGTGCGTCGCGGCGCCGGCAGTCGCCAAGCGCCGTGTCGGCGAGGCGCTCGATCGCTCGACGCTTACCATCGCCCTGCTCTCCGCCGTCGCCGCCGTCGCGGCGCTCCTGCTGCCGGTCTGGCTCTACGGTGCCGATGTCAACGGCATCGTCCACCGTTCCGCAATCACCGGGCCCATGCTCCTGCTGCTCTCGGCCTTCGGCGCCTCGCACGGGCTGCGCGGCGTGCTGGGCGACGGGCCGTCCGCCCGCGACTTCGCCACGTATCCGGTGCTGGCGCTCCCGGTCGTCCTCGCGGTGGCGGCCTACGGGTTCATCCTTGCGCGCGTCGTGGTCTCCGGGGTGGGCTCGTTCGACGTGTCGCTGCTGACCACCGCTTGGACGCAGCAGCTGGTGGAGACCTCCGGGGCTGCCAAGTTCACCTACACGGTGGGTCTGCTCAACAACATCCTGGGGACGTTGGAGCTGATCGCGCTCACCTCCCTCTTCGCAATCCTGCCGGGCGTCGGGGCCGGCGTCTTCATGAGCGAGTACCCGGGGCTCATGGCGAAGGTCATCGACCTCTCCACGACCATGCTCCGCGCGGTGTCGGTCTTTGTCATCGGCGCCACAGCGTTCGGCGTCGTCGGTGCCACCAGCGGCCTCGCCGCCGGCACGCCCATCTCGGACCTCGTCCGCGGGGTGTACACCGATGTGAACGGGCTGGTCCACCCGGGCACGGGCTCGTTCATCACCGCCTCGGCCTTCTTGGCCCTCCTCGTCATCCCGATCATCGCCAAGCTCACGGAGGAGGGGCTGCGCTCCATCCCGCGTGACCTGCGGGAAGGGTCGGTGGCGCTGGGCACCAGCGACGCGTACGGACTGCGCCGGCTTCTGCTCCCCTGGGCCGGGCTCAACATCATCACGGGTCTGCTCATCGGCGCGGCGGAGGCCTCAGGAAGCCTCGCCGTGATCATGTTCATCGCCGGGCCCGGGCAGGACGGCGTGGCGCCGACGAACTCGGTGACCTCGCTTGACTACGCCCTGTTCGCCACGCAGTACGGCCTCAAGCCGTATGTCGACACCATGGCCGACTACCGCTTCGCGACCGCCCTGCTGTTGCTCCTGCTCACGCTGGGGCTGACAAGCGTTGCGGTTGTGGTTCGGCGACGGGTTGCGCGGCGCTACCGCGGCTCCCTCACGGCTGGCTGAGCCCCACCCACGACCAGACACCAGCGCGGGCCGGAACCGGACCTGCACCCAGGAGGGTTACGACATTGGACAACGTGATGCGGACAGACGGCCTCCGGGTCGCCTATGGCAGCAAGGAGGTCTTGCGGGGGATCGACCTGCCAATCGCCAAAGGCAAGGTGACAGCGCTTGTCGGTCCTTCCGGCTGCGGCAAGACGACGCTCTTGCGGACGCTCAACCGCCTGACCGATCTCACGTCCACCTGCTCCGTCTCCGGCATCGTCACCATCGACGGTGAGGACTGCATGGCGATGGATCCCGTGCTCCTCCGGCGCCGCGTGGGCATGGTCTTCCAGAAGCCCAACGTGTTCCCGATGTCCATCCGCGAGAACGTCCTCTACGGTGTCAAGGCGCGCGGCAACGGCAAGACCGAATACGCGGAGATCCTGGAATCCAGCCTGCGCAAGGCGGTCATCTGGGACGAGGTCAAGGACCGCCTGGACGAGTCGGCGCTGGCGCTGTCGGGCGGACAGCAGCAGCGTGTCTGCATCGCCCGGACGTTGGCGACCTCGCCCGAGGTGGTCCTCATGGACGAGCCCGGCGCGTCGCTGGACCCGCGCTCCACGCAGCTGCTCGAGGAGAGCATCCTCGCCATTCGCGGCGACTTCACCGTGGTCATCGTGACCCACGACATCCCGCAGGCGCACCGGGTGTCCGACTTCCTCGCGTTCCTGTACGACGGGCGCGTTGTGGAGTTCGGGGAGACACGGCAGCTGTTTGCAGAGCCACGCGAGCACGCCACCAAGGAGTACCTCGAGGGCGGCCTCGTCACCGTGCCCCCGGTGGGCAATGTGGCCGCGGCCGCCGTGCCGGTCTCTGCATGACCACCCACAGAGGAGGACGCCGCCACATGCCCGTCATCACCCGCCGCCTCGCGCTGATCGCGGCCGTCCTGGCGATGACCGTCACCGGCTGCAGCGCCAGCGCGACGCCGGCCCCGAGCGCGGGTCCCACCGCCGACCCGAACGCCGGCCCGCGGTGCGTGGAAGGCAGCATCACCGCCTCCGGGTCGACGGCGCTACAGCCGCTCGTCGAGGCCGCGGCCAAGCAGTACACGACCGCCTGTCCAAACGCCACCGTCAACGTCCAGGGCGGCGGCTCCGGCACGGGCCTCACGCAGGTCCTCCAGGGCGCCGTCCAGTTGGGGAACAGCGACGTCACTGCGGGCTCCAAGCTGCCGCCGACAGATGCCGCGTCGCTGGTCGACCACGTCATCGCGCTCCAGGGTTGGCTGATGGTCAACAACCCCAAGGTGACTGGGGTCACAAACCTCACCCGGCAGCAGGCCATCGACATCTGGACCGGCAAGACCACGAACTGGAAGGACGTGGGAGGGCCGGACGCCGAGATTGTGCTCATCATCCGCCCCGCCTCGTCGGGCACGCGGTCCACGTTCCGCAAGATCGTGCTGCAGGGCCAGCTTGAGGCAACCGGCCAGGCGCTGACCGAGGACTCAAGCGGATCCGTCGCGACCGCCGTCGAGAACACGGACTACGCCACCAGCGTGCTCGCGTACGCCTATTACGTGGGCCAGAAGGACAGGATGGTGGGACTTGCGCTCAACGGGGTGACTGCGTCCGTGGAGAACTTCGCCAACGGCAAGTACGTTCTGCAGGACTACGGCCACATGTACACCAAGGGTCAGCCTGACGGGCTGACACGGGCGTTCGTTGACTACATGTTGAGCAACGACGTCCAGCACAAGCTGCTGCCGAGCCTCTCCTACGCGCCCGCGAACCAGTAGCTGACAGGTCTGGGAGCGGCTGCGGGAATGGAGTCGGACATCGCCACAGAGATGGCAGCCGTGCGGCCGGAGCGTGTTGTCCTGGCCCCCGGCATCGATGTGGCCAGGCGGGTGACTGGAGCCGCAGCCACGGTGGTCGTGCTCCTTGTCGGGCTGCTGCTCGCCTTCATCGCGTGGAACGGGATCGCGCTCTTCCGGCACTCGGGCGTCCCCATCCTGGAGGTGTTCGCGCCCGTATGGCAGCCCGACCCCACGTCGGGTGAGACCACCTACGGGCTGCTGCCGTTCATCCTCGGGACGCTCGGCGTGGTGTCTGTCGCCGCGGCGCTGGCCGCGCCCCTCTCCCTCGGCCTCGCGCTGTTCATGGCCGAAGTGGCCCCGCCCTGGGCGCGCCGCGTCATGCAGCCGGCGATGGAGGTGTTCGTGGGCATCCCGAGTGTCGTCTACGGCTGGCTTGGGCTCACGGTCCTGGTCCCGTTTCTCGCAGCCAACGGCAAGTGGGCAGGCTTCACCAGCGGCTTCTCGTGGTTTGCAGGCTCCCTCGTCTTGGCTCTGATGATCCTGCCGACGGTGTCGAGCGTCGCCTACGATTCCTTCCGGGCGGTTCCCCCAGACCTCCGGACCGCATCGCTCGCGCTGGGCACGACGCGCTGGCAGACCATCCGCCACCTGCTCCTGCCTGCATCGGGCGCAGGGATTGTCACGGCGATTGTCCTGGGGATGATGCGGGCCGCGGGCGAGGCGCTGGCGGTGCAGATGGTGATCGGCAACCGGCCGCTCATCCCCAGGAGCCTCTTCCAGCCGGTGACGACGCTCACCGCCCAGATCACGCTTGACATGGGCAACACGGTGGCGGGCGAGACCTGGAACGAGGCACTCTGGACGATGGGCCTCGTGCTCGTGACGATGTCGTTCGCCGCGGTTGTGCTCGTGCGGCTCCTGACCCGTCGTGCGGGGCCCCGATGAGGCGAGTGCTGCTGGCAGACCAGCTGGCGACGGCTGTGCTGTGGTCCATCGCGGGCTCGGTGATCCTGATCCTGATCGCGATCATCGCCCACTTCCTGCTCGCCGCCCTGCCCGACTTCACGCCGTCGTTCCTCATCGCCGACCCGTCCACGGACGTGATTGGCGGTGTGGGGCCTGTGCTGTGGAACTCGGTGTACGTCCTCGCCCTGACGATGCTGGTGACGGTTCCGCTTGGCGTACTGGGCGCCGTCTTCATGGCGGAGTACGCGGGGACTGGACGACTCATCGACCTGATCCGCTTCTCGCAGGAGCTCATCGGGTCGGTGCCGTCGATTGTGGTTGGCCTATTCGGCTTCGCGGTGTTTGTCGCGGCCACCGGATGGGGCTTCACAGCGCTCGCCGGTGCGCTCGCCCTCACCGTGTTCAACCTGCCGCTGATGACGCGGCTTGCTGAGCAGGCGATGCGGGCGGTCCCCGACGACGAGCGGAGCGCCAGCTTCGCCCTGGGCGCGACGAAGTGGCAGACGATCCGCCATGTCGTCTTGCCCATCGCCATCCCGGGGCTCGTGACCGGCGTGATCCTCACGGCAGGTCGTGTGTTCGGCGAGGCTGCCGCCCTGCTCTTCACGGCTGGGCTGGCGACGCCGGGCCGCCTCAACTTCGCGAACCTCAACCTGCTTGATCCGCGGTCGCCGTGGAGCCCGTTCCACACGGCCACGACGCTGTCGGTCTACCTATGGCGGATCAACTCCGAGGGCACAGGCCCCGTCGTCGATCAAGTGGCCAACCTCACTGCAGCCGTTCTCATTGTGGCCGTGCTCATCTTCAACCTGGGTTCGCGCGCCCTCGGCCAACTGCTCCAGCGCCGCATCACGGGGACCCGTTCGTGAGTTACGCACCCACCATCCCAGCCTCCGCCGAGTCCTTGGCGCCCACCAAGATCCGCGTTCGCGACCTGCGGATCAGCTACGACACCCGAGTCGCGGTGCGGGATGTCAACCTCGATGTGCCCGAGCACGCGGTGACGGCCTTCATTGGCCCGTCGGGCTGCGGGAAGAGCACGATCCTGCGCTGCTTTGACCGCATGAACGATCTCATCCCTGGCGCTTCGGTCCACGGCAGCATCGTGCTCGACGGGGAGGAGATCAACGCGCCCGGTGTCCAGCCCGTGGAGCTGCGCCGCAAGGTGGGCCTGGTCTTCCAGAAGCCCAATCCGTTCCCCATGTCAATCTACGAGAACGTCGCATACGGCCCCCGTCGCCACGGTGTCTCGAGTCGCGCGGCCCTGGACGAGGTGGTGGAGACCTCGCTCCGGCGCGCCGCCATCTGGGATGAGGTCAAGGATGAGTACCGGCGCAAGAACGCCCTGTCGCTCTCTGGCGGCCAGCAACAGCGCCTCTGCATCGCACGGATGCTGGCGACAGG
This sequence comes from uncultured Chloroflexota bacterium, assembly GCA_903925955.1. Lineage (GTDB taxonomy): Bacteria > Chloroflexota > Limnocylindria > Limnocylindrales > CSP1-4 > CAIXZV01. The sequence continues at coordinate 15,314 of CAIYHO010000218.1, forward strand.
CCCCGAGGTCATCCTGATGGACGAGCCGTGCTCGGCCCTGGACCCAATCGCCACCCTGCGGATCGAGCAGTTGATCACCGAGCTCAAGACGCAGTACACGATCTTGATCGTGACGCACAACATGCAGCAGGCGGCGCGGGTCAGCGACCGGACGGCCTTCTTCACGCTCGGTGACGATCGGGCCGGGTATCTGGTCGAGGAGGGTCCAACCCGCATGATCTTCACCGATCCTGCAAACCGGCTCACCGAGGACTACGTGGCGGGCCGATTCGGCTGAGCTCAGGCAACCGACGCGGCCCCCCGCTAGTATCCGCGCATGAGCACCAGCGTCCTCGTGCTCGGGGCGGGCTTTGGCGGCCTCGAGTTCTCGTCCCGTCTCTCCGCGCTCCTCGGCGACGAGGTGCCCATCACCTTGATCGATCGCGCGGACTCGTTCGTCTTCGGCTTCAGCAAGCTGGACGTGATGTTCGGCAAGCGGGAACTGGACGACGTGCGCCTGAACTACTCGGACCTTGTGACTCCGGGAGTGACATTCCGCCGCGAGACCATCGTCAGGATCGACGCCGAGCACCGCAGCGCCACCACGGACCAGCGCACCTACAGGTCCGACATCATGGTTGTCGCCCTGGGCGCCGAGTACGACACAGCCGCCACCCCGGGCCTCGATGCGCTGGGCAACGAGTTCTACTCGGTCGCGGGCGCCAGCCGCCTGCGCGACATCATCGAGAGGTTCACCCACGGGACGGCCGTGATTGGCGTCACCAGCACGCCCTTCAAGTGCCCGCCGGCGCCGTCCGAAGCCGCCTTCCTGCTGGACGACTACCTGCGCGAACGCGGCGTCCGGGACCAGGTAGCGATCAAGGTGGTCCTGCCCTTTGGCCGCCCCGTGCCGCCATCCCCGGAGACGTCGGCTGCGATCCTGGCCCGCTTCGCCGAGCGCGGGATCGAGTTCGTCAAGGACAACCTCGTCACGGCGCTGGTCCGCGACGGGAGAGGCGGACGCGAGCTCGTGCTGAGCGACGACACGCACATGTCGTTCGACCTGTTCTTGGGCATCCCCAAGCACCGGGTGCCTGCGGTTGTTGCCGAATCGGGCATGACCGAGAACGGCTGGATCCCCGTGCAGCCGCGCACTGCCGCCACGCGCTACCCGGGCGTCTATGCGCTGGGTGACTGCACAAGCGTGGGCACGCCGAAGGCCGGTGTCTTCGCCGAGGGCGCGGCCAACCGGCTGGCCGAGCAGCTCGCCGCACGCCTCCGGGGCGCAGCCGATGTGCCAGAGGGCTACGACGGCACGGGCACCTGCTGGATCGAGCTTGGCCAGGGCGCCGTGGGCAAGGTGGCCGTGAACTTCTTCTCGGTCCCGGGCCAGCCCAGCGGCACCTACTGGGAGCCCTCCGCGAAGACGCTGGCCGAGAAGTCAGCGTTCTCCGCCATCCACCGGACGCGCTGGTTTGGGCTGGACCGGGTCAAGTAGTCCTGCGCCAACGTGATACGGAACAGCGCGCGGTCGCGTAGTGTGCGCGCGTACCCACATCACAGGAGGCCCAACCCGTGACCGAACCAGTCGCCCCCGCTCCGGCCCCGGCGCCCGCACCTGCGCCCGGCTCGGATCCCACGGCCCGCATCCAAGCCGAGCTGACCCAGATGTCCGGCTCCTCTGAGGGACTGCTTGCGCTGGCTGCGCTTGCGACGCTGGCCGTGTACATCCTCTTCAACGTCGGCTTCACGGTCGGCTCTGCCTCGTGGGAGTCGGTCGTGGCCGCAGCGCTGATCCTGGTGGCGCGCTTCATGCCGTCGGGTCCGGCCGGTGGCCTGTCGGGGAAGACCGCGCAGTTCGCGCTGGGCTTTGTGATCTTCGGGTTTGCCGCGCTCTCGCTGATCTACGACGTGCGCGCGCTGCGCGTGCCGGACGCGATCCCGTTGCTGGGCGAAATCTGCAACATCGCGGCTGGCGCACTCGCCGGGTTCGCGCTCTTCCGCATGATGAAGTAGCGGTCGCGCCGCTCCGCAATTGCCGCCCCGTCTTGTGCACAGCCAGACGGGGAGGCATCCAGAAACACGCAGGTTCCAGATGGTTCCGACGAAGCGGAACTGCTTGTGGACAAAGCCAAACTTCTCCACGGGTAGTTCCGCGTAGTTGGAATTACCCGTGATTCGACATTTCCGGGACACCCCGCGGCCGACGTGCTGGAACAGCCGACCTCAGGCGTGCGCGGACCTCACGCGCCACGCCCCGCCACGAGCACGCCAGCGTCCACGTCCCAGGCCAGGCGAACCTCGTCGGCCGGGTTCCACGTCGTCTCGGGCCCGCCCAACTGCTGCCGCACGCCCACGCCCTGGCCATTCGCCAGACGCAGCTCGTACTTGCGCGTCGAGCCCAGGTACAACACGTCGGTGACCGTCGCGTCCACGGTGTTCACGCCGGCCGGCACATCGCCGGTCCGCGGGATCAGCCGCAGCCGCTCGGGCCGGACCACCAGTGCCGCAGGGCTGTCCGCACCCAGCGAGGCCCGGGCCGCTGCGGCATCACCGACACGCCAGGTGCCAAGCTCGGCAACGACCGACCCACCGGCGAACTTCCCGTGCAGGATGTTTGACTCGCCGATGAAGTCGGCGACAAACAGGGAGATCGGCCGCTCGTAGAGGTCCTCGCCGGAGCCCAACTGCTCAATCTTGCCGTCGTGGAAGATGGCGATCCGGTCGCTCATGACCAGGGCCTCTTCCTGATCGTGGGTGACGTAGATCACCGTGGCACCCAGTTGGCGCGAGATGTGCATGATCTCGAGCTGGAGCGCCTCGCGCAGCTTCTTGTCCAGCGCGCCAAGCGGCTCGTCCATGAGGAGCAGGCGCGGCTGGAAGACGACGGCGCGCGCCAGCGCGATGCGCTGCTGCTGGCCGCCGGACATCTGGCGCGGGTAGCGCGGCCCGTAGCTGTCAAGCTTGACGAGCTTGAGCGCGTCGGCAACCTTCTGCTTGGCCTCGGCCTTGGGCACCTTGCGCATCTGCAGCGGGAACTCGATGTTCTCCGCAGAGGTCATGTGCGGGAACAGCGCGTAGTTCTGGAACACCATGCCCACGTCGCGCTTGTGCGGCGGCACGGTGGACACGTCCACGCCATCGATCTCGATGGACCCGGCGGACTGCTCCGTGAATCCCGCGATCATGCGCAGCGTCGTGGTCTTGCCCGAGCCCGACGGCCCCAGGAGCGTGATGAACTCACCCTCTTGGACGTCAAGATCGACGCCGGCCACGGCGGCAACGTCGCCAAACATCTTCCGGAGACCGCGCAGGGCAAGCGCGGTGCGGTCCGTGCGGACGGCCCGGCCGGACGGCAGGTGTGCGCTCATCGGACAGGAGTCTGGCGGCGGACCACGAGGGCCAGCGTCAGCACGGTTGTCGTTGTGGCGAGTAGGACGGTCGCCACCGCGGCAACCGTGGGGTCAACCACCTGGCGCACCTGCTCCCACATCACAACCGGCAGCGTCCGGAACTTCGTTGTCGTCATGAAGATGGACACGACTACCTCGTCCCACGATTCAAGGAAGGCAAATAGCGCACCGGCAAAGACTCCAGGCATGATCAGCGGCAGCGTGATGCGCCGGAATGTGCGCCACGGGTTGGCGCCAAGGTTGGCCGCCGCCATCTCAAGGTTGCGATCCATCGAGCGCAGGCTCGTGGACACGCTCACCACAACGTACGGCACGGACAGCGCGGTGTGTGCGATCACCATGCCCACCAGCGTCCCGGAGAGCTTGAAGCGCACGAAGAACGAGAACATCCCGATGCCGATCACGATGACCGGCACCACCAGCGGCGAGAGGATCAGGGCATTGGCGATCGTCTTGCCCGGGAACCGGCCACGGGCGATGCCGAGCGCGGTCATCGTGCCCAGCACGGATGCCACCACTGCGGTGCAGACGGCAACCTGGAAGCTGTTGATGAAGCCCGACGTCCACGCCGGGTCCGAGAGCATCTTCCCGTACCAGTTGAGGGAGAACCCGACGGGTGGGAACGACAGGCTCTGCCCGGCGGTGAAGCCCATCGGCACAATCACGATGCTCGGCCCGATGAGAAACACGATCACGAAGACGCCAAACACCACCAGCAGCGAGCGGTTCCAGCGGCGGAAACTGTCGGTCACTGCTCGTCCCTACCCTTCGCCCAGTGCGCCGTAGACGTCGCGCAGCTTCACGAACCGCGATGCGACCGCCAGGACGACAAAGGTGAGGACCATCAGGACCACGGCCATCGCGCTCGCAAGGCCCCAGTTCACGCGAACCTGGACCTGGTCGGCGATGAAGCGGCTGATCATCGTCTCGCGGGCGCTGCCCAGGATGGTTGGCGTGATGTAGAACCCCAGCGCCAGGACAAATACCAGCAGGCAGCCGGCCGTGATGCCTGGGAAGCTCAGCGGCACAAACACGCGCCGGAACGCGGAGAACGGGGGAGCGCCCAAGTTGGCGGCTGCCCGGGTGAGCTCGGGATCGATCTTCTGCATCACCGAGTACAGCGGCAGCACCATGAACGGCAGCAGGATCTGGCTCATGCCCAGGATCACCGAGAAGGTGTTCCGGATGAGCGGCAGCGGCTCGCTGATCACCTTGAGGTTGAGCAGGAGCGTGTTGATGAGGCCCGTGTCACGCAGGATGACCTCCCACGCGAACGTCCGGACCAGCAGGCTGGACCAGAACGGCACCAGCACAAACACCAGCATGATGCCCGCCACCCGCTGGGGGACGATCGACATCAGGTACGCGTAGGGGTACCCGATGGCGAGACACGCCACCGTGCACACCGTCGCGATGTAGAAGGTGTTGCCCAGGACCCGCATGTTCGCTTCGGTCGTGAAGAACGTCACGTAGTTGCCCATGCCGATGTTGACGGGGTCCGTGACGCTCCTGACAACGATCAGGAACATGGGCACAAGGAAGGCGAAGGTTAGGAACAGCAGCAGCGGCACGGCAAGCGCGCCCCAGCGGGAGATGAGCGGGCCGCGCATGACGCGACCCGCTCCCTCCTTGACCGCAACAGGTGCGGACATCCCTGTCGTCCGAGCTATCGGATCAGGTCTGTCCGGGTCACTTGGTCTTCCACGCGTTGTACAGCTCATCGAGCGTCGCGGTGTTGGCGATGAGGTACTCGTCGTTCATCGTGACCGTGGTGTCGTTGATGTTCGTGGCCGCGAGATCCGGCTTGTTGGTTGGATCGACGGCGGCGAACTTGTTCGGAGGGCCGTAGGTGATGTACTTCGAGACGGCGCCGTTGTTGTTGGCGCAGGACATCCAGCCAAGCATCTGCATGGCGGCTGCCTTGTTGGGCGTGCCCTTCGGGACAACCCAGTAGTCAGCAACCAGGAGCTGCTGGTTCCACTGGATCTCAACGGGCTTGTTGTCAACGTGCTTGGCAGACCACGAGCGGCCGTTCCACATCTGGGCCATCGTGACTTCGCCGGCGCCGATCATCTCCTGGCTCTTTGCGCCAGAAGTCCACCAGACGATGGAGTCCTTGATGGTCTCGAGCTTGGCGAGCGCGCGCGGCACGTCGAGCGGGTAGAGGTCCTTGGCTGCGACTCCGTCCGCGAGGAGCGCGATCTCGAGCACGCCACCGGTGCTGTAGTCGTACAGACCACGCTTGCCGGGGAACTTGGCGAGGTCAAAGAAGTCCGCCCAGTTCTGCGGCGCAGTGGCGAACTTGTCGGACCGGTAGGCCATCACGATGCCGTAGGTGATCGCCGCGACACGATAGGTGCTGGCGAAGCCGGGCAGGATCTGGTCCTTGGGGACAAGGCTGTAGTCGATGGGCTCAAGCAGGGCCGCGTTGCCGTCCAGGCCAAAGTCGTTGCCGACGTCAACAAGGTCCCACGTGACCTGCCCGGACTCAACCTGGCTCTTGATGGTCGCGTTGGACGAGTCCTGGCTCTGGGTGATGCTGATGCCGGTGGCGGCTGCGTACGGCTGGAACCACGCCTTGTCCTGGGCGTCCTGATAGGCGCCGCCGTAGGAGGCGATGGTCAGGCTCTGGCCTGCCGCGCTGGGCGGCTTGGTGCAGAACGCCGCGTCCGTGTAGGCCGCGCTCGGGGCGGCCGTCGGGGCCGTCGTAGCGGTGGCGACCGTCGGGGCCGCCGTGGGCGCCGCCGTCGGGGCAGCCGTCGGGGCCGGGGTTGCGCTGCTTCCGCAGGCGCCGGAGATCGCGCTGGCCACCAAGATGGCCGCGATCACCCGGGATCGGATCCGCATATGTCTCTCCTCCTCGATCCATGTCGTAATCGAACATGGGGCCAGCGATCCCTCCCGAGGACCGAAGGTGGCGGCATCATACCCATCCGCGCAACCTATGTGGAGGCATCCCGGCAACTGTCTCTCTCCGCGCGTTCACGCGTGAGGCACAATCCGCGCATGACCACCGCCCCCAGCCGGTTCAGCGTTGCGCCGGGACCGTACGACTATGTCCCGCGGCTGCCGGTGCCGCCGCACACCCGCCTTCACGAACTCGACCAGGCGGTCGCCGATGTGCGCGCCAACGCGGAGGCCTGGACAAAGGCAACGCCTGAGCGGCGCCTCCAGCTGCTTGACGAGGTGGCCCACGCAACGCTTGCCGTGGCAGGCCGCTGGACTGAACTTGCGTCCATCCACGAGGGGCTTGATCCCGCCAGCCAGGCCTCGGCCGAAGAGGCGATTGTTGGCCCGTACCTGTTCCTGCGCGGCGTGCGCCTGCAGCGGCGCGCCATCGCGGACATCGCGCGCGGCGGCAAGCCCCGCATCCCCGGCGGGATCAAGACGCTTCCCGACGGCCGGGTGGCCGCCCGTGTCATGCCCTCGGACGTGCCGGATTGGCTCATGTATCTGGGCACCACCGCCGATGTCTGGATGGATGCGTCGGTCACGGCGGAGACCCTGCCCGACACGATGGCCGTCAACTACACGACGCCGCCGCCCGGCCGCGTCAGCCTTGTCCTTGGCGCCGGCAACGCCAGCTCCATCGGCCCGCTTGACGTGGTCCACAAGGTGTTTGTGGAGCTGCAGGTTGTGGTGCTCAAGATGCACCCGGTCATGGCCCACCTCACCGAGGTCCAGTCGGCGGCGCTTGCCCCGCTTATCCGCGCAGGCCTGGTGCGCGTGGTCAGCGGAGACGCCATCGAGGGCGCACACCTCGCCCACCACCCGGGCGTGGACACGCTCCACGTCACAGGATCCGACAGGACGTACGACGCCATCGTGTACGGCGGCGGTCCCGAGGGTGCAGAGCGCAAGCGCCTCGATCAGCCGGTGCTGGACAAGCCGTTCACGGCTGAGCTGGGCAACCTCACGCCCATCATCGTGGTGCCCGGCCGCTGGTCCGCGAAGGCGCTTGACTACCACGCCGAGAACATCGTCACGATGCTGGCAAACAACGCGGGGTTCAACTGCACCGCCTCGCGCGTCATCGTCTTGGCCCGCGATTGGCCCCAGCGGGCAGCGCTGATGGACCGCGTTCGCGCGCGGTTTGCCGCCCTGCCGCCACGTCTGGCGTACTACCCGGGGTCCGCCGAGCGTTTCGCGGCGTTTCAGACCGCGTACCCGCAGGCCGAGACGTTTGGCCGGCCGGGTGCCGGGGAGTTGCCATGGATGCTGATCCCCGGCCTGTCACCCGATGCCGTGGGCGATCCCGCGTACCAGGTGGAGGCGTTCTGCTCGGTGACCGCCGAGACGCTGATTGACGCTGCCGATGCCGCCACCTTTCTGGACAAGGCCACGGCCTTCGCCAACGAGCGCCTGTGGGGCACGCTCAGCGCCACGGTGATCATCGACCCCCGCACGGCGAGCGATCCAGCGGTTCGCCCCGCGCTTGACCGGGCGATCGACAACCTCCGCTACGGCACGGTGGCGCTCAACCACTGGAGCTCCATCGGCTACGGTCTGGGGATCACGCCGTGGGGGGCGCATCCCGGCCATCCGCGCAACGACATCGGGTCCGGCACAGGCTTTGTGCACAACCCGCTGATGCTTGAGCGCGTGCAGAAGTCCGTGGTCCGCTCGCCGTTCCGCGCCTGGCCGCACCCGATGTGGTTCACGGACCACACCACGGCGCATCGCCTGGTGCCGCACCTGATCCGCTTCGAGGTGGACCGCAACCCGGTGCGCCTGCTGCCGATCTTCTGGCACGCACTCCGGGGCTGACCGCCGGATCGCCATGCCGCACAGGCAGAGCGCGGTTCAGCTTGGATAGGGGTAGCCGGACACAATTCGGACCCGGAAGTGGTTCCGTCACTCCCGGGCCCTCGCCCGGGGATCCTGGCTGGGACCCTCGGGTTGCGGCCAGCGTATCAGCCGCCATCGGTTAGCCCAGATAAGTGGCAGTAAAGCGGCCCCTGCCACGCTGTGGGCATGAGCCAGATGCACAACTCCACAAGGGACGCGGCCCGCAGGGATGCCGCGCTTCAGCGCCACTTTCGCCAAGAGCGCAAGCGTCTTCGCAGGGCGGCCAAGTCCATGCCCGTGCCCGTGCCGTGGGACTGGGCCCGGCGGCGGATCGTGCCGTTGCTTGCCGGACCGCTCATTGACCCACCGGGTCAGCGAACAATCATGACGGCATCGGAGCTTGGACCTGCGTTGCGGTTTGGGGTGGACCTTGGCGGCGTGTACCCACTGCTTGACGCGGACACCGCGGAGCGCTGGGAGGTGTCCGTCGCCCAACTGCTGGACACCGCGCTCACCAACTTGAGCGATCGCGCCGGCTACCTGGACAACTCGGTGGTGAGACACGGCACGCTCGGCGGGCGCATCACCACGCTTGTCAGCACGCCGGACGGGCTGGCTTCATCGCTGGTGCTGGTGCCGGATCACCTTTGCCGGCTCATCGGTGACCACGACCAGATCCTTGCCGCGCCAACGCGCAACCAGCTGCTGGCCGTGACGCCGGACACCAGCACCGAGCTGTTTGCAAGCCTGGTGATCGACTTCGAACTGGGGGACCCGCTACCGCTGATGCTTGACCCGTTCATCCTCGTGGCGGGTGAGCTCAGCTGGGGCGGTCTGGCGGATCCGGCCGCGGACGCGGAAGACATCCGTTGACATCATGATGTGTTGGGATGACACTTCATGATGTGTCACATCGAACCACACTCACCCTTGATGACGACGTCGCAGCCAAACTGGACGGGGAGGCGCGCAGAACCGGGCGCCCGTACCGCGCCGTGGTGAATGACGCGCTGCGCCGGGGCCTGGAGGGCACTCCTGCGGCGGTCACGCCCTACCTTGTTGAAGCCCGCCCGCTTGGCCTGCGCCCGGGGATCAGCATCGATTGCATCTCGGGTCTCCTGGATGCCCTCGACGGACCTGAGCCCCGATGATCGTCATCGACGCCAACATCCTGCTGTACGCGCACGACGCATCAAGCCCGGCCCACGCCCGGTCGCGCGCCTGGCTTGAGGCGACCGTCGCTGCTGAATCGGATGTCCGCCTTGGCGTGGCCACGGTCCTCGCCTTCGTGCGGATCGCCACAGACCCCCGGGTCTACGCCACGCCGATGGCGGCCTCGGAGGCCATCGGCATCGTCGCGGGCCTGCTGGGCAGGCCCAACGTGTCTCTCGTCAACCCAAGTGATCGCCACTGGACGCTGTTTGCCGATGCGGCGGCAACTGGTCAGGCACGCGGGCCGATGCTGATGGACGCGCACCTCGCAGCGCTTGCGATTGAGCACGGCGCCACGTTGGCAACCGCAGATCGGGACTTCCGCCGCTTCACTGGCCTTCGGCTGGTGGACCCAACGGCGGCCTGACGACGGTCTGACGGCCGCCTAGATCGCGTACGCCGTCCGGAGGCCCTCCAGGACCGCCTCTTCGATGGTCCGCGGCGAGAGCACATCGCCTGCCCCCAGCACCTGATACCCGCCGGCGGCGGCATTCGCCTCAAGCTCGTCCAGCAGGGCATCGGCCGGCTGGTGCCCGTAGGCCAGCACCAGCGCAGCGTCCTCGATCACCACCGCGTCATCGGTGAGTACGTCTTGCAGGAACACGGCCGAGGTGTCGGCGCCAAACACGCGCATCGTTGTGAGGATGCTCACGCGCGCCCGGCGCGCAGTGGCGGTCATCATGTCGCGCACGTACTGCTGGCACAGCTGGCCCGCCATGGTGCCGTTGACCGCCAGGGTCACGCGGTGGCCGCGGCCCGCCAGCATGGTGGCGAGGCCAAGACCCACCCAGTCGGAGCGAAAGTCCGCCACAACCACGCCACCCGCGGGCACCAGCGACGGCGTCCGCAGTACGTCCCACGCCTGCAGGACCGTCGGCTCGCCCATCAGTTCCAGCGGCGGTGTGTATGGGGTGGCGCCCGTGGCCACGATCACCACGTCGGCTCCGGCCGCGCGCA
>CAIYHO010000219.1 GCA_903925955.1 uncultured Chloroflexota bacterium
CGAGCTGCAGGCCACCGAGCCGGGCACCCGCGAGGCTGCCGAAGAGGTCGGGGATCTGCTGTTCACCGTCGTGAACGTTGCGCGCAAGATGGGCGTAGATCCTGAGGAGGCGCTGCGGTTGACCTGCGAGAAGTTCCGCGGCCGCTTCGAGCACATGGAGTCGGCCTCAGCAGAGCAAGGGCGCGACCTGTCAGACATGGATCAGGCAGAGATGGAGGCGCTGTGGCGCCTCGCCAAGGCACAGCAACAAGGGGAGACGATACGATGAGCTTCATCACCGACATGTGGGCACGGGAGATCCTGGACTCGCGCGGCAACCCGACCGTCGAGGTCGAGGTCGTCTTGGAGGACGGCTCGACCGGCAGGGCTGCCGTACCGTCCGGCGCGTCCACCGGCTCGTTCGAGGCAGTGGAGTTGCGCGACGGCGACTCGGCCCGCTACAGCGGCAAGGGCGTGCTGACCGCGGTCGCCAACGTCAACGACATCATCGGGCCGGAGCTCGTGGGTATGGACGCCACGGACCAGCGCCTGGTGGACATGACGCTGTTGAGCCTAGACGACACGCCCAACAAGTCCAAGCTGGGCGCCAACGCCATCCTGGGCGTGTCGCTGGCCGTGGCCAAGGCAGCTGCCGACTCCACGCAGCTGACGCTGTACAGCTACATCGGCGGGTGCAACGCCCACCAGCTGCCCGTGCCCATGATGAACATCATGAACGGCGGTGCCCACGCGGATAACAACGTGGACCTGCAGGAGTTCATGATCATGCCCATCGGCGCCACCTCGTTCTCCGAGGCGCTGCGCATGTGTGCCGAGATCTACGGGGAGCTCAAGAGCGTGCTCAAGGCCCGCGGGCTGGCGACAGGCGTCGGCGACGAGGGCGGCTTCGCCCCGGATCTGGACTCCAACGAGGACGCCCTCAAGGTCATCATCGAGGCCATCGGCAACGCCGGCTACTCTGCCGGTGACCAGATCATGATCGCGCTGGACCCCGCCGCCACCGAGATCTACGACGCAGAGCGCGGCGTCTACATGCTCAAGGGCGAAGGACGCGAGCTCACTTCCGCCGAGATGGTCGAGTTCTGGGCCGACCTGTGCGAGCGCTATCCCATCATCAGCCTCGAGGACGGCATGGCCGAGGAGGACTGGGACGGCTGGAAGCTGCTCACCGACCGCCTGGGCGATACCGTCCAGCTGGTGGGCGATGACCTGTTCGTCACCAACCCGGAGCGCCTGGGCCGCGGCATCGAGATGGGCGTGGCCAACTCCATCCTCATCAAGCTCAACCAGATCGGGTCGCTGACTGAGACGCTCAACTGCATCGAGATGGCCAAGCGCGCCGGCTACACCTGCGTGATCTCGCATCGCTCAGGTGAGACCGAGGACACCACGATCGCCGACATCGCGGTGGGCGTGAACGCCGGGCAGATCAAGACCGGCGCGCCGGCCCGCAGCGACCGCATCGCCAAGTACAACCAGCTGCTGCGCATCGAGGAGGAACTCGACGAGTCCTCTGACTACCCGGGCGCCCGCGCCTTCTACAACATCTCGCTCTAGGGGAGCCGAGCGCGCCCTCCCGGGGGGATCACCGGCGCAACTCCAGCACCATGCGGGAATTCGAAAGGGCGC
>CAIYHO010000220.1 GCA_903925955.1 uncultured Chloroflexota bacterium
CGACGACACCGAGGTGATGAACCTGCAGGCGTACAACGGCAAGCTGTACGCGGGCTCGCTCCCGGGCGCAAAGGTCTATCGCTACGACGGCGACGAGGCCTGGGCCACGGTTGCCACGCTGGACACAACGCCGGACGTCCTCTACCGGCGTGCCGCCTCGATGGTCCTCCACAACGGTGAACTCTGGGTGGGCACGCTGCCCTCGGCCACGGTCCACTCCATCCGGGCAGGCGCCGTTGCCTCGCTGGCGGGGTCGCTCGCGGCTGGGCGCCACCACATTGCAGGCGTCAGGCACGCCGGCGTTGTCACGCTCTACGTGGACGGCCAGGCTGTTGCCGCGTCCCCCCAAGGGTGGGACCAGGGCGGCGCCATCGCGCCTTCCTCCGACGTGCCCCTTGTGATTGGCGGCGGGCCGCGCGCCGCCTTTGAAGGCGAGCTTGCCGATGTGGGTCTGTGGAACCGGGCGCTTGCGCCCGATGAGCTTGCCGGTCTTGCCGCCGCGGGCGCTGGCGCAGGCGCCTAGTCGGCCAGCAGCGGGCGGACCTCGCCCGCCAGACGCTCGATGGTCTCCACGTCGTAGGGGTTGGGCAGCGACGCAATCACGGTTGTGACGCCAATGTCCCGGTAGGCCCGTGCCCGCTCGGCAATCACGTCGGGCGGGCCAAGCCACGGATCGGGCTCAACGTCGAGTCGGGTCAGGTTGGCCGTGAGGGCCGCCTCCCAGACGCGCCTTGCCTCAGCCGGATCGTCGCGGATCACCATCTTCACGGTCACTGAGCGCTCAATCTCCGCCGGATCACGCCCAACGGCAGCGCAATGCGCATCAAGGACGGCCATCTTGTGGCGGACCGTCTCAACGCTGCCCAGCCCAGTCCAGATGTCGGCATAGCGGGCCGTGGTCAGCAGCGTCTTCTGCTCGCCGGATCCGCCAATCAAGATGGGCAGTCTCGGGGTCAGCGGCAGCGGCCGGTGGCGCGCGCCAGCCAGGTGCACAGGCGGCTCGTCCACGTTTGCCGCGTCCCCGTCAAGCAGCGCCCGCATACCCCGGACCGCAGCGTCAAGCCGCCGCAGCCGGTCACCGGGCGAGGTGCCAAAGTCAATCCCGTTGGCCGTGTGCTCAGCCTCGTGCCAGGCGCCCCCGATACCCAGGATGGCCCGCCCGTCGCTGACGTGGTCCAGCGTGACGGCGGCCTTCGCCATCAGGCCTGGGTTGCGGAAGGTGTTGGCGGCCACAAGCAGGCCGAGACGAACGTGCGACGTCAGCGGCGCCAGCGCCGTGACCAGCGTCCAGCCTTCAAAGACGTCCTGGCCCGGGTCCCCAAAGGTGGCCAGCAGGTGGTCCTGCGTGAACAGGTAGTCAAACCCAAGCGCATCGATGCGGACCGCGGCCTCGCGGACTGCCGGCCAGCTGGTGGCCTGGCTCCAGAGCGAGAACCCGAGTCGTGTTGGCCGCATCGTGTGCCTTTCTGTCATGCCTGTGCCCCGGTCCAGATCATCGCAGAGGCCACCGGCTCAGCGCCGCACCTTCCGGGCGAGTGCGTCGCGGCCACCTCCCCTGCTACGCTCCCGTGCCATGAAAGGTCTTGTGCTGGCCGGCGGAACTGCAACGCGCCTCTTTCCGCTGACGATCGTCACCAACAAGCATCTGCTGCCGATCTATGACCGGCCGATGATCTACTACCCGCTGGACACCTTGGCGGGCATGGGGATCCGCGAGGTCATGGTGATCGTGGGCGGCAAGAGCGTCGGCGACATCGTGGAGCTGCTTGGCGATGGCCGGCACTTCGGGCTGGACCTCACCTACCGGTACCAGCGCGGCGCCCAAAGCATCGCTCAGGCCATCGGTCTTGCCCGCGACTTCATCGGCGACGACGCGTTCTGCGTTGTGTTGGGCGACAACATCCTGCGCGGCGATCCGCTTGCGCCGCTGGCCCGCCAGTTTGAGGACGAGCAGTGGCGCGCGGGCACGCTGCTCTACAAGGTTCCCGATCCGGAGCGCTTTGGCGTGGCCGAGTTTGGGCCTGACGGCAAGGTTGTGGCTTTCGAGGAGAAGCCCAAGCAGCCCAAGAGCGACCTCATCCCCATTGGCGTGTACTTCCTGCGCCCAGACGCGTTTGATGTGATTGAGAACCTGGCCCCCTCCGGGCGTGGCGAGTTTGAGATCACCGACGTGCTCAACCACTTCATCCCCGGCGGGCGCCTGTTTACGCCCGTGTACGAGGGCCACTGGGCAGACGCAGGCACGGTGCCCAGCCTCCTGCGCTCGGCCGAGATGGCGGAGGAGGACGACCGCGCCGGCCGCCTGCCTCGGCCTGTCGAGCGGCCGCGGGATCCCGCGTGAGCGTCACGGGCATGACCGACGCAGGCGCCAGCGAGACGGGCGCTGCCCGCGCGCTCCTGATCACCGGCGGGGCCGGGTTCATCGGCTCGGAGCTGGTCCGCCAAATCCTCGGCCGGCGTGACGGCACGCGCGTTGTGGTGCTGGACAAGCTCACCTACGCCGGGAATCGCGCAAACCTTGAGGCCGTGGAGCAGGATCCCGAACAGGCCGCGCGCTTCACCTTTGTGCACGGCGACATCGCTGATCCGGAGCTGGTTGGCCCGCTGGTGGCTGGCGCCACGGCTGTGGTCAACGTGGCGGCCGAGACGCATGTGGATCGCTCCATCCTGGACCCGGAGGCGTTCTTGCGGACGGGCGTCATCGGCGTTCACGTCCTGCTTGAGGCGGTCAAGCGCGAGCATGAGCGGGCTGGTCGCGGCGAACGCGAGCCCATCCGCTTCCTCCAGGTCAGCACCGATGAGGTGTATGGCGACATCGAGGCGCCCCAGCGTTCCGTCGAGACGGACCCGCTTGGGCCCCGCAGCCCGTACGCGGCCGCCAAGGCCTCGTCTGAGCTGCTGGTCCGCGCCTACCACATCACCTACGGCTTGGACCTTGTGATGACCCGCGGGTCCAACACGTACGGCCCGCACCAGCACCCCGAGAAGCTCATCCCGCTGTTCACCACCAACGCGCTCGACGGCAAGCCGCTGCCCATGTACGGCGACGGGATGCAGATCCGCGACTGGCTCCACGTGAGCGATCACGCGGCGGGCATTGAGTTTGTGCTGCGCAACGGCGTGGCCGGCGAGGCCTACAACATCGCGGGCGAGCACCTGCTGCCAAACCGTGACGTGATTGGCATGCTCCTTGCCGCCACCGGCCGTGACTGGTCGCTGGTGCGCACGGTTCCGGATCGCCCGGGTCATGACCGCCGCTACGCAATGGACGGGTCCAAAGCCGCCGCCCTTGGCTGGCGTCCGCGGGTTACGTTTGCGCAGGGCCTGCCCGAGACCGTTGCCTGGTACCGCGACAACCCGGCCTGGATCGCCAGCGCGAAGACCGGCGACTGGGACGCCTACTACGCCCGCCAGTACGGCGACCGGCTGGCCGCGGGTACGGCTGTCGAACCGGCCTCGAGCTGATGCGCGTCGCCGTCATCGGCGTCGTTGGGCGGCTTGGCCGGGCTCTGGTCCAGGCGCTTGAGGACGCGCCGTTCACCGGGCCCCGCGGGCCCATCGGCTGGGACCAGCCCGAGGTGGAGCTGGACGCGCTGACAGCTGACTCCATCGGCGTCCTGCTGGACCGCGAGCGCCCGGAGGCGGTGATCCACACCGCTGCCTGGACGGACGTGGACGGCTGCGCGCGCGACCCCGAGCTTGCCATGCGCCGCAACGGCACGGCCGTTGGCGAACTGGCCGTGGCCTGCGCCGCGCGCGGCATCGACCTGATCGTGGTCTCCACCAACGAGGTGTTTGACGGCCGCCGGGCCGATGGCATCGCGTACCTCCCCGAGGATCCGCGCAACCCCATCAATCCGTATGGCGCCGCCAAGGCCGAAGCGGAGCGTCTGGCGATCGCTGCCTATGAGGCGCCCGGTGCGCGTGGTCGGCTGGGCATCGCCCGGACGTCGTGGCTGTACGGCCCGCCCGGCAACGACTTCCCGGCCAAGATCGCCCGGGCCGCGCTCCGCGCCCGTGACGCTGGCACGCCCCTCCAGGTGGTGGCCGACGAGATTGGCGTGCCCACCTACACACCGGATCTCGCCGAGGCGATCGTGGAGCTGCTGGGCGCCGACGCTGTTGCGCCCGCCGGTGAGCGCTGGGCGATCCACCACCTGGTCAACGGCGGCCGGGCGTCGCGGGCCGACTGGGCGCGCGAGGTCCTGCGGGTCCTGGGCATCGATGTGCCAACGGTGGACGTGCCGGCATCCACGTGGCAGCGCGTATCCACGCCGCCCCTCTGGGGTGTGCTGGCGCCCACGCCGCTTCCCTCTGGCGAGCCGATGCGCGACTGGCGCGAGGCGTTCGCCCACGCCGTGCCCGTCTTGCGCCGGGAGCTCGGTATCGGCTGAGTG
Source organism: uncultured Chloroflexota bacterium (assembly GCA_903925955.1). Lineage (GTDB taxonomy): Bacteria > Chloroflexota > Limnocylindria > Limnocylindrales > CSP1-4 > CAIXZV01. The sequence continues at coordinate 4,398 of CAIYHO010000220.1, forward strand.
CGGCCGCGCACCGCGGCGCCGCCATCGGTACCGTTGCCGACGGGGCACCAAAGGGCCACTCGCACCGGGACCATCCCGCTGTTGGCGTTTCCCGTGCGATGGACGATAGTTGGCACGCACCAGTCAGAGACTGGCAGCCGCAAGCCACTGTCCCGAGGCACATTCCATGCGCAGACTGGCCGCCATCCTCGCCGCAGCGCTCGTCCTGACGGGTGTCGCTGCGCCCGCGACTGCCTCGGCCGCTGCCGTCTCCGCCTCCGCGCCCGGTGTCGCAGCGCCTGCTCCGGACGCAGCGCTTGGCCCCAAGGTGGTCATCATCGTGGGCCCGGTCCACGACGGCACGGCCCAGTACCAGGGCTTTGGCGACCAGGTCTACAACGAGGCCCGCAAGTACACCAACAACGTCGTAAGGGTCTACAGCCCCAATGCCACCTGGTCCAAGGTGGTGGCGGCCGTGACCGGCGCGGCCATCGTGGTGAACATCGGCCACGGCAACGGCTACCCGAGCCCCTACGGCTTTGACTCCACATACACCAAGCAGAACGGCTTCGGCCTCAACTACGACGTCAACGGCGACGGCAAGCTGTCCAACTTTGAGTTGCGGTACTACGGCGAGAAGTACATCCGCACGCTCAAGATGGCGCCCAACGCGGTCGTGATGCTGTTCCACATGTGCTACTCCGCGGGCAACCAGGAGCCGGGCGGCCCCGAGCCCACGCTGACCGTGGCCCGCCAGCGCGCCGACAACTTCGCTTCCGCATTCCTTGCGGCCGGCGCCAAGTCCGTGTTTGCCATCGCGCACACCGGCGGCAACGACGCCTATTACATTCGCTCGCTATTCACCACGCGCCAGCCGTTGGTGGACGTGTTCCTCCACGCGCCCGAATTCCACAACCACGTGTACTCGTTCCCGTCGGTTCGTACGCCCGGCGCCCTGCAGCTGCTGGACACCGACACCGCTACGCCAACCGGCTTCTACCGCGCGTACACCGGCGACACCACCTCGCGGACCGAAGAGATCACGGGCGGGGCGTTTGCCGCCACCAACGTGGATCCCGCGGCGCTTGAAGTGCCTGGCAACGCCAACCCGATTGCCGATGACATGCCAATCTTTGGCACCCCGGACGATGCGGCCAACACCATCAACGCCATTGACACGCTGCCCGCCGCCACGCTGCTGCGCGTGACCGGCCAGGAGGCCGTCACATCGGTTGCCGATGGGTCACCCATCTACGCGGTCACGGACAACGGCTCCATCAGCGGGTACATGCCCGGCACGTCTCTGGTCCCGCGCGACAGCACTCCGCCGCGTGTCTGGCAGGTCGCCGACGGCAGCGGCATGTTCTCGCCCAACGGGGACGGCGTGGCCGATACGTACCCGCTCTCGATCAAGCTGTCTGAGTCGTCGGCATGGGATCTGGAGATCACCAACAACTGGGGCAACCCGATCACCGCCACCAGCGGGTCAAGTGATACCGCCGCGCTCACCTGGGCGCCATCGCCGGGCTCCGTGTCCGACGGGCAGTACCGCTGGCACGTCACCGCCACGGACGCCTTGGGCAACGGTCCGTCCGAGAACTGGGGCACCTTCACCATTGACCGGATCGCGCCCACGCTTGGCCTGCCTGGCGATCCAGCCGCGCCGCTGCTCATCAGCCCCAACGGCGACAAGGTCCGCGACACAATCACGCTTGCCCCCACCTCCACGGAGCGCGGTCTCGCAACGGCCACCATCCGCAATGGGCTGGGCGACACGGTCGCCACGCTTGTGGGCGTGTTCTGGGGCACCGGCGCCACGGTCTTCTGGGACGGGCGCGACACGGGCGGGGCCGTTGTTGCAAACGGGTCCTACGAGGTGTCCGTTGTGGCCACCGACGAGGCCGGGAACGCAAGTGCAGCGCAGACGCGTTCCGTGCAGGTGTACAGCGCCCTGGGCTTTGCCACTGCGGCGCCCGCCATCTTCTTCCCGCAGGATGCAGACGCGATCGCAGCAACGACAACCGTAGGTTTCACCCTGGCAGATCCGGCAACCGTGACCTGGACGATCATCGACGCCACCGGTGCCCTGGTGCGGACCATCTCCACGGCTGAGGCGATGGACGCGGGCGTCCACACCTTTGTCTGGGACGGTCGCGATGATCTCGGTGTCTTTGTGCCGCGCGGCGCGTACCGCTCTGTCGTCACCGCAGGCGACGGCACGGTGGCCGCCACGCAGGTTGCCGGCGTCTACGCCGACGCGTTCAAGACGGTGTCCAGCGACACGACACCCGCCCACCTCCAGCGGATCACCATCACGGCCACCACGGCCGAGAAGCTCTCAACCACGCCGCGCCTGTACGTGATCCAGCCCGGTCGCACCACGTGGAGCGTCCTGCTCACCAAGGTCAGCAGCACGGTCTACCGGGCCACCATCACCGTTCGCTCGGGCGCCATTGGAACGGTCAAGTTCAAGGTTCTGGCCAAGGACAGCACGGGCAAGGCCCAGTATTCGGTCTTGGCACTGCCCCTGCACTGACCCCACCGTGGAGCGGCTGGCGCGGCGACAGACCCGGGGGTCGCAGCCCAACGCGCTGGCCGCCCGGTGCGGGTGTCTCGGATGCATCCGGTGGGTACCCCCGCCGGATGTTCCGCTACCCGGGGCGGATTGCGCCCGTACACTGCATGCATGACCGAGATGCAATCTGCCATCCCCGCCGGCGTTGGTACCTGGGTGGTGCTGCCCACGTACAACGAGGCCGAGAACCTCGAGGGGATTGCCGCGGCAATCCTTGGCGCCCTCCCCGGTGGCACGCTGCTTGTGGTTGACGACGGGTCGCCCGACGGGACTGGCGACATCGCAGACCGCTTGGCCGCGGCAGACCCACGCGTCCGCGTCCGGCACCGCACGGCCAAACAGGGCCTCGGGCGAGCCTATCTCGACGGGTTTGGCGTGGCGCTTGACGGCGGCGCGGCGATCGTCATCCAGATGGACGCGGACTGGTCGCATGACCCGGCAGTGCTGCCGCAGATGATCGCGCCCGTCGAGGATGGCACCGCGGACCTTGTGATCGGCTCGCGCTATACACCCGGCGGCGGGGTGGAGGACTGGGGCATCGGCCGGCGGATCATCTCGCGCGGCGGCTCCGTCTTTGCCCGCACCGTCCTGGGTCTTGGCCCCCACGACCTGACCGGCGGCTTCAAGGCGTGGCGCGGTCCCACGCTGGCCGCAGTTCCGCGCGACGGCGTCCGTGCCGGCGGCTACGTGTTCCAGATTGAAATGACGTACCGGGCAAGCCGCATGGGCGCGCGCGTCACCGAGGTGCCCATCACGTTCCGGGATCGCCGCGCCGGCACATCCAAGATGAGCCGCCGCATCATCGTTGAGGCGCTGCTGGTGGTCATTGGCCTGCGTCTGGACGAGCTGCGCGGGCGAGGTCCATCCCGCGGCGGGCAGGCCAAAGGCGGCGGAGCGGGCAAGGCGTGACCGGCGTTGCCCGGGTAGCGGGCGTTCGCGGCGTCCGTGTCGTCCTTGATCTTCGGCCGCTGCAAGATCCCGAGCGGGCGCCGCTGACCGCCGCGTACCTGGAGGGTCTGCTGGGTGCGCTCGACGCGGATCCGCTTGACGGCGAGTCCTTCGCATTCCTCCTGGCGCTAGACCGCGACGACCCCACGGTTGGGCGCTGGCCCTCGTTGGACGTGGTTGGCCGACGTCTGCTGCCACCGACACGGGTCCTGCGGGCCGGGGCCCTTGTGACGGACCCGTTCCTCTTGCGCGGCGCAATCACGGGGGCCGGGTGGCGTGCCGAGCGCGGCGGTGCCGCGGGGTCTGTCTACTTCGCGGCTGCAGGCGCCCTGCCCATCGGCTCGCCCATCCCGGTGGTGGCCGCGCTGCTCGACCTTGCCCCGTGGCAGCTCCCCGACGCCTGGCAGCGTGGCGCATTTGCCCGGTTTGGCCAGAAGCTGCGGGCGCGGCTCCTGCGCGACGCGGCTGCGGTCATCGTTCCCAGTCGCGCCGCGTCTGGGGAGGCGCGCCGCCTCCTGCGCGTCCGCCAAGCGAAGGTGCGCGTGGTGCCGATGGCGCCGCGAGACGCGTTCCGGCCGGAGACAGCCGAGGGTGCCGCGGCTGAGCGAACGCGGTTGGGGCTTGACGAGCGCTATGCCGTCTACGCCGGACGCTTTGACGCCCGCGAGGACCTGCCCACGCTGATGGGCGCACTGGCGGTTCTGGCGGCCGAACCTGCTCCCGTTGGCGTGTCCGTGTGGCCGCCGCGCGTCTGCGTGGTTGGCGCAACGCCCGACGATCGTGCGTCCTTGTCGAGGGCCGCAACAAGGGCGGGCGTGGCCGAGGCAATCGCCTACGCGCCGGCGCTTTCCGATGATCGGCTGGCTGCCCTGGTTGCAGGAGCCCGGTTTGCGCTTGAGCCGGCGCTCTCCGATGCCGGCGGCGTGGCCGCGATGGAGGCACTGGCGGCAGGCGTGCCGGTTATCGCGAGCGCGGTGGGCGCGCTGCCCGAGGTCATCGGCGCGGCCGGGATCTTGGTGGAGCCTGGCGATGCCGTACGTTTCGCAACGGCGATCCGCGCGGTCTGGACGGACGACACGCTCCACGCAACGCTGCGTGCCGCCGCCGCCCTCCGCGCCGAGACGCCGCGGACGTGGGCGGATGTCGCACGCGAGACGCGGGCCGTCTGGGCAGCCGCCGCGGGCAAGGCGCCGCTGCGCTAGGGCGCTGCGCTATGGCTAGGCCGCGCTGCGCACCCGGCGGCGTGGCGACCCGGTGGCTGACCCGGCGGCGCGACCCGGCGGCGCGACCCGGCGGCTGACGCAGCGGCGTGGCGATGACCCGGCGGCTGACCCAGCACAGGGTCAGATCGGGGCCCTCGCTGCACAACTCGAACGCTCAGCCCGGCCTTTTCGCCGCGGACCACGCTCGCCAACCCGGCTGGTGACCCTGCGCTGGGTCAGGACGCGCGGGAGGCCCGCCGGCGTGTCGATGACCCGCCGGCGTGGCGATGACCCGGCTGCTGACCCAGCACAGGGTCA
>CAIYHO010000221.1 GCA_903925955.1 uncultured Chloroflexota bacterium
CGGTTCCGCCGCGGCAGCCAGGTTCAACGCAACGTCGTCGCTGGGCCCAAGCCTTCACGCTGGACATGGATGGCCGAGCGCGTGATGGCGCACCCGATCGCCGTCCTCATCCCCACGCTCGCCATCCTGCTGGCGGCTGGGTCTCCCTTCCTCCACCTGGAGCAGGGCCTGCCGGGCTCCTCCACGCTGCCCAAGGGCCTCGAAAGCCGTGAAGCCGCAGTTGCGCTTGAGACAAGGTTCCAGACCGGCACCACGATGCCGATGATCATCCTGGTTGACGTGCCGGGGGACCCCGCGTCGTCCGCCAACATCCGATCCGTGCTGGACTACCAGGCCAAGCTGGCAACGACCGCCGGCGTCACCTCGGTCAGTGGCCCCTTCAGCGGCCTGATCAACCCCGCCACGGGCGCCGAGCTCACCGCGGACCAAGTTGTCGCCCTCTACGGCCAGCCCCAGGCCGCATGGCCGCCGCAGCTTGCCGCCCTCTGGAAGAACGACGTTGCGGGGTCCACCGTCAAGCTCACCGTCGTCAACTCCATCCGCGCCGACTCCCCCGCCGGCGCCAGGACCGTGCCGGTGATCCGGGCACTGGCCGCAGGCACCGGCCTCAGGACGCAGGTGGGCGGGTACGCGGCCATCAGCCACGACTTCCTGCAGGCGCAGTCAGACAGGATCCCGGTGGCCATCGCCACGGTCATGATCGCGATGGCCGTGATCCTGTTCCTGCTCTTCGGATCGGTGGTGCTGCCCATCAAGGCCATCCTCATGACCCTGCTCTCCATCAGCGCCTCGTTTGGCGCACTTGTGTGGATCTTCCAGGACGGCAACTTTTCCGAAGCGCTCAACTTCACGACGCCCGGGTTCAGCATGGCGGGCGTCCCCATCATCATGTTCTGCGTGCTGTTCGGCCTATCGATGGACTACGAGGTCCTGCTGCTCTCGCGGGTCCAGGAAGCCTGGCGGAGGACGGGTGACAACCGCGCGTCGGTGGCCGAGGGTCTGGCCAAGACAGCAGGCGTCATCACGGGCGCGGCATTGATCATGATCTCCGTGTTCGCCGCGTTCTCGCTCGCCGAGGCGCTGACGATCAAGAGCATGGGCGTAGGGATGGCGATTGCCGTGTTTGTGGATGCGACCATCGTCCGTGTGCTGCTGGTGCCGGCAACCATGCGCCTGCTTGGGCGCTGGAACTGGTGGGCGCCGGGGCCGCTGAAGCACCTCGCGGACCGCGTGGGGTTTGACCACGCCGAATTTGATGAGACTGGGCCAGAAGGGGCGGGAGGCATTCGATGAGCGATCAGCGCGACAAGGCCACAACGGGCGATGTCGTTGGGGACGGCGGCGTGGTCCACGCCTACGGCTGGGAGTGGAGCGACGTTGGCGGTCCCCGCGGGCGGAGCCGGCTGCCATGGTTTGGCATCTTCCTTGTGGTCTTTGGCGGCCTCCTGCTGGCGGAGCGGATCTGGCCGCCACTCAGCAGTGCTGGCTCGCTGGTCTTCCTCGCAGTCGGCTTGGCGTTCCTCGCGTCGTGGCTCGTGAACCACGGAGTCGCCTCGCTCTACCTAGGCGGCATCCTGACGGCACTCGCTGTGCCGGACCTGCTGGCGGCCGCCAACATCGTCAAGGGTGATGGCGTGGGCACGCTCTGTCTGGGCGTCGCGTTCCTCCTGATCAGCGCCGTGCGTGCTGGCAGTCGGGGCGGATGGGGCTGGCAGGCAGGGCTGGGCGCCATCCTGTTTGTGATCGGCGCGTCAACCGTGGCGGTGCCAGGGTTTGGCGACCTCGTCTGGCCAGTCCTGCTGGTCGCCTTCGGTCTGCTGCTCCTGCTGCGCGCCGCGAGGGGACGCAACCGCTAGCGTTGGCCGCAAGGGCTAACCGGCGATCCCCGCGACCGCCAGGTCCAGCGCCTCGCCAAGTCCGTCGGCGATCCGCACAAGCTCCGCGTCTGTGATGACGAGTGGCGGGCCAAGCAGCACGGTGTCGCCGTCAACGCCATTTGCGTTGCCGGCGCCGTGGTACAGCAGCAGCCCGCGCTCGGCAGCAATCTGGACAACGCTCTCGATGAGCTTGGCGGCCCGCGGATATGGCGCCTTCGTTGCGCGATTGGCCACCAGCTCCACGCCCACCATGAGCCCGCGTCCGCGGATGTCCCCTACCGCCTGATGATCGCCAAGCCGGTCACGGAGGAGCGCCTTGAGCCGCTCGCCCTTCACCGCTGACGCCTCCACCAGCTGCTCCGCCTCGAGGATCCGCAGCACCTCGCCCGCCACGGCCGCGGCCACTGGCTGATGTGAGTACGTGAACCCGTGGGTGAAGCCCCTGCCGGTGCGTACGGCGTCGTACAGCGGACCGTCTGCCGCCACAAAGCCAAACGGCCAATAGCCTGACGTGGCCCCCTTCGCCGCAACCAGCAGGTCAGGCCGCACGCCCCAATGGTCCATGGCAAACCAGGCGCCCGTCCGGCCAAAACCCGTCATGACTTCGTCCGCGATGAGCAGCACGCCGTGGCGACGGCAGACGTCCGCGATCGCCGGCCAGTAGCCCTCGGGCGGTTCAACAGCGCCAAGCGTCGCGCCAACGATGGGCTCAGCCACAAAGGCCGCCACGCGACCGGGTCCGGCGGCGACGATGGCCGCCTCAAGCTCGTCCACCAGCAGCTGCGCGTCACCCAGCGACCGTGAACCGGGCTGGCCGCCGCGATACGGGTAGGCGGCGCTCACGTGGCTGAAGCGTCCCAGCCACTGCTCGTAGGGCGCCCGGAGCGGCTGGCGGCCCGACAGATCCAGAGCACCCAGCGTGTTGCCGTGGTACGAGTTCCAGCGCGAGATCACCTGCCAGCGGTCCGTCTCGCCGCGGTTGATCTGGATGGCGCGTGCCAGCTTGAGCGCGGTCTCGATGGCCTCCGACCCGCCCGACACCGGGTAGATCGCGGGATTGTCCATCGGCAGACGGGCGCCAACCGCTTTGGCGTAGCGCTCGAGCGGATCGGACGTGAACGCGCTGCCGTGGGCGTAGGCCACACGCCCCGCCTGCTCCGCCATGACGGCGGCAACTTCACGCCGACCGTGGCCGATGCCCACGACGATGGCGCCGCCTGCGGCGTCGAGGTACTCGCGACCCTCCGTGTCCACGATGGTGGACCCGTGGGCCTGGGCAGCAACCGGCGGGTTGGTCGCGGAGGCACGGGAGAAGACGCGGCCGCTCATCGGGGCCGTCGGGGGTCGAGAGCGCTCATGCCCCGATTGTAGGTTCGGCGACCCAGTGCCCGCGTGCCGCAACCGGGCTGCCGGGCCGCGAAACTGGCTACCGTCCGTGGAGAGGACGGTAAGCGAGAACTCGCGCGTCGCACGCGCCGCAACCGAGCCTGTTCACGCACGAGCTGGCCGCCCGAAACTGCCTACCGTCCTCCCGGAGGACCGTAGCCAAGAACGAGTTGGATACCGTCCTCCAGGAGGACGAGCGGTGAAAACACCCGCCAACACGCTCCGCGGCCACGGGAACGCCAAGGGCCGACGTGGACGGCGCCCTCAGTGCAGCCGTCCAAGCCGACCCGGAGCGGTTATACCCGACCCTTCGGAACCGTGTGCCAGTACGTCTTGTTAAAGACGATCTTGCCCAGGTGCCAGATCCGGTTGGGCTTCGGGGGTGTCGGTGGGTGTTCGTAGTCAAACTGCAGCAGCGTGCCCTTCCCGTCGCCCACCTCGAAGAAGCACATCACCTTGCCTTCGTAACTTGCGTGCTTCCCGCCGGGCTGGCGGCCAAGGACTGCGGCCGCCACGCGCTCCGCAACCACCGGCGCCTCAAAGTGGGCGGTTGAGCCCGCCTTCGAGAGCGGCAGATCCGTCGCGTCGCCCAGGGCGTAGACGTTGGCGTACCGAGGCACATCCGCGTCAGCCACGCCGGGACCAGGCTTCGCAACCGTCTTGACCTGCAGCGTGTGTCGATCCGTGGGCAGCCAGCCGGACTTCGGCGCCAGCCCGGAGTCCACAACCACCTGCGCGCCACGATGCGGCGGCACGCAGATCAGCAGGTCGTATGGGTGCTCTTCAAACGCGTCCGTGATGACGACATGGCGCTCAGCGTCAATCTCGCCCACACCCGCGAGGAGCTCCAGCCGGATGCCCTTCTCGCCAAGGATGGGCGTGGCCATCTCGGACACGCTCTCAATGGTGAATGCCCGATTGATCGGCGAGAGGAACGTCATCTCGGTCGTGTCGCGCAGACCACGCTCGCGCAGCTCGGACTCAACCAGGAACGCCACCTCGAGCGGCGCCGGCGGGCACTTGTACGGGATACCGGCGATGCCGATGACGATCTTGCCGCCCGTGAAGCTGTCCAGCGCCACCCGAAGCTTGGCCGCGGCCTCGGCCGTGTAGAAGTGGTGTGCCTCGCCGTCAAAGTTGGCCAACTCCTCGGGCACGATACGCGAGCCCGTGGCAATCACCAGTTGGTCGTAGTGCAGCGTCGCCCCAGACGCCAAGGCAACGGTCTGCGCGGCGGTATCGATCCGCTCAATCCCGTCCACCACCAACGCCACGTTGCCGTCGAGCAGCGACTTCTCGGGACGAACGAGCTTGTCTGCCCGCTCCTGGCCCATGGCGATGTACATGTAGCCCGGCTGATAGGCGTGCTGACCCGTGGCATCAACCACGGTCACCTTGGCCTCCCCTTTGGCGATGCGGCTCTTGAGCTTACGAGCGGTGAGGTTTGCGGTCAGCGTGCCGCCAACCCCGCCACCCAGCACCACAACGTGCTGCATTGGGCTACCGCACCTTCTCGACAATGATCTCGTCGTACCCGTCGCGGGTGAAGACGCCGATCAGGTTGTGGCCGGCCTTGCCGATCCACTTGGGGATGTCGGTCTTGCTGCCCTTGTCGGTGGACAGGACGGACAAGACGTCGCCCACCTCGGACTCCTTGATGCCCCGGATGAGCTCCATCAGCGGGCCTGGGCAGAAGCTGCCGCGGGCGTCGATGGTGCGGCTGACCTGCGGGGTTGCGGCCTCAGTCACGGTTCAGTTCCTCCCGCGGGCATGCCGGGATGCGGCATGCCCGTTGAGCGGTGGCATGTCTAGATGAAGATCGGAGCCGAACCCTCGGCGACGTACGACAGGTACGTGGCGGCGCCAACCGGCTCGCCCATGCCGTCGATCAGGTCTTCGCGAGTCAGCCCAAACATGTCCATGGTCATCTGGCACGGGACAAACTCAACGCCCATCGCCGCGGCCGCCTCAAGCAGCTCGGCGGGCTTGGACACGCCGTACTGCTTGGCCAGCTGGAACATCATCCAGGGACCCATGCCCAGGAAGTTCATCTTGGACAGCTTGCGGTGGGCGATACCAGGCCGGGACATGATGGAGAGCATCTTCTGCATCCAGTTCTTGCCCGTGACGCGCTTCTCAGGCTTCACAAACGTCTGGAGGCCCCAGAAGGTGACAAACACCTTGGTGGGCATGCCCATGGCGGCAGCGGTGGAGGCCAGGATCATCGCGGCCCAGGTCTTCTCCAACTCGCCGCTGTAGCAGATGATTGCAAGGCCGCGCGGGGTGGCCTCAGCTTCGGTTGTCATCAGGGCTATTCCTACTTCTTGCGCATGACGAAGCGGTAGACGCCGCCGTCAACGGTCTGCTCAACGAGTTCGTTGCCGGTCGTCTTGGCCCACGCCGCAAAGTCCTTCACGGACCCGGGGTCAGTTGCCAGAACCTCAAGCAGCTGGCCGGACGTGAGCCCCTTGATCGCCTGCGCCGTCTTCACAATCGGCATCGGGCAGTTGAGGCCCTTGGCGTCCACCTGGACATCTGCAGCCATTCGGAAACTCCTTCTCGCGGCGTGGCGCCGCGCTTTCACCTAGATGAAGACGATCTGGCCTTCGCCAGCATTGAGGTAGAACGCGGTCACGCCCTCCACGCCGTCCACAAGCGGATCGAGGTCCGACTCCTCGAGATGGAGGAGATCCATGGAGAGCGAGCAGGCCTGGATGTCCACGCCGCCGATGTCCTTGGCCTGGCGGAGCGTTTCGGCCCACGGCGCGTGGCCGGCCTTGGCAAGGGCGTCCACAGCGGCGCGACCCTCGGCACCGGCCTCCGGGGCGAGCCCGTGGTCGCGACCGATCTTCGCCTTGGTGAAGGCGTCGAGCGCCCAGTACTGCAGGAACAGGTTGACGGGCTTGCCCAGAGCGGCGGCACCGGCCGCTAGCACCGCAACCGCCTGCAGCTTGTCGTCGGTGCCGGAGAAGACCACGAGGTTGATGCTCTCGTCCACGATTGCTCCCCTTGTGGGCTACTGGATCTCGATGAGGTCGGTCGTGGCCTGGTCGAGGTGGGATAGGCGGCCAAGCCGTGCGAGACGGCGCTGGAGGACCGTGCGCATCAGGCTGCACGCCACCATCACGTCAGCGTCCGTCAGGCGGTAGCGGACCTCGCGCCCGTCGCGGTCCGCCTCGACGATGCCTGCGCTGCGTAGCACGGCGAGGTGCTGGGAGACGTTGGGCTGCGTCAGGTCGAGGTCTTCGGCCAGCCGGCCAACCTCGCAGGGGCCCTGCGCCAGACGGTGCAGGATCGCCAGCCGCCGGGGATTCGCCAGGGTTTTGAGGACCTCGGCCTGCAGGATGGTGATCTCGTCCATGTCTGCAGCATCGCCATATTCGCAGATGCGCATAAGTGCCCAGCGGCACGCCAGCGGGGGCCGATGGACGGACAGCGGGGGCTGGACGGCATCGCTGGTTTGGGACCTTTCAGGACCGCAATGACTGCGTCAGATCCCGGGAACCTCGCGCGGCCAGAGCCCGCCGGTGGACGCCATCCAGTCGGCGATCCGGTTGCAGGCGTCCTCGACGTCGCCGTCGCTCATGTCCAGCTCCAGCACGTTGAGCGAGGATTCAGCGGCGAGCGTCCGCAGGAGATCCTGCTCGCGGCGAAAGACCGAAAGGTCGTCGTACTGCGACGGGTTCCCGGACACGAGCAGCCGCTCGGCGCGCGCCGCCTCCCACGTCCCGTCGCGGCGGGTGCAGAGCACGAGGTGCACGTCCAGGGCGCGCAACCGCTCCTCGAGGGCCCGGAAGTCCAACTCGCGTCCGTGCTCGGTCAACTGGAAGGCCTTCGCCGAAAGGTGGAACCGGTCAATGATCCAGGAGTAGTGCGGCTGCAGTTCGATCAGCCGAACCCAGGTGTCAAAGACCGCCAGGGCGCGGGCCTCCTCCTCGCCGCCGGGCTCGAAGTTGATGGGGCCGCGCCCCCCTGGCCACGGCGTGAACCCGCACCACTCCGCGCTGATCAGCGGCGAGTGGTAGCGGTACCTGCGCGGGCCCACTAGACGCGGATGCTCGATGAGCGCAAACGCAAGATCGGTCTTGTGGGTCAGCCGGGTCCCCTCGAGGATGATCTTCGGGGTCAGCTTGGACATGTGGACAAGCGTAACGCGCCGCAGTCGAGACGACCCCTCCCGGGGTGGGCGTTCCGGCCCTGCCCGAGGCGCATTCCGGCACTCGCCGGACCTCCAAGCGGAGGGCATGCTCGCACGTGGAGGTGCCTGCATGGCCATGTCAGCTCCGCTCGTCGACGCCCCACTTCGACGCCCTCCGAGCGGGACCCCGTCCTTCCGTCCCGTGCTTGTGGCCAGCGAACGCTGCAAGGGCTGCGGCTTGTGCGTTGACGCCTGCGCACCCGGCGCGCTCAAGCTCGACACGTCCCACGTCAACGCGATGGGCTACCACCCAGCGGTGCTCACGCACCCGGATGCGTGCACCAGTTGCGCCAAATGCGCCCGGATGTGCCCGGACGCGGCGCTCTCGATCTTCGCCCGCCCCAAGGGGTCCTAATCCATGACTGTCGCCCAGCCGACCCGCACCACCCAACCCACCCTCATCGCCTCGCCGCCCGGGACCGGCGGCGAGGCGTCCCCCCTGCCGCAACGCATCCTCATGAAGGGCAACGAGGCCATGGCCGAGGCGGCGATCGCTGCCGGCTGCGACGCCTACTTCGGCTATCCAATCACTCCGCAGGCGGAGTTGCTGGAGTGGATGGCCCGCCGGATGCCCGAGGAGGGGCGAGTCTTCGTCCAGGCGGAGAGCGAGCTTGCAGCGATCAACATGGCGCTGGGCGCCGCCGCTGCCGGGGCGCGCGTGCTGGTGAGCAGTTCCAGCCCGGGCATCAGCCTGATGGCCGAGGGCATGTCCTACATGGCGGGCTCACGTCTGCCAGTTGTCCTGATCAACGTGATGCGCGGCGGGCCCGGGCTTGGCAGCATCGGCGCCGCCCAGGGCGACTACCTGCAGGCAACCAAGGGCCACGGCCATGGCGACTACCGCGTGCCGGTGCTGGGCCCCTCCTCCATCGCCGAGGCGATTGACCTTGTGCGTGAGGCCTTCGCCATCGCCGAGCGCTACCGGACACCGGTGATCCTGCTTGCTGACGGGATCCTCGGCCAGGCGATGGAGCCCGTTTCACCCAACTTCGAGGCGCTTGCACCAAGCACCCCCGACTGGACCCTCGATGGCGCCGACGGCCGTGAGCCGCGCGTCGTGAAATCGCTGCACCTTCGACCGGAGGACCTTGAGCGCCACGACATCGCCCTGCAAGCGGTGTACGAGGAGATCGAGGCCAACGAGATCCGCTGGGCGGGCGAGGAGCTCGCCGATGCGGAGATCATCCTGGTCGCGTACGGCACCGCTGCCCGCGTCTCGCGGACGGCAGTCCAGCGGGCACGGGCGCAGGGCCTCCGGGCAGGCCTGTTCCGCCCGATCTCGCTCTGGCCCTTTCCCGCGGCGGCGCTGCGAGAGGCATCGGCCGGGGCACGGGCAGTGGTTGCCGTCGAGATGTCGGCCGGCCAGCTTGTGGAGGATGTGCGCCTGGCCATCGAGGGCAAGGTGCCGGTTTTCCACCATGGGCGGATGGGAGGCATGGTGCCAACCCCTGACGGGGTGGTGGGCGCCATGCGCCAGGCGTGGGCAGTCACCGACGGAGGTGCGGCATGACGTCGCAGCCGCAGACGGGCGATCAGGACGTGCAGTTGGCCGAGGGCGGCCGAACCGTCTACCGCCGGCCCCTCTTGCTGAGCAACCCCACCAGCTACTGCCCAGGCTGCGGCCACGGCATCGTGCACCGGCTTGTCGCCGAGGTGCTGGAGGAGCTGGACCTCGGCCACAGGACCATCCTGGTGGGCTCCGTGGGCTGTTCCGTGTTCGCCTACGACTACCTTGCGCTTGACGCGGTGGAGTCGCCCCACGGGCGTGCCGCGGCCGTTGCCACTGGCGTGAAGCGCTATCGCCCGGACAAGGTGGTCTTCACGTATCAGGGTGACGGGGATCTCGCGGCCATCGGCACAGCCGAGATCATCCACGCAGCCGCCCGTGGCGAGCGGTTCACCACCATCTTCGTCAACAACGGCATCTACGGCATGACAGGCGGCCAGATGGCCCCCACCACGCTTGTTGGCCAGCGGACAACATCAAGCCCGCTGGGACGAAACCCAGCCACAACCGGCTACCCGCTGCCGGTCACCGAGATGCTCTCGCTCCTGCCCGGCGTGGCCTACGCCGCGCGCGTGTCGGTGGCAAGCCCCATGCTGGTCGGCAAGACCAAGGCGGCCCTCAAGCGGGCGTTCGAGGTCCAGCTCGAGGGTCGCGGCTTCTCGCTTGTGGAGGTCCTGTCCACGTGTCCGGTGGGATGGGGCATGACGCCCACCGAGGCGATGGAGCATCTGGCCACAGATGTGGCTGCGGTGTACCCGCTGGGCACCTGGGTGGACCGAGCCAAGGGCGTGGCGCCAGCGATGCCGCTCACGATGGAGGCCGCAAAGGCGGTGGCCGGCCCGGCGGTCCACCCAGCCGATACAGCCCCGGAGGCCTGACGATGGAGCGCTCAACGATCATCGCGGGCTTTGGCGGCCAGGGGATCCTGTTCGCCGGCAAGGTTCTCGCCGAGGCAGCACTCCTGGAAGGCCTCGAGGTCCTCTGGATCCCCTCCTACGGTCCCGAGATGCGCGGCGGCACCGCGTCCTGCACCGTCATCATCGCCGACGGGCTGATCGGCTCTCCGGTCGTGGACCGCGCCGATCACGCCGTGGTGCTCAACCCGCCGTCGCTCCACAAGTACGAGCCCCTGGTGGCCCCAGGCGGGCTGCTGGTGGTCAATACCACGCTGATTGAGGCGGAGCCCACCCGCGGCGATCTTGAGGTCCTGGAGGTCCCCTGCACGGCCGTGGCGCGACGTGCGGGTGACGACAAGCTCGTCTCGATCGTGGCCCTAGGCGCGATGATCGGCCGGCGACAACTTGTGCAGCGCGACACCGTCCACCAGGCGCTCGCCGTGATCCTCGGCGGCAGGCACGCAGACATGGTGGCCGCGGATGTCGCCGCGTTTGACGCCGGGTACGAGACCGGGCTGGAGATGGTCATCGCGTAGACGCGGCGTAGACCCGGCATGCCCGCACTTCGCGGCGACGCTGGGCCAGGCTTGTCTACGAGGACGCGGGGGTCTCGGGCACGTTGGCAACGCGGGCCAGCTCGGCGGCGATCACACGCTGGAATGACGCCATCGCAAGCCGAACGGAGCGCGACAGTGGGCGCCCGTATCCGAAGCGGCGGCCACCGATCCCGATGAAGATGCCCTCGGGCATGGCATCAGGCGTCTCGGCATGCGCCGCGGCAAACGTGGCTTCGAGACCGGACTCCAGGAACGAGCGCGGCATGGGGCCGCCTGAGGTGTCGCCAAGCGTCCTGATTGGCAGCGCCACAACGTGCCCGGGCGGGACGCCCGTCGCGGCATCGATAACCACAGCGATTTCCCCTGCGGGCATGCCCAGGATGTCCTCGGCGCGGAGATGGCCGCAGCGGCGAACCTCAAGGCGCTCAAGCAGGGCAGAAGGCAGCACCGGCAGGAGGGTGGCAACCGCACTCAGGGCGGCCCCGTCATCCCCTCGCTCGGCGGTGCCACAGACGAAGAGGCGGACTGAAGGGGGCGGCAGCGGATGCATGCGGTTCCCTTTCGTCGGCTCGGTTGCCAGGTGCGTTGCGTCCATATCGATCCGGATGGCCGGGGCCGTCCGCTCCTCATTCAAGGACGCTCTCGTGGCTTGCGGGGGCTGCGCCACTCGGACCATGGTCGCCCCGGAGGAGCCGCCGCCGTGAGTGCCGTGAGTCGCCGCAGGCTGGGCGGCTGCCCGAAACGAAGCGGGCCGGACGGCCCGGCCAGCCCGTGCCGCTTCGGCTGGCATCAGACCAGGAGGCGGAGTTGCCCAATCAGGATGTCCCGGCTTGCAGGACCCTCGGCCGCAATCTCAAGAAGGATCTCTGGGTGGTGGCCAATCGCCACGATCTCGCGCTCGAGCGCCGTGCGCAGATCGTCAGGACCCATCACCAGGACCCGATACGCGGCGCCAATGTGGCGAGCGACAGCCGCCATGGCGGGCGGGACGGCCGCCGGATGCGGGGGAATACCAATCTCGAGCGTGTCGATGCCGCCACCATCGAGCTCCCGGACAACAACGGCCCGGCCAGGCTCAATCCAGACCGCGGCGTTGTGCCGCAGGGGGATCAGGTTGGGGATGACCGCGCTTGTCGCCCGATGGGTACGTATGGCTCCGTGCATGGCGTCTCCTTCGCCCAGCGATCATCGCGCGCAGGTGCCTGAGGCTCGACTGCCGTTGGTCGCGAACGGCGACCGCTGGCGCCCGTCCGGCTTGGGACCGCAGGGGGCGATATGGCCCGCGGCAACGGGCGCCAGCGGCTGTGCGGATCAACGCGTGCCAGCAACCTCCTTGCGCGCCATCGCTGCAATCCGCGCAATCGGCTCGGCCAGCGATCCGGTTGCCGGCTCCAGCTCGTAGCGAACGCGCACGATGGGCTTGCCGACGCGCAGGACGCGGGTGATGTCGATGGGCGTGGCGGCGAGGACCACATCCGCCGGAACGGCCTCGAGCGCCGCCTGGAGCTCGGCAACCTGCTTGTCGCCGTAGCCCATGGCCGGCAGGAGGTGCTCCAGCGCCGGGTACTTCGCCAGGGTGGCTGCAAGCTCGCCTGTGGCATAGGGTCGCGGATCAACAATCGCCGCTGCGCCAAAGCGCCGCGCAGCCACAATGCCCGCGCCGTAGGTCATGCCGCCGTGGGTGAGCGTTGGGCCGTCCTCAACAACGACAACGCGCTTGCCCGCGATGTCTCCGCCTTCGAGCGCCAGCGATGAGCGCGCCTCCACCACAGATGCACCCGGGGTCACCGCAGCAATAGCCTCGCGGACCGTGGCCAGTGCCTCCGGCGTTGCCGAGTCGATCTTGTTGATCACCACGACATCGGCCATGCGCAGGTTGGCCTCGCCTGGGTGGTACCGCAGCTCGTGACCCGGCCGCAGCGGGTCTGCCACCACAATCAGCAGGTCTGGCGTGTAGAACGGCAGGTCGTTGTTGCCGCCGTCCCAGATGACGACGTCGCACTCCTTCTCCGCCGCCCGCAGGATCTGCTCGTAGTCCACGCCGGCAAACACCAGGCGTCCAGCGTCAAGGTGCGGCTCGTATTCCTCTCGCTCCTCAATGGTTGTCTGGTGGCGGTCGAGATCTGCGTATGACGCAAACCGCTGGACGCGCTGCGCAACAAGGTCCCCGTAAGGCATCGGGTGGCGGACAACCGCAACCTTGAGGCCCTGCGCCTCAAGCGCGCTGGCGACAAAGCGGCTGGTCTGGCTCTTGCCGCTGCCCGTTCGCACCGCGCACACGGCAACGACGGGCCTGGTGCTCTTCACCATCGAGGCCGCGGGGCCAATGAGTTTGAAGTCTGCACCGGCCGCCATGGCACGGCTGCCCGCATGCATCACCTGCTCGTGGCTGACGTCGCTGTAGGCGAAGACCACCGTGTCCACGTGGTGCTCGCGGATCAGCTGCTCCAGCTCCGCCTCGGGCCGGATTGGAATGCCCAACGGGTAGAGCTCGCCGGCAAGCTCGGCGGGGTAGCGCCGATCCGCGATGCCCGGAATCTGCGCCGCCGTGAAGGCCACCACCTCAACTGCCGGGTCGTGTCGATAGACGACATTGAAGTTGTGGAAGTCGCGCCCAGCGGCGCCCATGATCAGCACGCGTTCGGTGCGCATGATCGGCCTTTCGGGGAGGGGCGCCCATGGCGCCCGCGCCGACCCACCGGGCCAGCAGGCGGGCATGGTGGCAACCGCCTCCGCGTACGCCCACTATGCGCGCCCGGGTCCCGGCTGGACCCGGCCCTCGCGCCCGGAGGAGGGTGCCGCAGGTCCCGCCAAGGCGGTCCGATCGGCACTCACCGCAGGAGGGTGTCAGCGGCGAGACTCCATTTGAGGTGGGTGCCGGAGGGGACGCCCGGCACCCACCCAAACTTTGCCCTCGCCCAGTTGGCGGGGGTTTTGTGATTCTTTGGGCTACAGTCCCCTCGATGGCACCCGCCGCCGCCAAACCCGGACGCCTCGCCCCTGGTGACTCGGTTGCCGTCGTCTCGCCGTCGTGGGGCGGACCCCATGCCTTTCCGCACGTGTACGACCACGGTCTGGCCGTGCTCCGTTCGTGGGGCCTCCGCGTTGTGGAGTACCCCACCACGCGCGCCAGCCCTGCGCAACTGCTCGCCGAGCCGGCGCGCCGGGCAGCCGATCTCAACCAGGCGTTTGCAGATCCCGCAATCCGTGCCGTGATCACGTCCATCGGCGGCGACGACTCGATACGCCTCCTGCCGCTGCTGGACGAGGCTGTGATTGCGGCGAACCCCAAGATCCTGCTGGGGTACTCGGACGCCACGACGCTGTTGGCGCTTGTGCGCCGCCTCGGGGTTGTGACGTTTCACGGGCCGTCGGTCATGTCGGGCATCTCGCAGGTTGCCGCGCTGCCGCCTGTCTTTGGCCAACACCTGCGCCAGATGCTGTTTGAGCCGTCCGCCTCGTATGTCTACCCCCGTTTCGAGACGTTTTCGGAGGGCTATCCGTCCTGGCACGATCCCGGAGCCGTCGGCCTGATCAACAGCCCGCAGCGCGATGGCGGATGGCACGTTCTGCAGGGATCGGGCCGCGTGACAGGCGAGCTCTTTGGTGGCTGTCTGGAGGTGCTTGACTGGATCCGCGGCACGCACGCATGGCCGGACCGGGAGGAGTGGGTGGGCCGCATCCTCTTCTTCGAGCCCTCGGAGGAGAAGCCCACGCCAATCCAGGTTGAGCGGATCCTC
Source organism: uncultured Chloroflexota bacterium (assembly GCA_903925955.1). Lineage (GTDB taxonomy): Bacteria > Chloroflexota > Limnocylindria > Limnocylindrales > CSP1-4 > CAIXZV01. The sequence continues at coordinate 14,162 of CAIYHO010000221.1, forward strand.
CGGTCGTTCGGCGTGCTTGGCGTGTTTGACGGCGTGGTTGGCATCGCGGTGGGGAGGGGCCGAGACCAGTTGGCGCACGAGGCCGACGCGTTCAAACAATCGATCCTGTCGGTTGTGGCGGGCGAGTTTGGCAGAAGCAATCTGCCAATCGTGGCCAATCTGCCGTTTGGGCACACCGACCCGCAATGGGTCCTGCCGCTGGGCATTCGCGCGGAGCTGGACATCGATGCCCGGACGCTCCGGCTCGTGGAGCCCTGGCTGACCTGATCGGCTGTGATCGACTGCCCGCGACCGGCCAGGCTAGAGCTCGTGCAGCTTGCGCGCCTCAAAGGTGAGCGCATCGCGATGATCCGGATGCGCAATTGCAATCAGCGCCTTCGCCCGCTCGCGCAGGGACCTGCCCCACAGCTCGGCCACGCCAAACTCCGTGACCACGGTTCGGACGTGGGCGCGCGTGGTGACGACGCCTGCACCCTCCTTGAGCGACGGCGTGATGCGCGAGTGCTGCCCGGCTGACCCCGCCGTCGCCGGCAGCGCGATGATGGCCCGGCCGCCCGGTGCCAATGCCGCACCGCGGATGAAGTCCATCTGGCCGCCAACGCCGGAGTACATCTTGTGGCCGATCGAGTCCGCCACCACCTGGCCGCTGAGGTCCACCTCAATCGCCGAGTTGATGGCGGTCATGTGCTCAAACGAACGGATGACGTGGGTGTCGTTGGTGAAGTCCACCGCCCGCATCTCCACCATCGGGTTGTCATGGACGAAGGTGTACAGGCGCTGCGTGCCGTTCATGAACGCGGTGACGATCTTGCCCTTGTTGCGCGCCTTGCGGGCCCCGGTAATCACGCCCAGCTCGACGAGGTCCACCACAGCGTCCGTAAACATCTCGGTGTGGATGCCGAGGTCCTTCTTGCCGGTGAGATAGAGCGCTGTGGCGGCCGGAATGGCCCCGATCCCCAACTGGATCGTGGCGCCGTCCGGGACCAGGTCCGCGATGAACTCGCCGATCCGCCGCTCCAGTTCGCCAATCTCGGGCTGATGCGCCTCATACGGCGGCACGTCTACTTCGGTGGCGAAGTCGATGTCGTCGATGTGGATGAACGACTCGCCCAAGGTCCGCGGCATGGCGTGGTTGAACTGGACGATAACGGTCTTGGCGGCGCGGATGGCCGCGTGCATCGCCTCCACCGACGTGCCCAGCGAGCAGAACCCGTGGGCATCGGGCGGTGTGACGTTGGCAAACACGGCGTCCAGCGGCAGCGCACCAGACGTAAACAGGGCCGGCACATCCGAAAGGAACACCGGGACGTAGTCCGCGCGACCCTCGTTGACAGCCGTCCGGGCATTGGGTCCGATGAACAGGGCCCGGTGCCGAAAGTGCGGCGCCATCTCGGGCGCAAGGTGCGGGCCGGGGCCCTCCGTGTGGAGGTGGACCATCGAAACCGCCTCAAGCTCGCTCGCCCGCGCCACAAGCGCGTCGAGGAGCACGGACGGCGTGGCGGCCGCGCACTGGAGGTAGATCTGCTCGCGGGACCGGATCCCCGCGACGGCTTCTTCGGGCGACACGATACGCATGGGCTGAGTCTCCCGTAAACGGGCGGCCAGCGATGCGGCCGGACGGCCCGGAAGTGGAACCGCAGCGCCCGAAACGGCTAGACCGCTTGGGCCGGTGGGCATGCGCCCGGAGGCTACGCCCCTCCGCGGTCCAGACGATGCTTGGCGACGAACGCGGCGGCCTGCGCCCGGCGCTCGAGGTTCAGCTTGGACAGGATGGAGCTCACGTAGTTCTTGACTGTCTTATCCGACAGGAAGACCTCGGATGCGATCTCCTTGTTGGTCTTGCCCTCGGCCACGAGGAGCAGGATGCGCTGCTCCTGCGCGGTGAGCTGCGCCATCTCGTCCGTGTAGGCCCCAGTGGCGATGCGGCGGACCCGGATGGGGATGGGATTCCCAACCTGGCCGAGTTCGCTTTCGGCCTTGATCCCAAGGCGGCGGCCCGTTCCGGCTTGCCTGCGGGCGTGGTTGAAATCAATGCCGGCGATGGCCAAGAATACCTTCTGCTAACCTACCGGCGACGGGTCGGGAAAAGCGGGATCAATTACACCATGGAAGTATCCGACGATCTCATGAAATGGCAACTGGCCGTCAGTCGGGTTGAGGAAATTAGCGCCACGC
>CAIYHO010000222.1 GCA_903925955.1 uncultured Chloroflexota bacterium
CGAAACGCTCGTTGAGCTGCTGCGCGCGCCCGCCCGCGCCCACCCCACATCGCTGGCCGGCCAGCTGCGGTATATCCGCGGGCTCTGGGGCTCGTTTCTGGGCACCAGCCTTGAGCTGCTGCTGGACCGTCTCACCCTGACGCTGGACGTGATGGCGGAAGAAGAGCGCGGGCTGCACCTGCGCTTTGGCGGGGGCGGCGGCTTTGGCGACGGCCCGGGCCACGGCGAGGCGCCCAGCTACGCCGGTCTGGATGGGGAGCCCGAGCGCTTCTCGTCGGACTCGGCATGGATGCCGCGTCTGGTCCTGATCGCCAAGTCCACCCACGTGTGGCTTGACCAGCTTTCACGCCGCTACGGTCGCTCCATCGGAACGCTCGACGCCATCCCGGACCAGGAGCTGGACCGGCTTGCCCGGTGGGGCGTGACGGGTCTGTGGCTGATTGGCCTGTGGGAGCGCAGCAAGGCGTCCCGGCGGATCAAGGAGTGGCGCGGCAACCCCGATGCGGCAGCGTCCGCGTATTCACTCGATGACTACAGGATTGCCCACGACCTCGGCGGCGAGGCCGCCTGGGCGGACCTTCGGCACCGGGCCTGGGCGCGTGGCATCAGGCTTGCGTCAGACATGGTGCCAAACCATATGGGCATCGACTCGCGCTGGGTGGCGGAGCACCCTGAGTGGTTCCTCTCCACCGCCGAGCCGCCCTACCCCGGCTACACGTTTGGCGGCGCAAACCTGGCTGAGGATGACCGGATGGAAGTCCGGCTTGAGGACCACTACTGGGACAGCAGCGACGCCGCCGTGGTCTACGAGCGGCGCAACCCGTCAAGCGGTGAGCGGCGGTACATCTACCACGGCAACGACGGCACCAGCTTCCCGTGGAATGACACCGCCCAGCTGGACTTTAGCCAGGCGGCCGTCCGCGAGCAGGTGATCCAGGCCATCCTTGACGTGGCGCGGCGGTTCCCGGTGATCCGCTTTGACGCGGCCATGGTGCTGGCGCGCAAGCACGTCCGCCGGCTGTGGTTCCCGGCACCGGGCGAAGGGGGCGAGTCCATCCCCTCACGCGCCGAGTTTGGGACGATGACCGGGCCCGAATTTGACGCGGCGATGCCGGCCGAATTCTGGCGCGAGGTGGTGGACCGGGTGGCTGTTGAGGTCCCGGACACGCTGCTGCTCGCCGAGGCTTTCTGGATGCTCGAGGGCTACTTCGTGCGGACGCTGGGCATGCACCGCGTCTACAACAGCGCGTTCATGCACATGCTCCGCGACGAGGACAACGCAGGCTACCGGCGGTTGCTCAAGGAGACCCTGGAGTTTGATCCGGAGATCCTGAAGCGCTACGTCAACTTCATGAACAACCCCGACGAGAAGACGGCGGTTGAGCAGTTTGGCAAAGGCGACAAGTACGTTGGCGTCGCCACGCTCCTGGCCACGCTGCCCGGCCTGCCGATGTTTGGCCATGGCCAGTTTGAGGGCTTTGCCGAGAAGTACGGCATGGAGTTCCGGCGCGCCACACTGGCTGAGCCGGTTGACGAGTGGCTGGTTGCACGGCACGAACGCGAGATCGTCCCGCTGCTGCACCGACGCGGAGACTTCGCCGAGGCCGCTGACTTCCTGCTCTACGACGTGGCGCACGACGCGGGCGGCACCGATGAGAACGTCTTCGCGTTCTCCAATGGCACGGGGCCAGCGCGTTCGCTCGTCGTGTACCACAACCGCTTTGGCGAGACGGCCGGCTGGATCCGCGAGTCCGCCGCGTTTGCGGTGAAGGACGAGGACGGCTCGAAGCACTTGGAGCGCCGCACGTTGGCCGAGGGGCTGGGCATCGCGGAGGGGTCCGCGGACAGCCGCTGGGTTGTGGTCCGCGAACAGCGCTCTGGCCTTGAGTACCTGCGCTCCGTTGCGGAACTACGCGAACGTGGCCTGCATGTTGCCCTGCGCGCCTATGAGACGCGCGTGTTCTGGGAGATGCGTGAACTGCACGACACCTCGGGCGTGTGGCGCCACCTCGCCGAGCGGCTTGGCGGCCGTGGCGTCGCGTCGCTGGAGGACGCGCTGCGCGAACTTGAACTGGCACCGGTGCACGACGCGCTGCGGGCCGTGATCGCAGAGCCGTCGCGCGTTGCGGCGGAGGCGTTTGTCCACGCCGTAGCGGTGGCAACTGGCACAACGGGCGACGTGGTCGCGGTGGTGGAGCGAATTGTCACGCGTGCCGCGGACGCGGTGCCGGTGATCGAGTCGCTCGCCGACCCGTCGCAGGCCGCAGCGCTGCGGATCTGGACGCTGCTGGCACCCTTGGGCTCGCTGCCCACGGGCGCGCTGGTTGGCCCCACAAGCCGCGCCTGGTACGAGGAGCTGCGTCTGGCGCCCGTCGTGGTGGACGGGCTTCGGGCCCGCGGCCTTGACGAGGGTGCCGCGTGGTGGGCGGCCGAGCGCGTCCACGTGGTGCTGGATCTGCCGCTGCCATCCGCCGTCGTCGGCGCCGCCGACCTGGTGCCGGGGCGGCTGCTCGGGCGCTGGCTCTCGCGGCCCGAGATCCGGGCATTCCTGCGCGTCAATGCGTGGGAGGGCGTGGAGTGGTTCCATGGGGAGTCGCTCGACGAGCTGATCGCATGGGCCCGGCGTCTTGAGCAGGTGATGGGCGAGCCTGAGGAGGGCGCCGGAGCGGCGCTTGACGCAATCAGTGAGGCTGCGGCCGCGTCCGGGTTCCGCCTGGATGCGCTCGTTGCGGCGCTTGCTGTTCCGGTTGACGAGGCTCCCGAAGCGGCCGCCACAGCGGACACGTCGGACGCAGCCCCGGCAACACCAGAGCGCATTCCGACAGCGGCCCCATCGGAGGCAGTCGCGGCGCCCAAAGCGCCCAAGGCGCCCACGGCCGGCAAGAAGGACAAGAAGCCGAAGGGCGACAAGAAGGCGAAGGGCGACAAGGGCCGCTAAGCAGCCCGATCCTGTCTACCGTCCTCCAGGAGGACGGGAACAAGCCAGTTCGTGGCTACGGTCCACGGGGAGGACGGTAGCCACAATCCCGGGCACCGCCCGTGCGTGCGGGGCCCGGCCAGGAGGTCAGGCGGTTGGATACCGTCCTCGGGGAGGACGGCTGGCGTTTTCGGACGAGGCGAGCAGCTGCCCCGGACACGACGAAGCGCCGCCTCCCCGACTGTGAGCCGGAGCGGCGGCGCTGAAGTGAGCGTGGGAAGGGTCTAGGACCCCAGCTTGTCCGGCGAAGACCAAGAGTGCAGCGTGGCCATGTAGTTGGCACGCTCAAAGGCTGATGGATCGGTGACCTTGGCGCTGGTGGCGCTGGACCGCATCTGGTCCACCGACACGTACTCGCGAGCCTCCATCCAGGCAACGAGCTCAGACTCGATGACCTTCAGGCGGGCGGGGCCGTGCATGAGCAGGGCGGATGCAATCGCCAGCACGTCGGCGCCAGCCATCAACCCCTTTACCGCGTCCGTCCCGGCATGAATGCCGGACGTGGCGGCCAGAGAGAAGCCCTTGCCCAGCTGCGGGCGCAGGATGGCCATCCACCGCAGCGGAAGCCGAAGCTCCCACGGCCGGCTGAGCTCCACCTTGTTGACCACGTCAAGCGAGTCGAGGTCAAGGTCCGGCTGGTAGAACCGGTTGAACAGCACCAGGCCGTCGGCACCGGCCTGCTTCACCTGCGCCGCAAACGACGCAAAGGCGGAGTAGAACGGACTGACCTTGACTGCAAGCGGGATGGTGACCGCAGCGCGGACGGCCGCGATCAGCTCCAGGTCCGCAGCCTCGCGGGCCGCGCCGTCGAGCGACGGGTTGGCAGCCACGTGGTACAGGTTGAGCTCCAGCGCATCGGCGCCGGCTTCCTGAATGAGCTTGGCGTACCGCACCCAGCCGCCCGCCGAGTTGGCGTTGAGGCTGGCGATGACGGGGATGCCAAGTCCGGCCTTCATCTTCTCGAGGCGCGCCAGATAGCGATCCCCGGCGCCAATGAAGGTGTTAACGGCCGGGAAGTAGTCGAGCGCCTCGGCAAAGGCATTCGTGCCCGCCTCCAGCGACCGGGTCATCCCAACTTCTTCTTCGACAATCTCCTCCTCAAACAGTGACGGGAGGACGATCGCCCCTGCACCCGCCTGCTCAAGCAGACGGGCCGAGGCCAGTTCCCCGGTCAGCGGCGACGCGGAGGCGATCAGCGGCGAACGGAGATTGAGCCCGAGGTACTGGGTCTGAAGATCGACGGTCACGCCTCGTCCCCCTTCGCGCTATCGGCGGCGACTGCCACCGCTGCACCCTCAACGTGCTCCACGTGCGGGACGCTGCGGTGCATCCCGGCCATCTGCTCGTAGTAGCGCCACTTCTCGTCCGCGTCAGCCTGGAGCAGCTGGGCAAACTCGGCGGCCCGCTCCGGGTTGGAGCGCTGGAGGATGGCGAAGCGGGTCTCTTCAGCGACGAAGTCCCTGATGGGCAGGGACGGCCTCGCGCTGTCAAGCCTGAACGGCGTGCCGTCCGCAATCTCACTGGGCTGGAAGCGGTAGAGCGGCCAGTAGCCGGACTTCACCGCGTCCTTCTGGTGCGACATCGAGGGTGACATGTCAATGCCGTGGGCGATGCATGTGGAGTACGCGATGACGAGGGACGGGCCCTCCCACGCTTCAGCCTCAAGCAGGGCCTTGATGGTCTGGGCGTCGTTGGCGCCAAGGCTCACCTGGGCGACGAAGACATTGCCGTAGGCCCGGGCGATGGCGCCAAGGTCCTTCTTGCCGGTGGGCTTGCCCGCCGCCGCAAACTTCGCAACCGCGCCGCGCGGGGTGGCCTTGGAGGCCTGGCCGCCGGTGTTGGAGTAGACCTCGGTGTCGAGCACGAGGATGTTGACGTTGCGGCCGGACGACAGGACCTGGTCCAGACCGCCAAAGCCAATGTCGTAGGCCCAGCCATCGCCGCCGATGATCCACACGCCTTGCTTTACAAGGTCCGTGGAAAGGGCGTTGAGCTGGCGTGCGTCCTCGGCTTGGGGGCCGGTGACCGTTGCCAGGATGGCGCGGAGGCGCTCAACGCGCTCGCGCTGAGCTTCGATCTCGGGCTCCGTGCCCTGCGGCGACTCCAGGATCTCGGTGGCGAGCTCCTTGCCGATCACGCCTTCAAGCCTGCTCACCAGAGCGCGGGCGTACCCGGTCTGCGCGTCAAGCCCAAGACGCATGCCCAGGCCAAACTCCGCGTTGTCCTCGAACAGGCTGTTGGCCCAGGCGGGGCCGCGACCCTGTGCGTTCTTGGTCCACGGGGTTGTGGGCAGGTTGGCGCCGTAGATGCTGGAGCAGCCGGTGGCGTTGGCCACGATCATCCGGTCGCCAAACAGCTGGGTCACCAGGCGCAGGTACGGCGTCTCGCCGCAGCCGGCGCAGGCGCCCGAGAACTCAAACAGCGGCTCGAGTGCCGCGGCGCCCTTGACGGTGTCGTGCGGGATCTTGGTCCGGTCAAGCTGCGGGATGGTCTCGAAGGCGTCCCAGCGGGCGCGCTCGTCATCGCGGTGCTCAAGGTACGGCGCCATGTTGATGGCCTTGTGGCCAACATCGGTCTTGCTCTTGGCCGGGCAGACGTCAACGCACACACCGCAGCCGGTGCAGTCGTCAGGCGAGACCTGGATGGTGATCCGGTGCCCGGGGAGATCGCGGGACTTGAACTCCTTGAACAGGAAGTTCGGGACCGCGGGGGTCTCGCCGTCGGGGTAGACCTTCATCCGGATGCTGGCGTGCGGGCAGACCATGGCGCACTTGCCGCAGTCGATGCAGATCTCCTGGTCCCAGACCGGGATCTCGGGAGCAATCGCCCGCTTCTCGTACTTGGTAGTGCCGCTGGGGAACACGCCGTCCACGGGCAGCGCGCTGACCGGCAGCAGGTCGCCTTCGCCGGCCATCAGCCGGGCTGTGACAAGCTTGATGAAGTCCGGCACGTAGTCCGGGACAAGTGCCCGCATCGGCAGGGCGTCGCCCACAGGCTTCAGGGCAACTTTGCCCAGACGCGCGATGGATGCGTCGATGGCGGCGTAGTTGCGCTGGACAACAGCATCACCACGCTTGCCGTAGGTCTTCTTCACAAAGCCCTTGATGCGGGCGATCGCCTCATCGGCGGGCAGCACGCCCGA
>CAIYHO010000223.1 GCA_903925955.1 uncultured Chloroflexota bacterium
CGGGGCCGGGGCCAGCGGCCGCGACACCCTCGGCTCCGTCGTCGTCACGGCTTGTCGCGCCCTCGAGGCCATCGCGCCCGCATCGCGCCCGCACAGCGCCCGCCCGCTGACATGCTCGCGGCGACCTCGTGGGCCCGGTTCCCGAGCTGTAGCGACACAGCCCACCCGCAGCCCTAACGGCTACCCGCATGCAGCCCATGGTTGCCTGCAGGCGAAGCGGTGCCACAGCGTCCCGGCTGGGTGCCGCTGGGCTTCGCCGCCCGTGCCTTCGAGCCGGAGTTATGCAGCGCATGCATCGCGCGGAGCGCAAGGATGCCCCGGCGGTGCCTGGCTGGCGCACTCCGCAGCCTTGGGCCGATCGATGCCCTGAGGCCAAACATGGGGTGCATGCGGCGGCCGGGAAGGGCCGGCGCCCTGCGTTAGGGCGCTGACCCACTCGCGCAGCGGCTTCCAACGCGAACATCGCCTTAACGACCGAACCGGCTCCTTGCGGAGCCGGTTCGGTAGCTGTCCCGGTGAAGGTGTCCGGCCTTGCGACCAGACCTCCTGCCACGCTCCTGGATCATCTATATCGCCGGCTGAACCGACTACCCTAACCCAACCTACCCATGATCCCGAAGCTGGAGCAGCGCTCGCTGTCTGACAGCGAGTCATATCCTAGCGACAAGGTGTGGATTAGGGAAGGGATTTGACGGGAGTTTCTGTAAAAATCCCTTAACCGACCCTGAACCGGTCCCAGATTGCGCCTCTGGGCCCTGCTCAGACCCTGTGACGGGTGGTTTAGGCCTCGTCGCTGATCGTCACGGAGACGATGGCGCAGGGATCGTGCGGCAGATCCTTGGAGTTTCGGGGCTGCATCGCGATTGCATCAACGACGTCAAGGCCCTTGGTGACCTGGCCAAAGATCGTGTAGGCGGGCGGAAGGCCGGCGTCACGGTGGCAGATGAAGAACTGCGAGCCGTTGGTGTTGGGGCCGGAGTTGGCCATCGCCAGGGTTCCGCGGTAGTAGGGCGAGGTCACCTTCTCGTCCGCAAACTTGTAGCCGGGACCACCCGTGCCCACGCGCCCGGTGTTGAGCGTGGCCTTCTTGCCAAACTCGCCGTCACCGCCCTGGATCATGAAGTCCGGGATGACGCGGTGGAAGATGACATCGTCGTAGAAGCCCTGCTTGGCGAGCTTCACAAAGTTGGCCACGGTGGCCGGGGCAGTCTGGTCGAGCAGGTCAACCTCGATTGAGCCCAATTCGGTGGCGATGACGGCGCGGGTCATGACTTCTCCTTCGGTGCTGGGGCGCTATGGGGTTGCAGGCTAGGGGTTGCTGACGGTGACCTTGGTCATGGCCACCGGGTTGGTGGGGATCTCCTTGTCGGCTGACGTCACGATCTTGTCAACTGTGTCCATGCCGGACGTGACCTCGCCGATGATTTGGTATGTGTTGACTGATGCCAGTGCCGATCGCGCGCCATCATCAGTCACGATGAAGAACTGCGAGTTGACCGAGTTTGGCTGCTTGGTGCGGGCCATGGCAACCGTGCCGCGATGGTACGTCTGCGTCACCGGCTCGTCCTTGATGGTGTACGGCGCACCGCCGCTCCCGACGAGATCGGGATAGACGTCTGGCGAGCGCCCGAACATGCCGTCGCCGCCCTGGATGACAAACCCCGGCGAGACACGGTGGAAGACCACGTTGTCGTAATACCCGCAGGTCACCAGCGTGACGAAGTTGCCCGCGGCGATGGGCGACCAATCGGCGTGGATGGCGATGACGATGTTGCCCTTGGCGGTTGCGACCGTGACGGTTCGCGTCTGGCCTGCTGCGAGTGCGTCAGGCTGCGCCCTAGGACAGCCGGGCTGGTACGTGGGGCCCGGGTGGGTAGGTGCTGCGGTCGGCGGCGCCGGCGTGATCGGCGGCATCGTCGGCAGAGCACCGCTGCCGGCAGAGCAGGCGGTCAGCAGGACCGGGATCGCCACCATGGCGACCAGCCGGCCGATGCGAGAACGGGTCATGCGGCAGCCTCAAGTGCGCGGGAAAGGTCAATCTGTCCGGAGAGCACCGGCTCCCCCAGGATCAGGGCGTGGATGCCGGCGTCGCGCAGGCGACGAACGCCGTCGAGATCTGTGACACCGCCCGCAACCATCACGTCGATGTCGCCGCGGCGGACGAGTGATTCTAGAAGCATCGGGTCAGGCGCGCCGCCGCCGTGACTCAGGACCAGGCGGCGGACGCCCGCGGCTGCCAACTCCTCCACCAGGGCGCCAAGCGTGGGCGGGGCGGGACGACGCCAGGGGAAGGACGCAAGCCTTTCGGGCCGAGGGTCCAGACCCACCGCAAGCCAGTCGCCGGCCACCTCCACGCAGCCCCGCAGTGCCTCGGGCCGGTCCGCGATGGCCAGCGAGAGCACCACCCGCGTGGCGCCCGCGGCAAACGCCAGACGGACGTGGTCCGGCTCCTCCAGCCCGCCAGCCAACTGCAGCGGCACGGCGACGCGGGCAGCCACGGCGCCAACGGCTGCAAGGTTCCCCGGGGCTGCGCGACGGGCGCCGTCAAAGTCCACGAGGTGGATCATCCGCGCCCCCTGCTCAACCAGCGCCGCGGCAATCCGGTCCGGCCGGTCCGTGGGTGCGCCAACGCCTGCCGAGGCGCCGGGCCAGTAGACCAGGCGGGACCGGCCGTCGGTGACGTCGATCGCGGGGACGATGTCCACGGACGCTGTCAGCCCTCGCCCGCGAGGAGGCGCCGATGGAAGCTGATGGGCAGCGACCCGTTGCGCAGGAGCGTGTCATGGAAGCCCTTGAGCGAGAACGTGCCCCCAAGCCGGCGCTTCTCGGACTCGCGGAGGCCCAGCAGCAGGACCTTGCCCAGCAGGTAGCTCAGCTGGTAGCCCGGTGTGTAGGTGTAGCGGCGGACCTCCGCGCGCGCGTTGGCCGTCTCAAACGAGGTGTGCTCCACCATGAACGCGATGGCCTCGTCCGTCGTCATCTCGCCGCGGTGCATCCGCACGTCCAAGATGATCCGGCAGGACCGCCAGATGGCGTCCGTGTACAGCGTGGCCATGAACTCAGGGCCATTGTCGAAGCCCTGCTCGCGCATCATCTGCTCGGAGTACATGCCCCAGCCTTCGACAAACTCGGGCGCCTCAACCGCCAGCCGCGTGAGGCTGGGGTTGTTAGCAGCCACGGCAAGCTGGAGGTGGTGCCCCGGGTACGCCTCGTGGACGCTGGTGTTGGAGATGGACCCGCGGTAGTGCTCGCGCATGGCGTCGGGGTCGTTGTCCACCGCCGGCGTCACGATGTAGAGGCCCCGGCGATCCGCGTCAAAGCGGGCCGGCGACATGTACGCCGCAAACGGCATGACGCTGCGCAGGTACTCGGGCGTGGGCTGGACCTCGATGACCTCGTCGCCCGGGATGGTGACAAGGTCATGCTCGATGAGGTGGGCGCGGGCGCGTCGCATGGCGTCGCGGTAGCCGTCGAGCGCCTCATCAAAAGTGGCCGGATGGTTGGACTTGAGGCGGTCGATGGCCGTGGCCTCGTCCGCGCCCGGGTCCAGCTCACGCAGCGCCGCACGACGGCCCTCGTGGTTCTTGCGCAGCTGCTCCCAGCCAATCTCCAGGATTGCGTCGGCGTCCAGATCGTCAAAGGCGCGGTGGCGGAGCAGCTCGTCATAGCGGTCACGGCCAAGCGCCCAGTTGTCGTCAGCCTTGGCGAGCCCGCTCTGGAGGAACTCGGACCAGCCGTCGAGGGCGGTGTTGGCGGCCGCAATCGACGCATCCAGGCGGCGGAGCTGCGGGGCATCCAGCACGCCATCGGCGGCAGCCCGAACCTCTGCGAACAGACCCGGCATCTCCTGCGCGCTGCGCAGCTCAATCTCGTGCCACAACGTCACCGGCGCACCAACCATGCGCGAACGCGATGCCGCCAGATACGCGGGGGTTGCCGCCAGCCGCTCGCCAATCCATGCAAGACGCTGCGCCAACGGGCTCGCGCCACGGGCGAACAGCAGGAACACGGAGTCGCCCAGCAGGTCCGCAGCAGACGGCCGACGCTCCCACTGGCGGACCTCTGCCGCGTCAAAGAGCCCCTGGCGCACGTTGTGCAGCTCGAGGTCCCGCTCAAAGCGGACCGTCTTTGAGAGCTGCCCCGCGTCAATCGCCTCGATGGCCGCAAGGTGCGTCCGCTCGTCGGCGATCTCCTGCTCCATCGCATCGTGCGACGGGTCGCCCAGACGGCCGTTTTCCGTCGGGATGCCCAGCCATGTCGCCAGCACCGGGTTGTGGTGGACGCCCCGGCGGAAGCGGTCCTCGACCAAGTTGTAGAAGTTGTCGTCAAGCGGGCCGGCATCGGCGGCGCGGGGAGGGCGGGGCAGGGCAACGCCCGGGAGCAGGTCAGTCATCGGATCTCCCGTGGGGTTAGGCAGTCGCCCGAAGCGACTCGGCGGCGGCTGCCACCACGCGCTCCACTTCGGCGGGGGTCACGCCAAGGTGTGTCACGGCGCGGATGGAGCCGTGCGCATAGGGGACCAGGAGCACGCCGCGCGCCTCCATCGCCGCCATGAACGCGGCGCGGTCTCGCGCCACGCGGAACAGGACGAAGTTGGTCACGGCGCGGCCTGGATCAAGCAGGTCGCCGTCGGGCTGGGCGATGCCGCCGGGGGAGCGGACGCCGTCCAGCGCTGCCAGACCCTCCGCAAGCTGCCGGGCCGTGGCGTGGTCCTCCGCCAGGCGCTTGATGGTGCCGTCCGGGCCGTCCGAGAGGGCCACGAGCCCCGCCGCTGCCAGCACGCCAACCTGGCGCATGCCGCCGCCCAGGAGCTTTCGAGCGCGGCGGGCGCGGCCGATGAAGGCCTTGTCGCCCACGACAAGCGAGCCGATGGGCGCCGACAGGCCCTTCGACAGGCAGAACGTCAGGGTGTCAGCGGGGGCTGCCAGCTCGCGCGGGCTCAGGCCAAGCGCGATGGCGGCGTTGAAGAACCGCGCGCCATCCACGTGGAGCGGGACGCCGCGGTCATGGGCGATCTTCGCCACCTGCTCCGTGTAGGCCAGGCTCAGCGGTCGGCCGCCCGTGTGCGCGTGCGTGTTCTCCAGCACGATCAGACCCGTGATGGGCTCGTGCAGATCGTGTGGGTCACGCCAGGCGTCCGCGATCTCCGCCGGATCCATCGTCCCGTCCGGGCGCTCCGCCAGGTTGCGGATCGTGGCGCCCACAACCACGGCGTGGCCGCCCGCCTCGTCCATCACGGTGTGCGTGGTGGCGCCGGCGATGGCCTCGTGCCCGCGGGGCAGGTGCGCCATGAGCGAGACGAGGTTGCCCATCGTGCCGCTGGTGACGAAGAGCCCGGCCTCTTTGCCCAGGAGATGGGCTGCGCGGGCCTCCAGCGCGTTCACCGTGGGGTCGTCGCCAAAGACGTCGTCGCCCACCGGGGCGCCGGCCATCGCGGCGCGCATCGCGTCGGTGGGATGGGTGACGGTGTCGGACCGAAGGTCGATCAAAGGGGTCTGGTGGGTAGGGGGCATGGCCCGGCGAGCATAGCGCGGGTGGGGCCCGGTGGCGGGCAGGGCGGGAGTCCTGCTATCATCCCGCACCGCGCGGACCCGTGGTGTAGCGGCCTAACATGCCAGCCTGTCACGCTGGAGACCGCCGGTTCGAATCCGGTCGGGTCCGCCATTTTTCCTCGTATCCACTCACGCCCCGTCCGCCCGCCCGGACGGGGCGTACTTTTTTGCCCTGCCCGTGGCGCGGGGCGATTGCCGGCCCCCGTGATCGGTGCCACCGATCGATTTCGCGTTGCACAGCCGCGACTGATCGGTGCCACCGATCAAACCGACAGCTTTCGCGCCTCAGGCAACCCTGAACCCGGCGAATTGATCGGTGCGACCGATCACTTGAGGCCTCGATGCGGGGAATCGATCGGTGACACCGATCACTGGGCCACTTCAAGCCGCGTGCCGCCCCACCCCTGTGGCGCCCCACCCGCGTGCCGCCCCACCCCCGTGGCGCTACCTCCGTGGCGCGCGCTACCTCCGTGGCGCGCGCATGGATGGAGACTTCACGATTGCGCGCCGCCCCTGCCGCAAACCATGAAGTTGGGCCCCGTCGGACGCGTTTCGCGGCATCACAGGGGCGAGCTGATGAAGTCTTCATGGAGACGCCACCGTGGGAGGTGGCGAGAGGCCACTGTGGGTAGCGGCGAGAGAGCCCCGTCAGGCCCGGCCGTCGCTCCGGGGGTCAGCCCCAGCCGTATAGGCCGGGTTCGCGGCCGATCAGCCCCGCAAACAGGTCCGTCTCGTGGTCCGGCGCCGCCACGCGCGTCTCGCGGCGGACGTACGCCTCGCGGGACCAGAAGTCGCGCCACGCGTCGCGGCCAAAACGGACAAACGGGTTCTCGTCGGAGATCTGCGTCACGTGCGCCTTGAACGCGTTCCAGCGCGCGTCCAGCACCGCGGAGATGTCCACCCAGCAGGTGATCGCCTCGTCGGGGACCAGCATGCGCGCCAAGTACCCCTCAAATTCGGCCATCTGCTCAGGCGTGGCGTTCTCCGGCGGGGACCAGAAGCTCCGCTCACCCAGCGCCTCCATACGCGCCTGCAGCTCGCGCCGCACGGACGCGGGGATCGCCTGCTCGTAGAGCTTGGCCGGCGTCCACGGGGCAAGACCGCCCTCGGCAGCCGGCGCGCCGGTCCCGCCGTGCTCGGGCGCAAGCTGCTCCGGGTACCACGCCGGATCGCCAGCGCGCGCAAAGGCGCCCACGGCCACCACGTTGGTGCGGATGTGGTCCGGGTGGCCGTACCCGCCAAAGTCGTTATAGGTGGTCATGACATCTGGCCGGAAGCGGCGCACCATCCAGGTCATCCGCCCGATGGCCTCGTCAACATCGGCTTGCCAGAACGTCCGAGGGTCGCGGTTGCCGGGGCGGCCCATCATGTCCGAGTCGCGGTAGCCCAGGTTGTCCCACTCGGTCACGCCCAGCGCGGCCATCGCGGCCTCAAGCTCGGCGGCGCGGATCTCGCCCAGGCGCCGGTGGTTCTCGGCGGTGTCCATGGACGGCACCACGATGTCGCCCTGCTCTCCGCGCGTACACGTGACCAACACCACGCGGCGTCCATCGCGGACGGCCTGCGCCATCGTCCCGCCCGTGCCGATGGTCTCGTCGTCGGGGTGGGCGTGGGTGGTCATGAGGGTGGGGACGTGGGCGGCCGCGGGGGACGTCTGGTTGCTCATGGGCGGCATCCTATCGCCGCACCGTACCCTGTGCTGGTGATCGCCCAATGAGCCGCACCCGGATGATCCGCACCCTGTACCGCGCTTCGCTGCCGCGACACCTGCGGCTGGCCATTCGCCGAGGTCTAGGATCGCTGGCGCCCGCTCTGGCAGCGCGACCCGCGCGGCCGGATCCGGAGAGCCCGCGACGATTTGAGCTCGCGTTGCCAATGGGCCCAACGGACGCGGAACGCCGAACACTCGCCATCGATGCGCCCAACCGCCTGATGGTGCCGCGTCTGCTGGAGGCCCACGGCGTGGGCGGCTTTGAACCCGAGACGATCGCCGCCATCCTGGGTTTGGTGGAGACCGTCAGGCCTGCCGTCGTCTATGACGTGGGCGCCAATGTCGGCCCCCATGCGCTCCTGGTCCCGGCACTGCTGGACGTGCCCGTGGTTGCCTTTGAGGCGTCCGCCGACACCGCCGCTGCGCTCCGCCACCTGGTGGCCCTCAACAACCTGCCTGTCACGGTGGTGGAGGCGGCCGCGGGCGAACTGGCGGGCGTGGCCCGGTTCTACATCTCGCCCACGGATACCTCGTCGTCGCTCAACGCGGATTGGCGCAACGCCACAGGCATCGTGGAGGTTCCTGTGCTCACGCTGGACGGGTATGCCGCCGCCCATCCGCCGGTCCCGGGTGTTATCAAGATCGACACCGAGACCACGGAGCCCGACGTCCTCCGCGGGGCGCCCGCGCTGCTTGCCACCCGTCCGTGGATTGTCTGCGAGGTGCTGCCGGGGCACCGCGAAGGCGAGCTGGACGACATCCTGCTGCCGTTGGGCTACATCCCGTTCCATATCGATGGCAGCTCGCCGATGACGCGCCATGCGCGCGTGGCCGGCGCCGCCGACATGGCCAACATGAACTGGCTGTTTGCGCCGTCGGAGCCGCCCGACGCGCTGTGGGCCGCGGTTGACCGCTGGCGCGCGGCACTGGACGCGACGCCCGCACCCTGAGGCTTCGATGAGCGCCGGCGTGCGGCGCGCGTCGCGGCGCCGGCGTGCGGCCCCGGCGGTTCCCCTCCCGCTGACCCAGCCCAGACTCAGGACGGGCACCGGCGAGCGTGGTCCGCGGCCCACACACGCCCTTCCGGGGCCGAACCCTGCACGAAGGCGCGCCCCTTGAGTCTGGGCTGGGTCAGCCGGGTGGCAGCCCGCTACCATCCTCGCCATGGCCCTGCGGCGCGGCGCGGCGCCGGCGTGCGGCCCCTGGCCCGCGGCCCCGGCCCCGGCCCCGCGGTTCCCCTGCCGCTGACCCAGCCCAGACTCAGGACGGGCACCGGCGAGCGTGGTCCGCGGCCCACACACGCCCTTCCGGCGCCGAACCCTGCACGAAGGCGCGCCCCTTGAGTCTGGGCTGGGTCAGCTGGGTGGCAGCCCGCTACCATCCTCGCCATGGCCCCCCACGCTGAACCTGTGCCCGGACCCCTCGCCGGCATCCGCGTCGCCGACTGCTCCACGATCCTCGCCGGCCCGTACGCCACCATGTTGCTTGCGGACCTTGGCGCCGAGGTCATCAAGGTGGAGCCGCCCGAGGGCGACGGCACGCGGGGCTGGGGTCCGCCCTGGGTGGGCAGCGAGGAGGACGGCACGCGGACGGCCGCCTACTACCTGTCGGTCAACCGCAACAAGCGCTCCATCCGCCTCGACATCAAGACAGACCAAGGCCGCGATGCCCTCCGCCGCCTGATCGCCCAATCCGATGTGCTGGTGGAGAACTTCCGCGTGGGCGGCTTCGACCGACTTGGCTTTGGCGACGCCGCGCTGGCGGAACTCAACCCGGACCTCGTCCACCTTGCCATCAGCGGCTTTGGCACGCAGGGTCCGGAGGCCGACAAGCCCGGCTATGACTTCATTGTCCAGGCCACGGGCGGGCTGATGTCCATCACCGGCGCCCGCGATGATGAGGGCGGCGGCCCCGAGGGCGGCGGCCCCGAGGGCGGCGGCCCCGAGGGCGGCGGCCCCACCAAGGTGGGCGTGGCCATCAGCGACGTGGTCACCGGGCTCTTCGGCGCGGTCAGCGTGCTGGCGGGTCTGCTGGGACGCGAGCGCAAGACCGCGCCCGGCCAGCGCATCGACGTGTCGCTCCTGGCGTCCACGCTTGCCGTGCTGGTGAACCAGGCGCAGAACGCGTTTGTGAGCGGCAGGGCGCCGCACCGCCTTGGCAACGCCCACCCCAACATCGTCCCGTACGAGACGTTCCGCACCGCGGACGGCGAGCTTGCCGTGGCGGTGGGGTCAGAACGCCAGTGGCCACGGTTCTGCGAGGCGCTGGGCCTCCCGCACCTCGCGGCAGACCCCAGATACGCCGACAACGGCGCCCGCGTTGAGCATCGCGCCGAGCTGCGCCCCATCCTGGCGCGCGCGCTGGAGGCCAACACGACGGCCCACTGGCTGACTGTGCTGGATCAGGCCGAGATCCCCTGCGGGCCCATCAACGACATCGTGGCGGCGTTTGCCCAACCGGGCGCGCAGGCGCTCGATATGACGGTTGTTGTGGAGCACCCGGTGCTGGGCGCGCTCAAGCAGGCCGGCATCCCGTTCCGCCTTGGCGCAACGCCCGCGTCCATCCGCACCGCGCCGCCGCTCCTTGGCGAGCACTCGCGCGAAGTCCTAACAGAGCTTGGCTACGCCGAAGCCGACATCGACGCGATGGCCGCAGCGGGCGTGATCTAGCGTGACCGCCCAGCGAGGTCGCGGCGCCATCACCTATCCCACCGGACGGCTGCTGGCCGTTATTGACGACATTGGGGCAGCCCGGGCCGCGGCCGAGGCGCTGGTGGCGGCCGGTTTCAACCCTGCTGCGGTTGCCCTGCTGGAAGGTGCCGCCGGCCGCGATGGGCTGGGCAGGCTTGGGCCGCCGCCATCGGTGCTGGGCAGCCTCATCCGCGCCGTCCAGTTCATGGCGATGGACCAGACGCCGGACTTTCTGGTCTATGAGCGGGCGCTCGACGATGGCCGGGCCGTGATGGCCGTGCGGGTCCGCGAACGGGCGGAGATGCTGCGGGCGCGCACGGTGCTCGACGCCCACGGGGCCCACTTCCTCAACCATTTCGGCCGCCTGATGACCGAGGAGGTCTCCCGCTGGCGCGGACCTGAGCCTGCGATCCCGGACGCGCTGCGCCGGTAGCCGGACAAGGGCTCAGGCGCCGGACACACACGCGCCGGAGGTCTCGCGCTGGCGCGGACCTGAGCCGGTGATCCCAGACGCGCTGCGGCGATAGCCAGACAAGGGCTCAGGCGCCGGAGGTGGCGACGCCGGCGACCACCCGGGGCGGAGGTCGCCGGCGCGCGATGGGGAGGCGGCCTCAGTTCAGCGGATCGCCGTCGCCGGCCAGGAAGATCCCGATCGCCCCGTGCGTCGCAAAGTTGAACGCGTGGGTGACGAAGGGGAACATGCCGTCCTCGGTGGGCGTGAACTCGATGATCGCGCCCTGTGCCGGGGAGAGGTCCACTGCCTGAGAGCCCCAGCCGCTAGCGTTGCCGCGCTGCAGCTCGATGCCCTCCTTGATGACGTGGTCAAAGATGGTTCCAACCACGTGGAATGAGCTGTCCTCGTTGGGGCCAACGTCAAGGACAAAGACGCGGGTTCGGCCACCGGTCTTCACCGCAACGGGGTTGTCCTTGTACTGGTTGGCGATGCCGTTGAAGACCACGAAGTCCGGCGCCGGGGCCGTCTGGTTGGCCTTGGCGTAGTCGGACGGCTGACCCTGTGCGCCCAGATACCACTCGCTCTGGACGAAGGCGAACTCGTTGTCTACTTTCGGCAGGCCGCCCTTGGGCTCCACGATGACCATGCCGAACATGCCGTTGGCGATGTGGAGGAGCGCCGGGGCGGTGCCGCAGTGGTACATCCAGACGCCGGCATAGTCGGCCGTGAACGTGTAGGTGAACGTCTCGCCCGGCTTGATCTCCACCATCTGGTGGTTCATCGCGGTCTGGCTTGCGTGGAAGTCGATCGAGTGGCTCATCTGCCCCTCGTTCTTGAGGTGGATGTGCACGATGTCACCCAAGTGGACACGGATCGTGGGGCCCGGGACCGTGCCGCCAAAGGTCCACGTGTGCACCACGAAGCCCGCGGCAACCGTGATGTCCTTCTCGACGATGGGGAAGTCCACGTCGTGCTCGGTGCCGGGGAGGACTGCGGGCGCCGTCGCGTCGCGCAGGATGTAGGCCGGGGCGTTGGGGTCAGCCTTGGGCGCGGAGGCGGTCGCGGCGGCCGGGGCGGCCGGGGCTGCGGTGGCCTGGCCCATCGCCATGTCGGACGGTGCCGGAGCAGCCGTCGCCGGGACCGAGGTTGCGGCCGCCGCCGGAACGGTGTTGGGGGTCTGGGGTGCGGCAAACGACCAGGCTGGGCGATCATTGGACGCGCACGCCCCGGCCGCTAGGGCGATCACGGCAGCCATGGCGAGCAGTCGGACAGGTCGATGCATCTCGAGGTCCCTTCCTGCCCGGGTGTTCCCCGCCCGGGCCTTCGCCCCGGATCGGTCCTCACCGGCCGACCTCTCGGGACGCGCTATAACTATCAGTAAGTTAGTAGATGTTTGGAAAGGTGACAAGCGGCATGTTGCTGCAGCCCCAATCGGCCCGAATGCAGCTGGGCGGCCAGCCGTTTTCGCCCGGGCCAAGGCGTGCCGACGACCGCCGGATCACGGTCCTCGCCATCGTTGCTGCGGGGCTGTACCTGGTTGCCGCTGCCGGTGCTGCCGTGGCCCTGGCAACGGGTGCCCCCGGTGCCCTGCCCTGGCTGCCGCTCCACCTTGCGCTGACCGGCGGTGCGTCAACGGCGATTGCGGGGGTGATGCCGTTCTTTGTGGCAGCCCTCGCTGCGGGCAAGCCGGCACCCGCACGCGTCCGCGGGGCTGCCGTGGGTCTGGTGGCGCTTGGCGCGGGGCTGGTGACGGTTCGCGGTCTGGCGCCATCGCTCACCGCCGTGCCGACCATCGGGGCCGTGGTCTACCTCGCGGGGATTGCCATGACGGCGCTGGCCGTCCAGCTTGGCGGCCGAACCGGGCTGATGGTTCGTCGGCCCATCGTCACCATCGGCTACATGCTGGCGCTGCTGAACGTGGCCATCGGCGGCACCATCGGCACGCTGGTGGTGGCTGGCTGGACGCCCGCCCTTGAGCGACTCCTGGCGCTGCGGGCCGCCCACGCCTGGACCAACCTGGTTGGCTTCGTGTCGCTGGTGATCATGGCCACGCTGCTCCACTTCCTGCCAACGGTCCTTGGCACGCGCATCGTGCCCCGGGCAAGTGCTGTGCTGGCCGTGCTCGCCACGGCGCTGGCATCACCGCTGATTGCGCTGGGGCTTGGCGCCGAGATCGACGTCGTCGCCGGTGGCGGCGCGGTGCTTGCGCTCATTGGCGCTGGGGCGCTTGTCCTTGAGGCGCGGCGCGTGCGTGCAGCCCGCGGGACGTGGACATCGGATCCGGACTGGCACTTCGCAGCGTCAGCGAGCCTGCTGGCGGGTGTTGTCTGGTTTGCCGCGGGGATCACCTTGGCATCGGGGCTGGTTCTGGCGCGCGCCACGGGGCTCATTGGCGACGACCGCGTCTGGTCGTCAGCGCTGGTGGCCGGGCCGCTGGCGATTGGCTGGGTGGTCCAAGTGCTGGTGGGATCGTGGACGCACCTGTTGCCCTCGATTGGCCCGGGAACGCCTGTGGATCACGCGCGCCAGCGGGTTGTCCTGGGCCGCTGGGCACGGCCACGCGTGTTGGCGCTCAACGCTGGCGTGGTGCTGGTGGCGGCGGGTTGGCCGCTGGGGATCCCGCAGTTGGCCGGTCTCGGGGCGATGCTGGTTGCCCTGTCGGTGGTGTCTGCCGCCGGGCTTGCATGGTCCGCGCTGCGGATCCGCGGCCGCGCCTGACCGCGCCTGACCGCGCCTGACCGCGGCGTCGCGTTGCGTCAGCCCGCGGGCGGGTCCGGCGTGATTGCCAGCGCCGCAGCCGTGGCGGGGCCAGCCATCTCGGCCATCGTCGCCTGCGCAAACGTGCCGCGGAGCGCGTCTTGGCCGGCGGCAAACACGTCATGCACATCGCAGTGCCCGTCCTGCCCGCACGGAACACCGCGCAACACGCAGGCGCGCCGACGCGTATCGCCCTCCACGGCCTCAATGACTTCGAGCAGGCTGACGGTCTGCGGGTCGCGCGCCAGGCGATAGCCGCCACTCCGCCCGGCCGCAGCCTCCACAAGCCCTGCGCGCTGGAGGTCGGCGAGCACCTGGGGAAGAAACCGGACGGGGATGCCCATGGCGTCGGCGATCCTGCGCGCGGACAGCAGCCCGTTGCCTGATCCGCGGGTGAGGGCCAGCATGGCGCGGACCGCATAGTCGCCGCGCTTGGTGAGCTCGAGTCGCATCGTGCTCCGAGTATGCGACCGCGGCGCGGAACGCGCCCCGCCGAACGCGCCCGGCCGCTTCGCCCCGCCCGCCGCGCCCGCCCCAGCCCAACCGACGCGCCCGACGCGCCCGCCGCTTTTCAAACCTATTGAACAGCAGAGCTTCTGAGGGACGTCTGTGTTCACTCGGAGTGGAATCCAACGCTTCCGAGGCCCGGCAACACGTCCGATGCCCGCGGGTTTCCACTCCTAATGAACAGATTGGCGACCAGGCGGCGGATCTGTTCACTCCTTGTGAAGAGCAGGGATTGGCCGCCCGGCCGCCGGCACTTCAAGGCTGACACACCCTGACAGTGGTGCATGGATGAAGACTTCATCATTCCGCCACCACGGCGCGCGGGATCATGAAGCCGCCGGCTGTTCTTCATGGTTCCCGGCATCGGACGCGCAAGCCGATGAAGACTTCATCGGATCACCACTCTGGGAGGCCGCCGCCGGGCATGAGGGCAGCCGCCAGCCCGCCGACCCCACGGGGCCTAGTCGGTCTTGGCCCGCCCCGCCAGCCGGTCCTCGGTGTACTGGTAGTGGTTCGCCACCGCGCGCACGGCGCCCTCGCCGTCCCGTGCCCGGATGGCGTCCGCGATGCGGCGGGGCACCTCCACTGGCGGCGTCCACGCCAGCGACGCGTGCTCGGCCAGGGCCGTCCGCATCAGCAGCAACGTTTGCGACGCCAGTCGGTCAACCAGCTCCAGCAGCCGACCGTTCCCTGCCATCCGGCAGTAGACCCGGTGGAAGGCCATGTCCGCCTCCCAGGCCACCGGCAAGGAACCGGCGTGGTAGGCATTCTCCGTGGCCGCGAGGAGGCGGTCCATCTCGGCAAAGTCTTCGGCCGTCCCGCGCGCGATCGCCATGCGGACCGCGCCCTCCTCGAGAGCCCGGCGGACCTCGTAGACCTCGGCCAAGTCCTGTTCGCGCAGGCTTGCGACAGACGTGCCGCGTCGGGGCAGATCCACGACCAGCCCAGATCGCGAGAGGTCCGCCAAGGCGTCCCGAATAGGTCCGCGGGAGACCCCAAAACGCGACGCGAGATCTGCCTCTACAAGGCGAGCCCCTGCAGGCAGGTGCCCGTCGAGGATCTCGTCCCGCAGACGATCTGCGACCGTCTCCCATAGCTGCTTGTGGTCGAGCTGCACCATCAGGCCTCCGGCCCGCTGCACCCCAGGCGGCCGGTCAGGAAGCGGAGTCCGGACGGCTGTGGCGGACGCAAGAATGGCGTTGACATGTGCGATTGTCAACAGTTAGCATTCGCAAACCGCGGCGCGCAGCCCGGTCAGCCGCGCTTTGCGCGCGACGGTCCAGCATGCGGCGCCGGACCATCTGTCGATTCTCAGCCACCGCACAGGAGCACCGTCAATGGCCAGCTTCCCGTCCAGCGCGAAGGTCGTGATCATTGGGGCCGGCATCGTCGGCAACAGCATCGCGTACCACCTGGCCAACCTTGGCTGGAAGGACATCGTCCAGATTGACAAGGGTCCGCTCCCCAACCCGGGCGGCTCCACTGGCCACGCGTCCAACTTCCTGTATCTGGCTGACCACAACAAGGAGATGGCGGAGCTCACGCTCGAGTCCGCTCACCAGTACGAGGACTGGGGCGTCTACACGATGTGTGGCGGTCTTGAGGTTGCCCGCTCACAGGAGCGCCTGAACGAGCTTCGCCGAAAGGTGGACTCGTCCAAGAACTGGGGCGTTGAGTCGCGCATGGTCACCCCAGCCGAGATCAAGGAGCTGGTGCCCTTCATCAACGCGGACATCCTCGTCGGCGGCTTCTACAGCCCTGAAGTTGGCGTCTGCGACTCGCTCCAGTTCGGCACGCTCTGCCGCGAGAAGGCAGAGGCGATGGGCGCCCTGCAGTCCTTCGCGATGACCGAAGTGACGGCCATGGGCGTTGAGGACGGCCGCATCAAGTCCGTCACGACGACGCGCGGCACCATCGAGGCCGAGTACGTCATCATCGCCTGCGGCGTGTGGGCCCCGCTCCTGGCCGAGATGGCCGGCGCGTATATCCCCCTGACGCCGGTTGTCCACCAGATGGCCGACTACGGGCCGGTGCCGCTGTTCGAGAAGAGCAGCAAGGCCATCGGCTACCCGATCGTCCGCGACATGGACGTCCTCATGTACGAGCGCCAGGACGGCATCGGCTTTGAGGTTGGCTCCTACGCCCACCGCTCCATCCTGCACGATCCCGAGACCATCCCGTCGAACGAGAAGGCAGCCCTCTCGCCGACGGAGTTCCCGTTCACCCCGGAGGACTTCGATCCGCAGATCGAGGACGCCCTCGAGCTCTTCCCCGAGATCCTCGGTGACGAGAAGGTTGGCCAGAAGTACGCCATCAACGGCCTCATCGCGCTGACCCCGGACGGCATGCCGGTCCTGGGCGAGACCCCCGAGGTCAAGGGCCTCTGGGCCGCCGCCGCGGTCTGGGTCAAGGAAGGCCCGGCCGTTGGCAAGGCGGTTGCGGAGTGGATGGTCCACGGCGAGCCCTCAATTGACCTCAACCAGTCGGATATCTCCCGCTTCCACGCGCACCAGAAGACCCGCCAGCACACGAAGGCCCGCGCCTTCGAGGCGTTCCCCAAGACCTACGGTATCGTCCACCCGGCCGAGCAGTACGTTTCGGATCGCCCGCTGCGCATCACGCCGATGAACCGCTGGCAGGCCGAGCACGGCGCCGAGTTCTTCGAGGTTGCCGGCTGGGAGCGCGCCCAGTGGTACACGTGCAACGCGCCGCTTGTTGAGAAGTTCGGCGTCAAGACCCGCCCCAACGAGTGGGACGCCCGCTGGTGGAGCCCCATCATCAACGCCGAGCACCTCGCCATGCGCGAGGCCGCGGGCATCTTTGACCTCTCCGCGTTTGCCATCTTCGACATCCTCGGCACGGGCGCTCTCGCCAGCGTCCAGCGCGTTGCGATGCGCCAGATGGACGTTGCGGTGGGCAAGGTTGTCTACACCCCGGTGCTCTCCGAGACCGGCGGCTTCAAGAGCGACCTCACCATCATGCGTCTGGCCAAGCACCACTTCCGTGTGGTCACCGGCGGCGCCCACGGCATGGCCGACCTCAAGTGGTTCAAGGACAACCTGGCGCCGATGGCGTCCATCGTTGACCTGACCAGCGCCTACACCACCATCGGCGTCTGGGGCCCCAGGGCCCGCGACATCGTCCAGTCCATCACCCGTGTGGACATGAGCCACAAGGCCTTCCCGTTTGGCACCTGCCGCGACGTGGAGATGGGCTCGCAGGTGGTGCTCGCCTCGCGCATCAGCTACGTCGGCGACCTGGGCTGGGAGCTCTACGTCCCGATGGAGCAGGGCCAGCGTCTCTGGGATGAGCTCTGGGCTGCCGGCGAGAAGCACGGCCTCACCGCTTGCGGCATGGGCGTGTACGGCACCACCGGTCGTCTGGAGAAGGGCTACCGCGCGTACGGCGCGGAGCTGGACAACGACTACAACACAGCCGAAGCGGGCATGGTCCCGCCGAAGATCAAGGACGCGGACTTCATTGGCCGCGACGCGGTTCTGCGCCAGATGGAGCAGCCGCTTGTGGCAACCTGCTGCATCCTCACGGTTGACGACCACACGTCGGCATCCGGCGAGAAGCGCTACATGCTGGGCCGCCAGCCCATCACGATGCCGGACGGCACCCCCATCGAGGATGCCAAGGGCCGCCGCTCCTATGCCAACTCGGCAGGCGCCAGCCCCTCAACAGGCAAGCACGTCCTCATGGCGTACTTGCCGCCGGCTCTCGCCGTTGTGGGCACCAAGCTCGCGGTGGAGTATTTCCAGGAGCACTACCCGGTCACCGTGGCGGTGGCTGGCGCGGGCGCCCTGTTTGACCCCGAGAACCTGCTCATCCGGGCCTGACCGATGCGAGTCCTTGTCTGCATCAAGCGTGTTCCCGCCGTCGCTGGCCGGATCACGCTGACCGACGGTGACCGGGCGATTGACGCCCAATACCTCGGCTTTGCCATCGGCCCGCACGAGGAGTGCGGGGTTGAGGAGGCTGTTCGCCTGATTGAGGCGAACAGCGGCGAATCGGTGGTGCTTACCCTTGGCCCGGCCGAGGCAACCGAGCAGCTCCGTGACGCAATGGCGCTGGGCATCACCCGCGCCATCCACCTCGTCACCGGCGGGGAGGAGTGGGACGGCCAGTCCGCGGCCGCAGCCATCGTTGACGCCGTGCGCGCCGACGAGGCGGCTAACGGGCCGTTTGACCTGATCCTGCTTGGCAACGAGTCGGCTGACTCGGGCGGCTACCAAGTGCCCGTCCGTGTTGGGCGTGCGCTGGGGCGGCCCGTGGTGGCCGGGATCAAGGGCCTGACCGTCGCTGACGGGATGGCCCGGCTTGAGCAGGAGGCCGGCGGCGGCCGCGATGTCTACGAGGTCCCGCTGCCCGCCGTGGTCAGCGTCCTCGAGGGCCTCAACCTGCCGCGATACCCCTCGGTGCCCGGACGCATCCGCGCCAAGTCAAAGCCCATCGCCCCGTCGTCGCCGGAACGTCCGGAGCAGCGGCTGGGGATGATCCGCCTTGTCGTGCCGCAGGTTGCGGCCACCGAGGCGACCGTCCTGGGCCACGGCCCGGACGCCGCACCGGCGGTTGTGGACATGCTGGCTAGCCTGGGGGTGCTCTAGATGAGTGCCGTGCTCTGTCTCGTCACGGTAGCCGATGGCGCCGCTGATGAGGTCTCCCTCCAGGCGCTGGGCGCCGCCTCCGCGCTTGCCTCCGGCGGCGCGGTCCATGCGCTCGTTATTGGTGACGCGGCCGGCGCCGGGGACCTTGGCGCCTGGGGCGCCACGCAGGTCCACGTTGCTACGCACGCTTCCCTGACCTCCTTTGCGCCCGACGCCTGGGCTCGGATCCTCGCCGACCTTGCGGACACGCTTGACGTGGCTGCGGTGGTGGGTCCGGGCTCTGATGCCGGCAACACCGTGCTTGCACGGGTGGCCGCGCGTCTGGACGTGCCGTTCGCTGCCAACTGCACGGCCGTCGTGCCGGGCGACACGGTTGTTGTAACCCGTGCGCGCTGGGGCGGTTCCCTCTTTGAGGAGGCCGCGATCAACGCGCAGCGTGCCATCCTCACCACCCAGCCCCACGCGGTTGCGAAGGCGTCCACCGGCGGTTCCGCCGCTGTGGCGTCCTATGCGGCCACGCTTGACGATGCGGACCTCGCGGTGCGCGTTGTGGGCCACGTGGCGGCGGCCAAGGGCGGCGTCTCGCTGGCCGAGGCTAAGATCGTCGTGTCGGGCGGCCGCGGCGCCGGCTCCACGGAGGGCTTCGCGCCCATCGAGGAGCTGGCAGGTCTGCTGGGCGCGGCCGTGGGCTGCTCCCGCGCCGTGACCATCTCGGGCTGGCGCCCGCACACAGACCAGGTTGGCCAGACGGGCACGAAGATCGCACCCGACCTGTACATCGCCTGCGGCATCAGCGGCGCCACACAGCACATGGCGGGCGTCAAGGGCGCCAAGACCATCCTTGCCATCAACAAGGACCACGAGGCCCCCATCATGACCGGCGCCGACTACGCGGTGATCGGCGACCTTGCCGTGGTGGTCCCGGCCATCTCGGCCGAGATCAGGCGCCGCCGCGGGTAGCACCCCGGCATTCCTTCGCAACTGCAAGACCCCCGCGGGCACGGCGCCTGCGGGGGTCTTCTCTGTCTGGGCGTCTCACGACGTCGGCCGCGCTGGCTCCGGGACCAGAGGAACGCCAAGCGCACGGAAGTCTGCGTCCGTCGCGAGCACGGCGTCGGCAGCGTCGCGCTCAATCACCGCGAAGCTGAGCCGGTCCACAAACGAGATGCCGGAGGGCAAGGACAGCCGGTAGACGGCCTGGACCCGCCGATGCAGCTCCGGCGGAACCTCGACGATGTCGATGACGGGCAGGACGTCATCGAGCAGCGCCATCGCCCCCTCCACTCCGAACCGCCGCCGGGCGACAGCCAGAGACTCGGCGACAACGTACCCGTGCGTGATCAGGTCGGCGTCTGCCATGTCGGAGAACGCGGTCCGCACCGCCGCATGCTGGGGGTCCGCCCGGTCCAGCAGGGCCAGGATGGCGCTCGTATCGACGAAGACCTTGGTCACCAGTTGATCTCGCCGGCGATCTCGTCGTGGCGAGCGGCGACGTCCCCTACGCCGGAGTTGAAGCGGCCAGCCGCAGCGAGTGCGCGCGCGAACGCCTCGTGACGCGAGTTGGGTCCGCCGGGAACCGCGCGGTCGACGGCATCCCGGACAACGGCCGCGATGGGTACGCCGCGCCGCCGCGCTTCTATGCGGAGGCGGCGCATCTGCTCATCGGTCAGGGATATCTGCGTTCGGACCATGCCGAAATGATAACAGCACGGCCAAGGTGATATCTCACTGCTGGGCACCAACCATCTCCTCGGGCAGGCTGGGTCTTGACACGTTGCGGGGCGTGCGGGGACTCTGCTCACACGCCACTGAGGGAACACATGCACAGACACATCGGGCTGGCAATCGCAGCCGCGGTTCTTGTGGTGGCGTGCGCCTCATCGTCCCCGACGGCAACCCTGGCCCCGTCGCGCACCCTGCCTGCGCTGGCGGTTGCCTGTGAGCAGGCCGGCGGCTACTCGGCGGAGTGCCTGGCAGTTGCGGCGGCAGCAGCCAAAGCTGTCCCGATCTCGCTCGACGCGGGTATCCGCGCCGACGTCGTCAGCAAGGGCACCTGGTGGCACGTGGTGTTCACCACGTCGTCGGGCCAGCAGGCATCGGCCGATGTGGTGTGGAGTCCCGTGGGCACGCTGGCCGGCGTCAACGGCGCGGCCACACCGTAGGCGCGCCATTCACCGGTCGTCGCATCACCGCTCGTGATAATCGCCCACTAGATATCGGCCTGGGAGTTGCGTGCCCCACCCCAGCCGCTCGGATATCACCGCTTGTGATGCCGCGGGCGATTAGGGGCTTGACGCGCAGCTCGATACGGAGCGATACGGAGCGATACCGCGCGATACCGGCCTGAGGCCGCCAATCTCGCTGGCAAATATCACGAGCGGTGATAGACCGACGTGGCGAGGGGGGCGACCCCCCCCCACCACGCGGGTTGGGCGCAGGTCAGGCGCGGAGGCGCTCGTTCGACGGGTCGTACACGGACGCGGGGATCACCTCGGCAGCGCGACGGTCGCCCAGGAGCATGATCTCCAGCTTGGTGCCGTTGGCGTCAAACCCGCTGTCCACGTACGCGAAGCCCAGCGACAGCCCCGTGGCGTGGCCGTAGCCGCCCGACGTGGTCACGCCCACGATGCGGTCGCCCGCAAACACGGGCTCCCCGCCGCGGATGTCGTAATCCACAGCGTCAACGCGCACGGTGACGAGATGCGTGATCGCCCCCGCGGCCTGCACGCGCTCCACGGCAGCCCGGCCACGGAAGTCGTGGTCAAGCTTGACGAAGCGCAGCATGTTGGCTTCAACCGGCGTGATCTCGTTGGTGAGCTCGGCGCCCAGACCCGCGTATGACTTCTCGATGCGCAGGCTGTTCATGGCGTACAGGCCAAAGTCCGCAATCCCGAACTTCTCGCCCGCTGCCCAGACCGCCTCGTAGACCGCCACCGCGTCCGCCATGCGGACATGGAGCTCCCAGCCCAGCTCGCCCACGTAGTTCACGCGCAGCGCGCGCACGCTGCGCCCGGCAACGGTGATCTCCTGCGCGGTGAGCCAGGGGAAGTCCGCCGACGACAGCGAGGCCGACGTCAGCCCGGCCAGCACGTCGCGCGTCCGCGGCCCGGCCACGATGAGCGTGGTCCAGTCCGCCGTGACATTGTTGATCGTGACGTCCTCACCCGGCAGGACGGCCCAGCGGAGCAGGTCCTGGTCGCGGTGGTAGGCCGTGGCGCCCGACAGCATCAGGAAGCGGTCCGCCGCCAGCCGCGTGATGGTGAACTCGGTGATAAACCGGCCGTTGTCCGACAGCGCGTGCGCCAGCACGATGCCGCCCACACGCTTGGGCATGCGGTTGGCGCAGACCCGGTGGAGCAGCGCCTCGGCGTCAGCCCCGCTGACCTCAATCTTGGTAAAGCCCGGCAGCTCCATCACGCCGACGCGCTCGCGGACCGCGGCGCACTCGGCAGCCACCACCGGATGCGCGTTGGTGCGGCGCATCGTGGCGGTCTCCTCGATGCCGCCGGCAAACCACTTCGGCCGCTCCCAGCCAAAGCCCTCTGTGAAGACGCAGCCCTTGGCCAGCAGCACGGGATACAGCGGTGACGCCTTTGCGGGACGCGCGTCCATGCGCTCCTCGCCGGGCGGGATCAGCCGGTACATGTCCCAGTACTCGCGATGGGCCTTGGCTGCGGCGTACTCCTGATCGCAGAACTCGCCATAGCGGCGCGGGTCCATGCCCGCCATGTTGATGTCGGCGTCGCCGTGGACCATCCACTGGGCGAGGTACTTGCCGCAGCCCGGGCCCTGCGCAATGCCGATGCCCGTGCCCGTGGCCAGCCAGAAGTTGCGCACGCCCGGCGCAGGGCCAACCAGGGGGTTGGAGTCTGGGGTGTGCGAGATGGCGCCGTTCACG
>CAIYHO010000224.1 GCA_903925955.1 uncultured Chloroflexota bacterium
ACCCGATGATGGGCTGGCCAAGGAGGTGGACGGAGGCAGGAGCCTGCTGCTGGCGTCCTGACGGACGCCGCCGATACTGTCGCTGACGATCACGACGGATCGCCCAAAGTCCACCACTCCACGGGACACGACCGTGGACCGGGCGCGGCTCGCTTGCGGAGACAACCCGTGGCCTCCGGTGCCGCGCTACGATCGCGCTAGCCCGAGGTGGCGGAACAGGCAGACGCAGCGGTCTTAAACACCGCAGAGTGCAAGCTCGTGCGAGTTCGAACCTCGCCCTCGGGACCACGCAGCGGCGCGCGCCTGCCGCGAGCCGGCGTTTCGCTCTCAGCGTCCGCGCGGCGGCAGGGTGACCAGGGTGCCGCCGCAGCTGCCAGACAGGAGCCGCGAGAGCACGGCGCGCTCGGCCGAGTCCATCTTGAGACGCCAGCGGTACTTCACCTCTACCCAGCGAATGGCGTAGGTGCAGCGCGCGGCAACGCGAGGCGGGAGCCAGCTGGCCGGGTCGTCGCCGCTCTTGGCCTGGTTCACCCTGGAGGTGACCATGACCAGGGTGGGTCCGTAGGCCGTGTCGTTGGCGTAGCGCCGCCGGTCAGCCGAGGTCCACAGGCGTGCGCCGGAGATCCACGCCTCGTACAGCGGGACAAGGTGGTCAAGCTGGAAGCTGCTGGCGCTTCTGCCCCAGACGCCGTCGTAGAACGAGTACCAGCGCCCGGTCTTCACGTAGCAGTGACTGGCAGAGGTGTAGGTGACCGGGACGATGCTCTCGGAGATGAGGACCTCGGCGCGCGTGTTCTGGCAATCGCCGTTGAGGTCTGCCGGGTAGGCGAAGAGGGCGCGGTTGTAGGTGCTCCAGCCCGCCTCGTATGCCGCGGGGATCTGGGCGAGCAACCACCGGGCGCTCACCTTGGAGGCTGCCGATGCAGGCGTGGCGCCAGATCCGGCGAAGGAGCCCCCTGCCAAGAGGACTGCGGCCAGGACGACGACGGCGCGGCTGTGCATGTGTATTCCCCCAGTGAACGCAGCCGCCGAAGTGGCTTGCCGATGGCAGCATAGCCCCGCCGACAGCGCCGCATCGAGGGCCGATGGGACCCGTTGAGACCCCGTGCTATTCTTCGCCCGTCCTTTCGGCTCCGCCTCGGCATGTCCGTCAGCGGGGCAGATCCCATTGGAAGGAGCCTTGTAGGCCGTGCGCCGCTATGAACTCATGCTCATTCTCCGGCCGGATGCGCCGGACGAGCGGGCAACCGCCCTCATCGACCGGACCACTCGATACGTGGTTGCGGCCGGCGGGCAAATCATCAAGGTGGCCCCGTGGGGCCGCCGCCGCCTCGCATACCCGATTGATCGCTGCCGCGACGGCTCGTACCACATTGTGGTGTTCGAGAGCCCGGCTGACGCGATCATCGAGCTTGAGCACAGTCTCAAGATCACCGAGGACGTCCTGCGCTACCTCGTGACCCGTGCTGTCCGCCCCATCAAGGCTCGCCGCGATGCGGGTGCCTCCGGCGACGGTGAGGACCTCGAGGCAGTCATCCCGCCCGCTGAGGACGAGGACGACATGGACCCCGGTGAGCTCATCGACGAGTCCGAGAGCGAAGCCGCACCCGCGGCCATCGACTGACGGGAGAGCCGAGATGGCGTTCGCGAAGGCGATGATCATCGGCAACCTCGGGCGTGATCCCGAGATGCGCTACCTCCCCAGTGGCCGACCCGTGACCGAGTTCAGCGTTGCGGTCAGCCACAGCAAGCCCGACGGCAACGGCGGGTGGGTTGACGAAGGCACCGACTGGTACCGCGTTACCGTCTGGGGCGATCGTGCAGAGCGCACCGCCGAGCAGTTCCGCAAGGGGAACAAGGTCTTCGTGGAAGGCCGGTTCCGCACGCGCGAATACGATGCCAAGGACGGCACGAAGCGGATCTCGCTGGACATCACAGCTGACAATGTGATCAGCCTGGATGCCCGTGTCCGCAACGACGACGAGGCTGGAAGCTCTGCCGGCTCGTCCGGTGGCTTCTCCGGCGGCGCCAGTTCCGGCGGCGCCAGCAGCAGCGGCCAGGCCAGTGGCTCGGGAGTCCGGCCTACGCGTCCGCAGGCCGCGTCCAAGCCTGACGACGATCTCGACGACCTTCCCTTCTAACTGACGATCCCTTCTGCGGCCTTCACTGGCCGCCTCGGCGGGCTTGCCCGCCACACCTGGAGACATACCAAATGCCCCCCGCAATGCGACCAAGCAAGAAGCGCGATGACATGTACCGGGACCGCCGGCGCCGGAAGGTCTGCTCCTTCTGCGCCGACAAGACCGCTGGCATCGACTACAAGGAGGTCAACCGCCTCCGCCGCTACCTTTCCGAGCGCGCCAAGATTGAGCCGCGACGGAAGACCGGGACCTGCGCTGCGCACCAGCGCGAACTGTCGGTTGCCCTCAAGCGGGCCCGACACGTGGCACTGCTCCCGTACGCGCCGCAGCACCTTCGCCCATAACGCCGTGAGGCGTCACGGCGACACGCCGGGGGGCGCCGCACGGTCGGTGGCTCCCCGGTGATCGCCGGGCTGGTCCTGCTGGCCGGCGGTGCCGCGGCAGGGATCTTTGGCTCGCTTCTTGGTCTTGGCGGCGGGATCTTGATTGTCCCGCTGCTGACGTTTGTCTTTGGACTGCCCCTGCGCGAGGCGGTGGCCGTCTCGCTGGTGTCCGTGATTGTGACGTCCAGCGCCTCGGCGGGCGTTTACCTGCAGCGGCACACCGCAAACCTGCGTCTGGGCATGGTCCTGGAGTTGTTCACCGCATCGGGCGCCCTGGTGGGCGGCCTCGTGGCGTTCCTGCTCTCTGATCGGGTGCTGGCCGCGCTGTTCGCCGCGCTGCTGACCTGGGTGGCCGTGTCGATGTTCCGGGCCGGGCGCAAGGCGCAGCCCTCCGCGGCGTCGGCCGCTGAAGCTGCAGCGGTGGATGCGGGCACCCCTGCACCGGGCAGCTTCACCGCAACGCTGGGCGGCGACGGCTACAGCGTCAGACGGTTGCCCATGGGCATGGCTGGCTCCGTGTTTGCGGGTCTTGTGTCCGCACTTCTGGGCGTTGGCGGCGGCATCGTGAAGGTCCCCGTGATGCACATGGTGATGGGCGTTCCGCTCAAGGTTGCCACCGCCACAAGCAACATGATGATTGGCATCACCGCCACCTCATCGGCGGTCATCTACCTGCTGCGCGGGCAGATTGACCCCTACGTCGCCGGACCAACGGCCCTCGGCGTCTTCGCTGGCGCCATGGTGGGGTCTCGGATCGCCGCTCGGATCGATGTGCGCCTGCTGCGCCTGATCTTCGTCATCGTCATGGTCTACAACGCCGTCCAGATGGCGCTCAAGGCGTTGGCCCTGTGAGTGCTGCCGTGAGCCCAGACGCCCGAAGCGGGGCTGCCGCCGCGCGCGGCATTGAGACGACTGTGGCTCGGCTGCTGACCCTCGGGACCCGCTTGGCGATGGTCCTTGTCCTCATCGGTGTCGGCATCATGCTGGCCCATGGCGTGGACCCGCTCCTCACCGCGATCCCGCCCTTCTCGATTGCGTCAATCCCGGCGGACCTCCTGGCGCTCCGCGCCGAGGGCTTCCTCTGGAGCGGCTTGCTTGTGGTGATGGCGATGCCGGTGGCACGGGTCATCGTGTCGGGCTTTGGGTTCTTCGCAGCAGGGGATCGGCGCCTTGCGCTCGTGTCGCTGCTTGTTGTGCTTGTATTGACTGCGTCTGTCGTCGCAGCACAGGGTCTTGGAGGCTGACGATGGATGCACTGCTGCTGGCGATCGCGTTCGTTGTCATTTTGGCGGGCGCCGAGCTCTTCACCAACGGCATCGAGTGGTTTGGCCGCAAGCTTGAGCTGGCTGAGGGCGCCGTTGGGTCTGTCCTGGCGGCTGTGGGAACTGCGCTCCCCGAGACGATGATCCCCATCATCGCCATCACCTTTGGCGGGGGCGGCGAGAAGACCGACGCCGTGGGTATCGGCGCGATCCTGGGCGCGCCGTTTATGTTGTCCACGCTGGCGATGTTTGTCACAGGCGCCGGCGTCATCCTCTTCCGCCGCAGGCGCCGGTTTGGCACCGAGATGCCCGTGGACACCGGCGTGCTGGTGCACGACATCCGCTACTTCGTGGCCGCCTACGCGGTGGCTATCGCCACGGCCTTTCTGCCGCTGAGCCTTGGGTTCCTCAAGCCCATCGTGGCTGTGGGGCTGGTCCTCTGGTACGCGTTGTACGTGAAGGGCCACTTTGACGACGAGCGGGCCGAGGGCGAAGGCGAGGGGGATCTCTCGCCGCTGCGGTTTCACCGGTTTGACCGCACTGCGCACCGCGCCGATCCGTCCGTGCCGCGGCTCCGCATCGTGGGCGCCCAGGTGGTGTTTGCGCTCGCATGCATCATCGGCGGCGCGTATCTCTTTGTGGGTGCCGTCAACTCGCTGGCGGCCACGCTGGGCGTGAGCGAGCTGCTGCTGGCGCTGGTGATCGCCCCGATCGCCACGGAGCTGCCGGAGAAGTTCAACTCGCTGATCTGGGTTCGCCAGGGCAAGGACACGCTGGCGATGGGCAACATCACCGGCGCCATGGTGTTCCAGTCCGCAATCCCCACGGCAGTGGCGCTGGTGCTTGCGGGCGACCAGTGGCGGGTCACGAGTGACTCGTGGCTGGCCTTCGCATCGGCCGGCATGTCGCTGCTCGCCGTGGCCTTGGTGTTTGGCCCAATGGGCCGCCGCGCGCGGCTTGACGGACGGGCGCTGCTGGTTGGCGGCCTGTTGTATGTGGTGTACCTGGCGCTGGTTGGCGCGGAGATTGCGGGCTTCCTCCCGGCGTTCTGACCGCTGGGGTCAGGGGGAGGTGGTCCGCGGCGCCGGATCGCGCTCGGGCGCTGTTCTCGCGCCAGCCGCCTCGCGCCAGCCGCCTCGGGCCAGCCGCCTCGGGCCGCAAGTGCACGGGCGTCCTCGCGCCAGCCGCCTCGGGCCGCAAGTGCACGGGCGTATTCACTCCATAACTGACCGCAGCGCTTTGCGCGTCACAAGCGGTCCCCGTGGTCCTCGGCGCATCGTCACCTGGGGCGCGCCGGGCGTGCGCCAGTTTCGTTGCGACGCGCCGCACTCACCACATGCATCCTGCGGATGATTGCGTGACGCGGGGCGACGTTGCCGTGGACCCGGGTGGACGGTGACTCCGGCCATCGCCTGTGGCCAGTCATGGAGCGAATACGCGTGGCCGCATGGCTCCGGCGGGGACATGCGGGGGTGTCGCGAGGATCGCTCGGAGCAACGCGGAGCTCCAGCCCCAACCAGCAACCGTGCCGCGAGCGCCATCGGGCTCGTGAGCCCCTCCAAAGCGGAGTGCTAGACTCCGGGACCGTTCCCGACGACCCGTCCGGCCGTTTGCACGCCATTGGAGCCGCCCCGATGTCTAGCCAGCCGTCCGCCGCAGCCTCCGCCTCGGCCAACCCGCTTGACGAGCTGATCGCCTATTTCGAGGGCGATTACGTTGCGCTCAAGGACGCCAAGGTCAGCATCATGACCCACGCGTTCATGTACGGGACCGCCACATTTGAGGGGATCCGGGCCTACTGGAACGCTGAGCAGAACACGCTGTACGCGTTGTTCGTCAGGGAGCATGCCCGGCGCATCCGCAGCTCCGCCAAGATGCTCATGATGGAGAACCTGCCGTCTGAGGACGAGCTGGTTGACATCATCACAGAGACGGTCCGGCGCAACGGGTTCCGCCAGGACGCCTACGTCCGGCCCTCGTTCTACAAGAGCACCCGGGCCATCGGCGTGCGGCTTCACCACCTCGATCACGAGCTGTACGTGATCGCCACGCCATTTGGCAACTACATCGACATCGAGAAGGGCGTCCGCGTGATGTCCTCGTCGTGGCGCCGGAATGCGGATGAGGCGCTGCCGGCCCGTGGCAAGCTTGTGGGCGGCTACGTGAACATGGCCTTCCAGAAGTCCGAGGCGGAGCTCAACGGCTTCGACGAGGCACTGGTGATGACGCCGAGCGGTCACGCCTCAGAGGGCTCAGCCGCCAACCTGTTCGTTGTGCGCGACGGTGTGCTGCTGACCCCGCCGGTCTCCGACGACATTCTGGAGGGCGTGACGCGCAAGGCGATCCTGGGGCTGGCCGCGGATCTGGGCATCCCCACCGAAGTGCGCTCGATCGACCGCTCCGAGCTCTACATCTGCGACGAGGTGTTCCTTGTGGGCACCGGCGTCCAGGTGAGCCCTGTCATCGAGGTGGACCACCGCCCGGTTGGCGAGGGCAAGATCGGCCCCATCTCGCGCAGGCTCAGTGAGCGCTACTTCGCAGCCGTCCGGGGCAACCTGCCCGAGTACAAGAGCTGGCTCACCGCCATCAAGTAGGGCGCCTCCGGCTGAGGCCGGTTCGCCGGTTCGGCCGGCCGCGGGTGCGGGTGCGGGTGCGGGCGCGGCGGCGGCCCCTGACCCGGCGACCCGGTCACCCGGTCACGGCCACCCGGCCGCGGGTGCGGCGGCCTCTGACCCAGCCCAGGGTCAATTCGCCATGTTGCGAGCGTGGTTCAACCGCCAAAGCCGCGCTGTGGCCTGCGAACTCTGCACGGGGGTGCGCTTCCTGACCCACACGTGGGTCACGGCGACCCGGCGACCTGGCGACCCGGCGACCCGGTCACGGCGTCACAGCGACCTGGCGACCCGGCGACCCGGTCACGGCGACCCGGCGACCCGGCGCGTCACGCCGTGCGTCACCCGGCAGCGTTACAGCCAGACTCGGTCAGCCGCCTGCGCGGTACCTGGGTTGGGGCCGATTGACCCCAGCGCCGGCGCCTTCAGGGCAGGTGCGTTCTTGCCAAGTGTGACGATCACCTGGGCCGCCACGGCCGGGTTGGACGCCGCGGTTGCCTGCACGCCATAGGCCTTCTCGAGGAAGGCGATCGTCTTCTGCAGCTCAGCCTCGGCGCCGTTGTAGACGACGATCTTCGTGGTGGCGATGGCGGGCGCCTTCTGGTTGGGCGCCGACGCGTTCATGCCGTAGTAGGACAGATAGTCGGCGCTGTCCGTGGCGAGCCCCGTGCGGCCCGAGCCGTTGAGCACCCAGACCGTCGCCGCCTCAGCCGCCAGCGCCTCGCGCGCGGTGAGCAGCGACTGGTCCGTGTTAAACGCCTGCGCGGCGGCCTGCCGGACGCGCGCCGCGTTGATCACCACGTTGCTGTTGGTCCCGCCCGACGGCCCCCACATGTCAACCGCGTAGTAGGGCGGTCCAAAGACATAGCTCCGGATGCTCTTGGTGTCCACCTTCTCCGCGAGCGCCAGCAGGGACGGCAGCTGCTCGGTGGGAATGTCGGTCTTGACCGAGGACTTGAGCGCGTTGACCAGGGCCGGCAGGTTGGCCAGGACGGACTTGACGTTCATCTGCTGGCGAACCGAGACGATCACCCGCTGCTGGCGGTAGCCGCGGTCGTAGTCGGTTGTGGCGTGGCGTGCCCGGGCGTAGATCAGCGCCTGCGTGCCGGTCATCCATTGGGGGCCCGCCGGGATGTAGACGCGTGCGTGGGCGCCGTCAGTGATGGGGAACCCGTTGTCCGTGACCGGGATCTGGACGTTGACCTGGACGCCGCCGATGGTGTCCACCGACGTGACAAAGCCCTGGAAGTTCACCATCACGTAGTAGTTGATGTTGAGCCCGTACAGGTTGCCCAGGATGGACTTGAGCGCAGTAAAGCCCCGGGCATTGGCGGTCTTGCCGGGCCAGAGGTCCGTGCGGTTCCGGTTGTTCATGAACCAGCTGTTGATCTTGCCCGCGTAGACGGAGCCCCAGAGCGGCTGGGCGTTGGCTGGCACCGGGACGCCCGTGCTGTCGCGCGGCACCTGGAACATCGCAACGCGGCCCGTGCCCGGGTCAATGGAGGCCACGATCATCGTGTCCGTGTTGAACGTCCCGGCATTGCCGCGCTGGTCGCTGCCGATAAGCAGGATGTTGAGCCGATCGGTGCCGTTCCACGGCGGCAGCGTGGGGGCAACGGTGCCAGCCGCGGACGGGTTGGGTGTCGGCGCGGCATCCGTGGGCTGCGCGGTGGCGCCGATGTCGTCCGATGCGCCCGGCGAGGCCGAGCTGCCCGGAGCGGGGGAGTCCTCGGGCTGGTTGCACGACGGGTCGGTGGAGTCAGCGGTGAAGACGCAGTTGACGAGGTCCAGCGCAAGAGCGTTGTAGCGGGCTACCGCAACATGGCCGCCGGCCATCACCAGGATCACGCCCATGAGTCCCGCCGCGGAAATGGAGCCAAGCGCTATGCGCCCAGAGCTCCGGCCGCGCCCGCGCGTTGGGATGGCCCCGTCGGCCTCGTTGAGGAACCGAGTGACCTGCCACGCATCCACAACTGCGACCAGCCGGTAGACGAAGGCGAGTGCATTGACGACGAAGAGCGCGACAAGCACCGGCTGCTGGACGACAAACCCCAGCAGCTCAACCTGGTTTGCCCGCAGCACGATGCCGCCCAGGAGCGCAAGGGTCAGGAATGGCGCGGCGGCAAAGCCAAGCGCACGGCTGAATGCCCCCGCGTAGGCGTGGCCCAGCCCAGGGAACAGCAGGGACAGGAACGCGGCGGCGAAGGCGGAGCGTTCACGCGGCCGGTTGGGCGATGTCGACATCGCGCGGATCATACGCTGGGACCCCGCACCGGGGGTCAATACGCGTCCGCGGCAGCGGGCCTGGTTGCTCTCCGGCGCAGGACGGGCCCGTGTTCCGTAAACTGGTGCCCCGCCGCGGCCCGCCCAAGAGTCGTATCCGCGCCGCATGAGGCCAGATGTTCCAGCCCGTTTCCGCCAAGCCAGACTTCGTCGCCCAAGAGCACGCCCTGCTCCGTGAATGGGCAGAGCGGCGGACATTCGCCCGCCTGCGCGCCCAAAACGCCGGCGGACCGCACTGGAGCTTTATCGACGGGCCCATCACGGCCAACAACCCAATGGGCGTTCACCACGCCTGGGGCCGCTCCTACAAGGACCTGTACCAGCGGTTCCACGCGCTGCTGGGTGAGGACGAGCGCTACCAGAACGGGTTTGACTGCCAGGGCCTCTGGGTGGAAGTCAACGTTGAGAAGGCGCTGGGCTTCACCTCCAAGCACGATATCGAGGCCTACGGCATCGCGGAGTTTGTGAGGCTCTGCAAGCAGCGCGTCCTGACGTTTGCCGCGCGCCAGACCGAGCAGAGCATCCGCCTGGGCTACTGGATGGACTGGAACGATCCGGCGGAACTGCTCCGCCTGCGCGATCTGCTGGGCGAGGACCCCACCCAGGTCATCACGGTCCAGGGGCCAAAGGGGCCCGTCACGGACACCGTTGAGATGATCGTGGGCCGGCTTGGGATGCCGGAGCTTGGCGGCAGCTACTTCACGTTCAGCAACGAGAACAACGACCTCATCTGGGGCTTCCTCGCCGAGTGCAACAAGCGCGGCTGGGTGTACCGCGGCCACGACACCATGCCGTGGTGTCCCCGCTGCGGCACGGGCCTCTCCCAGATGGAGATGAACGAGGGCTACCAGGACCGCGAGGACCCGGGGCTCACCGTCCGCTTCCCGCTGACCGATCGCCCGGGCGAGGCGCTGCTGGTCTGGACCACTACGCCGTGGACGCTTGCGGCAAACGTCGCCGCCGCCGTGGGCGAAGACCTCCCGTACGTGCGCGTGCGCCAGGGCGCGGACACCTTCTGGCTGGGCAAGGGCAGCCTCAAGCGCGCCCTCCGCGGCCCCTTCGAGATCCTTGAGGAGCGCCCGGGCAAGGACCTTGCCGGCTGGCGCTACACCGGTCCCTTTGACGAGCTTCCCGCCGTTGCCACCGCCTTCGCAGAGGCGGGCTACGAGCACAAGGTGGTGGTCTGGGACCAGGTGGGCGAGGACGAGGGCACGGGCATCGTCCACATCGCGCCCGGCTGCGGTGCCGAGGACTACCAGCTTGGCCACGCCATCGGCCTGCCGGTGATTGGCCCCATCGACGAGGACGGCCGCTACTACGACGGCTTTGGCTGGCTAAGCGGCAAGGACGCCCCTGAGGTTGCCGAAGAGGTTGTCAGCAGCCTTGAGCAGCGCGGCTTCTTCTACCACCTTGAGCCGTACACCCACCGGTACCCGCACTGCTGGCGCTGCAGCACGCCGCTGCTGTTCCGGCTTGTGGACGAGTGGTACATCAGCATGGGCCCGGTCTATGACCAGCCGCGCGAGACGCTGACCAAGGAGCAGGTGGACGCAAGCCTGCGCTACCAGATCATGGAGTCCGTGGACCAGATCCGGTGGATCCCGGGCTTTGGCTATGACCGGGAGCTGGACTGGCTCCTGAACATGCGTGACTGGATGATCTCCAAGAAGCGCTACTACGGTCTGGCCCTGCCCATCTACGACTGCAAGGCTTGCGGCGCGTTTGACGTGATTGGCGGGCGCGAGGAGCTCAAGACCCGCGCCGTCGCCGGCTGGGAGGCCTTTGAGGGCCACACGCCGCACCGCCCCTACGTGGA
This sequence comes from uncultured Chloroflexota bacterium, assembly GCA_903925955.1. Classification (GTDB taxonomy): domain Bacteria; phylum Chloroflexota; class Limnocylindria; order Limnocylindrales; family CSP1-4; genus CAIXZV01. The sequence continues at coordinate 10,498 of CAIYHO010000224.1, forward strand.
CGAGGTGCAGATTGCCTGCCCCGGCTGCGGGGAGCCGGTCTCGCGCATCGCCGACGTGGGCAACCCGTGGCTGGACGCCGGGATTGTGCCGTTCTCCACGCTCCACTTCCGCGAGGACCCGGACTACTGGGCCAAGTGGTTCCCGGCAGACTTCATCACCGAGAGCTTCCCCGGCCAGTTCCGCAACTGGTTCTACGCAATGCTCGCCATGAGCACCGTGCTCCGCCGCGAGGCGCCCTTCAAGACGATCTTTGGCTACGCCACGCTCTTTGGCGAGGACGGGCGGCCCATGCACAAGAGCTGGGGCAACGCCATCGAGTTTGACGAGGCGGCCGAGCGCATGGGCGTGGACGTCATGCGCTGGATGTACGCCTCGGCACGGCCGGACGACAACATCCTGTTTGGCTGGCATGCCGCAGACGAGGCCCGCCGCGGGCTCCTGGTGATGTGGAACGTCTACGCGTTCTTTGTCACCTACGCGCGTCTGGCCGGCTGGACGCCCGCCGCCGCCCCGCCGCTGGCCGAGCGCCCGCCGCTTGACCGCTGGATCGTGTCGCGGATGTCCGGCACCACGGCCCAGGTGGAGGCCCGGCTGCGCGACTACGACGTTGAAGGGGCCACGCGCCACCTTGACGCCTTCATCGACGACCTGTCCACCTGGTACCTGCGCCTCTCGCGCCGTCGCATGTCGCGCGGAACGGGCGCAGACCGGGACTCGGCGTTTGCCACCCTGCACCAGGTGCTCGCGGCCCTGGCCCGGACCGTGGCGCCCATCCTGCCGTTCCTGTCTGAGTCCATCTACGGCAACCTCGTCGCCTCGATGGATCCATCCGCTCCGGACTCGGTGCACCTGTCGGGCTGGCCGGCCGCCGAACTGGCGCCGCTGCGCAACGAGGCGCTTGAGGACGCAATGGCCATCGCCCGCAAGGCCGTGGACCTGTCGCGGACGCTCCGCGGCCAGGCCGGGCTCAAGGTTCGCCAGCCGCTGGCCCGTCTCTGGGTGGCGCTCCCGGGCCGCGAAGTGGGGGAGTTGGACGCGCTGCTGGAGCTTGTTCGGGCCGAGGCCAACGTCAAGGACGTGGAGCTGATCGGCAACGAGTCAGATCTTGTGGACCGCGGCCTCAAGGTGCTGCTGCCCAAGGTTGGCAAGAAGCTTGGCTCGCAGATCCCGGCGGTCATGGCCGCCGCACGCGAAGGCCGCTTCGTCATCAACAAGGACGGCACCGTCACCCTTGAGGGACTCACGCTGAGCCCTGACGAGGTGGAGATCCAGGCCACGCCGCGCCCCGGCACCGCCGTTGCCCACGACGACGGCCTTGTCGTGATCATTGACACCGTCATTACCCCGGAGCTGCGTGCCGAGGGCGATGCCCGCGAGCTCTCCCGGGCCATCCAGGACCTCCGCAAGGAGGCCGAGCTGGACCTCGACGTGCGGATCACGCTGTGGATTGCCGGGATTGGCCCCGACGTGGAGCCGCATCTTGCGGGAGTGGCCGTGGACACGCTGGCCGACGAGATCCGTCGGGACGCGCCGCCCGCGGACCTGCGGGTTGCCACCGTGAAGCTTGACGCAGGCGAGGCGCAGATTGCGCTTCGCGCCATCGATGGAGCGGGTGCCGCATGACACACCAGAGCGTGCCCGCTGACGACCAGCTGGACGACCAGCTGGACGACGAGATCATCGACGACGACGACGAGCCCGAGACGACTGCGCCAGCGTGGCGCGGTCCGTCCATTGGCCGCTGGGTGCTCTTTGGCATCCTCGCGGTGGTGGTGATCGCCCTCGACCAGATCGCCAAGGCCTGGGTGATCGCAAACCTTGTTGAGGGGCGCGACGCCACCAACATCATCGGCACCTACCTGCGCGTCGTCCACGGGCGCAACTCGGGGATCCTGTTTGGAATGCTGCCCCAGTCGGCAGGTGCCTTTGGCCTTGTGTCGCTGGTGGTCATCGCTGGCATCGTGGCGTACCACTGGAAGTCCGGGCGCGGCATCGTCACAAGCATTGCGCTTGGGCTGCTGCTTGGCGGTGCCATCGGCAACCTGCTTGACCGGTTCAGGTACGGTGCTGTCGTGGACTGGATCGACATGGGTATCGGCCCCACGCGCTTTTGGACCTACAACATCGGAGATGCCGCGATCACAACGTCGATCATCCTGATCATCGTCATGGCCTTCTTCCCGGTCGTCGCGTCCTGGGGGACACATGACTGACGACGGGCGCCGGGACGACACCCCGGAGTCCGAGGCCGCGCTCGAGGACGCACCCGAGCTGCTGGACGCCGTCCTGCCCGGCCTCGACGTCTCTGACGACGAGTTCGCAGGCGATGAGGATCTGGAGCCGGACCTTCCGCTGACACCCGCCCCGCCGTCGATTGAGCCTGGCCCGCGCCGCCTCGTCGTGCCCGAGGGCGAGATCATCCGCCGCGTGGACCGCTTTGTGGCAGACCGGACCGGCCTGTCGCGCTCGTACGTGCAGAAGCTGATCTCCGAGGGGCTCCTGGTGGACGACACCGGGCGCCGCCTGCGCGCCAACAGCGAGGTCCGCGGTGGCACGGTCACCCTTGAGGTGCCGCCGCCCGAGATCCCGTACCACCTTGAGCCAGACCCCACCATCCCGCTCAGCGTGATCTACCAGGATGACGACATCCTGATCGTGGACAAGCAGGCGGGTCTTGTGGTCCACCCGGCGCCTGGCCACTGGCGCGGGACCCTGGTCAACGCGCTGCTTGCTCGCGGCGATCACTACGGCGGCATCGCCGGCGTTGCCCGCCCGGGCATCGTCCACCGCCTCGACCGCGACACGTCCGGGCTGCTGATCGTCGCCCGCAATGACGCGGCGCAGCAATCGGTCATGGCGCAGCTCAAGGCCCGCCGCGTCCGCAAGACGTACCTCGCGCTTGTGCAGGGTTCGGTCAGCGCCGCCGTCGGCCGGATTGAGGCGCCCATTGGCCGCGATCCCAAGGACCGCAAGCGCATGGCCGTGGTCCCCGATGGACGCGCTGCGGTCACCGGCTATCGGGTCCGCGAGCGGTTCCGTGACTGGACGCTGCTGGAGCTGGACCTGATCACCGGGCGCACCCACCAGATCCGCGTGCACTTCGCCGCCTTGGGCCATTCGGTGGCAGGTGATCCCGTGTACGGCACGGGGACTGCCAAGAAGGGTCCTGATGGCTTGGAGCGCCTCTTCCTCCACGCCTGGCGCGTGGAGCTGGTCTCGCCCAGCACCGCCAAGCTGATCCGCGTTGAGGCGCCGATTCCGGCCGCGCTTGAGTCCGTGCTTGAGGGGCTGCGCGCCGGCGAGTCGTCGGTTGGGCGACGCTACGTGAGCGGCCCTGCGTGATCCCGCCCGAGGTGCTCGAAGGCGCTCCTGGTGCCCAGCTGGTGATCATCAGCGGGCCGTCCGGCGTGGGCAAGGACACCATCATCGATGCACTTCGGGACCGGCCCCGAGATCCTGACTACCATTACGTTGTCACGTGCACCACGCGGCAGCCGCGTCCGGGCGAGGTTCCGGACGTGTCGTACCAGTTCCTCACGGAGCCCGACTTTCTGGCCCTGCGCGACGCCGGGGAGCTGCTGGAGGCCAACGAGGTCCACGGGCACTGGTACGGGACGCCGAGGCGCCAGGTTGCGCAGGCGCTTGCAGAGGGCCATGACGTGATCCTCAAGATCGACGTGCAGGGCGCAATGGTGGTCAAGCAGCGCGTGCCGGATGCCCTGCTTGTCTTCATGGTGCCCCCGTCGATGGAGGCGCTCTTCCAGCGGCTCCGCTCGCGCGCCACGGAGAACGCCGATGAGCTGGAGCTCCGCCAGCGCAACGCCGCCATTGAGATTGCGCGTCAGGGTGACTACGACCGCGTTGTGGTCAACGAGACGGGCCAGGTGGAGCGCACCGCGGCCGAGATTGAGGCGATCATCAGCCAGGAGAAGCGCCGGAACGCCGAGCGGCGGATCCGGGTTCGCTGAGCGGGTTCGCGCCCGTGCTGCCGTTGGGTGAGGGCGAGGCGCGCGACGCGCTTCACGCGCTCCGGCACGTCCGCGTGGCGGTGGATGCGCCAGGCGGTGCTGGCCCCCGAACCTGGACCTACTCGGTCCCTCTGCCGCTTGCTGGCCTTGAGACGGGCGAGGCCGTGCTGGTGCCGTTTGGCAAGGGCGGGCGCCAGGCGCTGGGCATTGTCATGGGGCCTGCGAATGCCGCTGGCGCGGTAGGAGCCGGCGCCGATACCGCCATGGACGTTCGCCCCATCGGCGCACGCATCAGCAGCGACGGCCCGCTGCTCCCGCCTCTGGCCCTGGCCACGGCCGACGCGATTGCCGAGCACTATCTCGCGCCTGTGGCCGCCGTCATCCGCGCGATGCTGCCCCCGGGCCTGCTTGAACGCCTTGAGCTTGTCGCCGAGCTGACGCCAGCCGGTGAGGCGGTGCTGGGCGCTGAGGACGCCGGTGGTCTTGCGGCAGCCGATATCGCGCTGCTGGATGACCTTGGCGGCAAGCCTCGCGTCGTCCGGGACCTCGGCACGCCGGAGGGTCGTGCCGCACTCCTGCGCCGTCTCCGCGCCCTTGCCGACGGGGGTCTGGTGGATCTGGAGTGGTCGCTGCTGGGCGCGTCGGCCGGACCCCGATATGAGCGGCGGGCATGGCTCACGGTGGATGGCGCCACAGCGGCAGCGTTGCTGACAGCGGGGGAGCGGGTGCCCGGGCGGCCGCTGGGACCCCGGCAGCGCGCCGTGCTGGCGGAACTGGCGGAGACGTCTGACGCGGCGCCCGGCGACGTGGGCGTGACCACCGCGGGCCTCGCTGAACGCCATGGCGCCGCATCGCTGGCGGGGCTCGCCCGCCGCGGCCTGGTCCACACGGAAGCCCGCGAGCGCCCCCGCCGGCCCCTCGAAGCCCGCCCCGTCACCACGCGCGGCGCCCGACCCGCCGGGTCGTCGCTGACGCCGGACCAGACAGCCGCGCTCTCGCTGATCCTGGCAGCCGTTGCGGCACATGACCCGCAGCCGCTGCTCCTCGACGGCGTCACGGCGGGCGGCAAGACCGCAATCTACGTGGAGGCGATTGCTGCGTCGCTGGCGGCGGGTCGCCCGGCCATGCTGCTGGTGCCGGAGATTGCGCTGTCGGTGCCCATCACCGATCGGCTGCGGGCGGATCTGGCGGTTCGGATCGCTGCGGTCCACTCAGGGCTGGGAGAAGGGGAGCGGGCCGATGAGTGGCGCCGCATCCGCGCGGGCGACGTGGACGTGGTGGTGGGGACGCGGACGGCGCTGCTGGCCCCGCTGGCCGATGTCGGCCTGATCATCGTGGACGAGGAGCACGATCCCGCCTACAAGAGCGACCGGACGCCGCGCTTCCAGGCGCGCGATGCGGCCGTGGAGCTGGCAAAGCGGGCCGGCGCCGCCATCGTCCTGGGCAGTGCCACGCCCGCCGTGGAGTCCATGGGGCGGGCCCGCTCCGGCGAGTGGCGCCGCGCGGTGCTGCCGGTGCGCGCGTCTGGGCAGGAGCCTGTGGTGCGGGCCGTGGACATGCGGGCTGAGCTTGCGGCCGGCAACCGCGACGTCCTCTCAACAGCGCTGGCAGAGGCGCTCGCCGCGCTTGACACGGAAAAGGGCGACCGGGCCATCCTGCTGATCAACCGCCGCGGCTCGGCGTCCGTTGTGATCTGCCGGGACTGCGGCCACACCCAAGCCTGCCCTGACTGCGAGCGGCCGCTGGTCTTCCACCAGGCGGGCGGATCGCTGCGCTGCCACCACTGTGGCCGGGCGTGGCCGGCGGCAGTTCGGTGCCCGCAATGCCAATCCCCGCGGATCCGGTTCCTTGGCGGCGGCACGGAGCGCGTGGAGCAGGAAGTCCGCGCCCGCTTCCCAAACCTGCGCGTTGGCCGGCTGGACCGCGACATCGCCGAGCGCAAGGGCGCCGCGGAGCGCGTGCTGGACGCCTTTGCTGGCGGCGGTCTGGACGTGCTGGTGGGGACAAGCCTCGTGGCCAAGGGGCTGGACGTGCCGGAGGTGACGCTGGTGGGCGTCGTGTCCGCCGATGTGGCGCTCAACCTGCCCGACGAGCGCGCTGTGGAGCGGACGTACCAGCTGCTGGCCCAAGCCGTTGGCCGCGCTGGCCGGGGCGGCAGAGCCGGGATCGCCTTCATCCAGACGTACCAGCCCGAGAACCGCGCCATCCGTGCCGTGGTGGAGCGTGACGCGGCGGGCTTCTACGATCAGGAACTTGCGTTGCGGCAGCGGTTTGGCTCGCCGCCCTTCGGCCGCCTCACCAAGCTCACCGTGGGTCTGCCCGAGCGCGACAAGGCCGAGCAGGAGGCCACCGCAATGGCTGAGCGTCTGCGCGCCCGCGCCCGCCTTGACGCACCGGGCGTGATGGTGGCAGGCCCCGTGCCCGCGTTTATCGCCAGACGCGCCGAGAAGTGGCGGTACCACGTGATCCTGCGCGGCCCCAACCCGCTGGCGCTGCTTGACCCCGGGCCCGGTGCCCCCTGGTCCATCGACGTGGATCCCGAGAGTCTGTTGTAGGGTTTGGGAGGGCCGATGCGTGCTAGGACACGACACTCGGCACTCGCCGCGGACTGCGCGGCGCGCACAATGAGGCCATCACCCGGCCACACAGCAGGGCCCTCGGGTCCGGCAGGAGGTTCCGATGAGCGACACCCAGCAGGACGGGCCCGCGGAGGACACCCCGCCGGTCAGCGAGGCACCGGCAGACGGCGCAGACAGCGCAGCCGGCACCAAGGCTCGCGAGTGGCTGACCCAGCTTGAGGCCATGATCCAGTCAATGGCCACGCAGGCTGCGCCGGTTGCGCGCCAGGTTGGAGCCAAGGCCGCCGAGCTTGCCGCGGTTGCTGCCGTCAAGGCGGGTCCCGCCGCGCAACGGGCTGCGGAACTCACCACGGACTACGGCCAGCGGTTTGCGGAGAAGGCACAGGCTGTTGCTGCGGAGCTTCGCTCAGCGCCGTCAGCGTCGTCAGCCGCCGACGGGGAGGCCCCCGCGGACGCACCGGTGCAGGCAGAGGGCGGGGAGCCGCCCGTCGCCAGCGCCTGACCAACAGGGATCATCCACACAACCGCCCGGGTTCACGAGGGACCGGGCGGTTGTTTCGTATACTCCCGCCATGACTGTTCGACCTATCGTGCTGCTCGGCGATCCTCGGCTGCGGCTGAAGGGTGAGACCGTGGACAGTTTTGGCAAGTACCTCCACGAACTCCTTGACGATCTGGCCGCCACAATGCGTGCTGCGCCGGGCGTTGGCCTGGCTGCGCCGCAGCTTGGCGAGGCAAAGCGGGTCTGCGTGATTGAGGCCGATGACCGCCTCTATGAGCTGGTCAACCCGGTGATCGTCCGATCCGATGGCGAGGACCGCGATCTCGAAGGGTGTCTGTCCATCCCGGGCTACGCCGCCTATGTCACGCGCAAGGAGAAGGTCTGGGTTGTGGCCCAGAACCGCGTGGGCAAGAAGTTCAAGGTGTCGGGCTCCGGGCTTCTGGGCCGCGCGCTCCAGCACGAGCTGGACCATCTGGACGGCAGGCTCTACATCGACTACTTGGACTCGATGGACGAGCTGATCGCCGTGAGCGCCGATGATGACGACGACGAGGGTGGCGAGAAGATCAGGCCGAAGTCCCGTCGGGCGAGGAAGGCCCTCGCGTGACCGGCAGACCGGCGGACGAGCGGGTCCGGACGGTCTACCTTGGCAGCGGCTCGTTTGGACTCCCGGCCCTGCGCCGTCTTGCCGCGCATCCGCGCATCAACCTTGTGGGCGTGGTGACGGCGCCCGCGCGTCCGGTTGGCCGACATCGGGTGCTCACGCCAACGCCCGTCGCTGCGCTGGCCGCTGAACTGGGGATTGCCTGCGTCCTGACGCCAGAGCGGCTGCGTGCCCCGGAGGCCGTGGCGTCTGTGCTGGCGCTGGACCCCGGTCTGGCCGTCTTGGCGGACTACGGCCAGATCGTCCCGCCCGCGCTGCTGGACCTGCCGCATGGGGCGCTCAACCTGCACCCGTCGCTGCTGCCCCGATGGCGCGGCGCCTCGCCCATCCCGGCCACGATCGCTGCGGGTGACCCTGCCACCGCGGTCACGCTGATGCGGATGGACGCGGGGCTGGACACCGGGCCGCTTGTGGCGCAGGAGCCGGTGGCGCTGGCGGGCGATGAGGCCGCACCCGCGCTTGAGGAGCGTCTGGCCGAGCTGGCGGCTGGGCTGCTGGACCGCTCGCTTGGCCCGTGGCTGGACGGTGCGCTCCCGGCGGTGCCGCAGCCACCCGACGGCGTGATCCTCACCCGACAGCTCCGCCGCGAGGACGGGCTGCTTGACCCTGCGCGGACGGCCGCGGAGCTGGAGCGCCTGGTCCGCGCCTACCAGCCCTGGCCGTCAACCTATCTGGAGCTGGACGGCGAGCGTCTGGTGGTCACCGCCGCCCGTGTGGCGTCTGCGCAGCCTACCGATGCGCCCGGCCGTCTCGTCCACGAGGGCGACCTGCCTGCGCTTGCGACCGCCGACGGACGGTTGGTGCTCCAGGCTGTGACGCCGCCGGGGAAGCGCCCGATGTCCGGCGCCGACTGGCTGCGGGGTCATCGGAGCCGCTGACCGCGGCGGTCCGCTCGCCCTCGCGGATCGCGGCCCCCATCGCGCGCAGCGCTACCCAGCCGGCAGCCGACGCGGGGATCGACAGGAGCCCGGCAAGGCCCCACTCGAGATGTGCGGGCAGCACAAACGCGAAGACCAGCATGGACAGCCCGGAGATTGCGGCGTACGTCCCAATCAGGAGCGCCCAAGGACCCCCACGGAGCACCCAGGCGGCAACGCCGAGGCTGGCTGCCAATGCAAGGGCGGCAACCTCGATGGAGGCCACGCCCGGCGCGAGGAGCGGAAGCATCCTGATCACCAGCCCGGCGGCCAGCAGATTGCGCCACGCAAGCTTGCCGTGGCCAAGCGTCATCGGGTGCCTCCTTGGGGCATCGGATGCCCGTCGCAGGAGTGTACGGACTCGCGGTGGCCCCAATACGCCGCCCGTGCCAGAATCGCCGCAATGACCCCTGAGACCCCAGCCGAAACTCCGCCCGAGAAGCCCGCCATCATCCCGCTCTTTGGGCTGCGCCCCGCGCCGTCTGCCGCCGGGCCGCGCGATCAGCGCCCCGGGATCTCCGGCCTCGCGCCCGGGGAGCTGGAAGCCTGGATGACGGCCAACGGCCACCCGGCGTTCCGCGCGCGCCAAGTGCTGGACGCGGCGTGGCGCGGCAAGCAGACCACCTTTGCCGAAATCCACACGCTCCCGCCCGCCCTCCGCGATGCGCTGGACGCGGCCTTCCGGCTAGACACGATGGCCGAGACGGAGATCCTCGAGACCGATGGCGGGCTGACCGAGAAGGCGCTCCATCGGCTGTCGGACGGCCTCCTCATCGAATCGGTGCTCATGCACTACCCGGCAAGAGGCGCCAACCGGGAGCGCCACACGCTCTGCATCTCGTCACAGGCGGGGTGCGCGGTGGGCTGCCCCTTCTGCGCCACGGGCGAGCTGGGCATGGAGCGGGACCTCGAGATCGCCGAGATCCTGGACCAGGTCCGCAACGCGCAGCGCCGGCTCGTCGCGGACGGCAAGCACCTCACCAACATCGTCTTCATGGGCATGGGCGAGCCGCTGCTCAACCTTGACCGCGTGCTGGCGTCCATCGAGGCGCTCAATGACAAGGCGCGCTTCGGCCTCGGCGCCCGGCACATCACCGTGTCCACGAGCGGGGTCGTTCCCGGGATCCGGCGGCTCACCGCGCTTGGCCCGCAGTTCACGCTGGCCGTGTCGCTCCACGCGGCGCGCAACCCCCTGCGCGACGTGCTGGTGCCGCTCAACCGGCGCTGGCCCGTGGAGGAGGTGGTGGCCGCCGCCCGCGAGCACGCCGCGACAACCGGCAGACGCGTCACCTATGAGCTCACGATGATTGACGGGATCAACGACACCGATGCCGATGCCGATGCGCTGGCTGTGCTGCTTCGCGGCGACCTTGCGCATGTGAACCTGATCCCGATGAACCAGGTGGCGCACACACCCTGGACCGGCACGCCGATCCCTGTGGTGGAGCGCTTTGCGGAGCGTGTCCGAGCGGCGGGCATTGCCGTGACCATCCGGTTCAACCGCGGCACCGAGATTGGCGCCGCCTGCGGCCAGCTTGCGGCCGAACACGCAGGCCAGCCCACGCCCATCGTGGTGCAGCGCCGACGCGAGCGCATCGTCGCCCAGAGCGCTGCCGCACTCCGCGGTGAGCGCAGTTTGGAGCCCGTACCCGCCGGGACAGGGGAGGGGAGCGCCTGATGGGTCTTCGTAGGCCGGGGGCGCTGATCGCCGCCAGCGTCCTGGACTGTGACCTCGCGGCCCTCGGCGACGAGATCCGCCGGGCCGAGGATGCGGGCGTGGACCGCATCCACCTCGACGTGATGGACGGGCACTTCGTCCCCAACCTCACGTTTGGATGGAAGACCATCGAGGCCGTCCGCCGCGCCACCGCACTGCCGTTTGACGCGCACCTGATGATCGCCGAGCCCGGGCGCTGGACGGACAAGTTTCTCGATGCCGGGTGCGACTCCATCACCTTCCACGTGGAGGTGGCCGAGCCGCAGATCGCGCCCTCGTTGGGCCGTATCCGGGAGGCTGGACGGTTGGCGGGGCTATCGGTCAAGCCGGGCACGCCGCTTGCGTCGCTTGATGCCTATCGAGACCTGCTCGACATCGTGCTGGTCATGACGGTGGAGCCGGGCTTCGGCGGCCAGTCGTTCATGGCGGACGTTGCGGACGCGAAGCTGCTGGCGGCGCGCGCGTGGCTGTCGGCGTCGGGCGCGTTTGAGGTCCAGGTTGACGGCGGCGCCAAGCTCGCCACGGCGGCGGTCATCGGCCGCGGCGGCACGGATGTGGTGGTGGTTGGCTCCGCGCTCTACCGGGCGGACGACATGACGGCCGAGGTCGCGTCCATCCGCGCTGCAGTGGATGCGGCGCGCAGACCGACACTCGGTGACGCCTGATGCGGGCGCTGCTCCAGCGCGTCACCCGCGCCGAGGTGCGCGTGGGCGACCGCGTCACGGGCTCCATCGGCCGGGGGCTGCTGGTGCTGCTGGGCGTCGGCCACGGCGACGACGTGGCGACGGCCGATGCGCTGGCGAAGCGGATCTGCGAGCTGCGCATCTTTGAGGACGAGGACGGGCGGACAAACCGCTCGCTGCTGGACATCGGCGGCGAGGCGCTGGTGGTCTCGCAGTTCACGCTCTACGCGGACACGCGCCGCGGTCGCCGGCCGGGCTTTACGGATGCGGCCGCCCCGGATCTCGCGGTTGGCCTGTGGATGCGTGTGGCCGAGGGCATCGAGGCCCAGGGCGTCCGAATAGGCCTGGGCGAGTTTGGCGCCGAGATGGCCGTGGAGCTGGTCAACGACGGCCCGTTCACGATCTGGCTGGACACGGCGGACCGCTAAGGTCACGAAGGAGGGGACATGCCATTCAGCATTGGGCCTGGCGAACTGATCATCGTTCTGATCATCGCGCTGATCGTTCTCGTGCCGATCTTCCTCATCTTGGCCGCCATTCGCTTTGCCCGGACGAGCCAGTCCGGGAGCGCTCGACGGATCCTTGATGAGCGCCTCGCTCGCGGCGAGATCACGCTCGACGAGTACCAAGCGGCCCGCCGCGCCATGGGCGGCTGAGCGGCGTCAACTCCGCGCCGCTCGCGGTCACCACGCGAGGTCACGCATTGCGAGGGGAGCGCGCCGTACCCGCACGCGATGCGGCGGCGGTGTGCCCCAGACTCGGATGGTGAGACCGATTTTCCGCCGATCTAAATCGTGAGTGACCGTGTCGCGCTCATGGACATCCCACCGCCGCCCGGGGCATCCGCTCGGTGGAGGGCGGGAATCGGGTGTCCTCGGTATACGGATTGATCTGAGTGTCCCCAGCCTGGGAGATCGTCAGGACGTGGAGACCCGGTCTGACCTCGTACGTCTGCACTAGCTCGCACTCCGGGGTGTAGACCCGAACGACAGGCCGCCACTGCTCCCCTGAGTACGGCGCATCGATCAGCCCGGTCGACCTGGGCGGTCCGCCGGCGCCCGCCTGGAAGGATGGATCGCGAGCTGGCGACGGCCCAGCCCCCGTGTCGAAGTACCCGGTGCCAGCAACGACGACCACGAGCGCGGCAGCGGACTGATTGTCGACCAGGACCTCGTAGGTGGCGCCGTCCCCACACCCGGCAAGGGCGATGAGCAGCGGCAGGGCCAAGGCGATGCCTAGCGGTGACCGGCCGCGCCATCCGGTGCGGGGGGCCTGTGACCCGCATTCCACGCTGGAGTGGCGCCGGGCTCCCGCCGGTAGGTGTCGTCGCGCGTTCATGGGTTCAGCATATTCCGTCGACCGGGTGTCATTCGCGTACGCATTGCGACCTCGCGGCGCTCTCTCGGGGTCGACCGCCTACGGGATGTGCGCCGATCCCGGGTGGGCCTTCAGCACCTAGTCCCTGGGTAAGGCGCGCAAGGAACTGACGCCGGGCGGGCTGAGCCGCCCCCACCGCTACTCCGAGGGCGATGCGGCCGGGGTGAAGCAAAAGACGCCGTCGCCCTCGAGTTCCGGCATGTCCGATCCCGACGGGCAGGGATTGGAGGATCCGGGGCCAAACCCGATCTCATGGACGCCGGGCAGCCACGCGGTCAATACATGGGTGTGGGGACCGTCGCACGGCACGGCGGTCCAACTGGTCTGCAAGCCGTCTGCGCTCCTCGAGTAGGCGATGCACGTGCCGAGCGCCACGGGGGCCACGGTCGCGGTGGCGCAGGAGGTCAGCGCCCCGCCGAGCGAGACGGCGATGAGCAGGGCCTGGAGTCGGCTGGTCATGCGCGCCCTCGTTCGGTGGCGGTGGTCCCTCATCGCCGGCTCCGATCACTCATACGCCGGGCGACACGTCGCGTCAAATCCTGGCGTCGTCGCCCAGAAGACCAACGACGCGCTGCCGCTTCCCTCGCGTGTCATCGCGGCACGCAATGCGAGGTGCGCGTCCGTTCGCTTGCGCCACTGCTCAAGCCAGTCGAATGCCTCGTCGGATGGCGGATGCACTCGCCAGCACCGTCGCGAGGAGGGGAGCCGCTCTGCGTGCAACCGGCGTACGATCTGCGGGCGGGCGGCTGCCTTCCGACGGGGACGCCGACGCTTGAGACGGGGGCCTCCAATGAGCAGCCCGCAACAGCCTCCGCTCGGCAAGTGGCAGCGGCGAAGCATGTTGGCGATGCTGCCGACGGGTGCCCTGATCCTAGTCCTGTGGATCGTGTACGTCTGGTTCGGTGGCTTCCGGGACACCCCGCTCAGCTGGATCCAGGCGGTCCTCGCTATCGGGACCGCGCTGCTCCAGATCGCCATGGGCTACGGCTTCCGCCGCCAACTCGGGCATCGGTAACCGGACCGCGTCGCGGGTCGGCGCCGGCCAAGCCTTCTGAGCGGATGGCCCGGACGCTCGGCTCATGTGTCATTGGCGTACGCATTGCGACGCGACGGAGATGTAGTCTTGGGTCCTCAAACAGTCGGCCACGGCCCGACCTCTGACGGGGGAAGAAGGTGAGCACAGGGACAGGGGCCACGACCCGCCGGCGACAGGCCGTGATCATCGGCGTCCTGTCCGCGATCGCGCTGCTCGGGTTCGTCGTGGTGGCGGCGTGGGACGGCTTCGCCGCCGGGCTCGCGCCGATCCTCGGGGTCCCCGACAACGCGATCGAGTTCTACTTCGCCCGGCGCATCGCGGCGGTGCTGCTGCTCCCTCTCCTCCCGGTACTCGTCGTCGGGATCGGCCTCGCCTGGGGCGGCAGGACCGACGAGGGCTGGCAGGACCTGCGCCGCCACTGGCCGTGGTACGCCATGGTCTTCGCGTTCCTGGAGACGGGCTGGACCGCCTGCCTGCTCCTGGGCGTGCTGCTCGAGGGCAAGCACCTCGACTGGGCGGTGTACGCACTGCTCGCGCTGGAGCTCCTCGTCGGGATCGCCTACGCCGTCTCCGAGGGCGACCGGCGCGAGGACCACCCGGGCGAGCCGGTCACGTGGCGGGGCACGCACATCCTGTTCCGCGCCTGGATGGTGCTCGCGCTTGCGGGCATATCGGGGGTCTGGCTGTGGGCGATGGCGACGATTCCGCTGACGCCGCCGCCGCTCCTCTAGGCGCCAGGTCGCCGTGGAGCGAGCGTCAGGACCCGGGCTGACGCGGCGGGGCGCCGATGCCGCTCTCGAGCGTGTGACACTGCGACACGCATTGCGATACCTGCGCGGACACACTGGGAGGCTCGAGTGACAACGGCGAAGATCGGCCCGCGGCCATTGGCGGTGGGTGTCTCGCTGGCGGTCTTGCTCGTCGCCGTCTTCGTCGTCATGAGTGCAGGCGCGAGTCAATCCTTCGGTCCGCTCGACCTCGACACGGCGGACCGCCTTGCCCTGGCCCTGTGGGTCGTGGCGCCGATCGCGGGTGGGCTGGCGGCTCGTGGCTGCGCCAATCGCGAGCTGGCTCTGGCGGCGCTCAGCGTTGGCCTTGTTGTCGGCCTTGTCGTGGCGCTCTTTCCGGCGATCGGCACCGGTCAGTACACCTGCTGGCTCAACCTGCAGGCCGTGCCGATGGGCTTTCTGCTGGGCCGTCTCGCCGTCGGGGGCATTGTGGGGATGGGCATGGCCATCGCGCTCGTCGCGACGGGCGTGGCAACCCGGCGGCGCATCACCGCCTTGCCCGGGATCGCCCTCGCGGCCGCGCTCAACCTGGGCGCCTCTCTGGCCGCCTACGAGCTCTTCTATGGCGGCGTGCGGTGCCTGTAGTGGTCCGCGTCGGGTAGCTCGCTAGGAGCGCGCGACGCCAGTCGGGTGACGTCCGGCCGCCTGCGTCCCTAGGGCAGCTGCGTGGCAGCCTGGATCTCGAGGTACCGGCTCCCGTCCGAGCTGGCGATCACGTCGGGCCCGTGCATCGTGTCGCCGTATTCACCGTAGCGGTCCACCGCGGCCGATGGCTGCGACCCGTACATCCAGAAGTCCGCCACGCCCACAAGCCTCCCCGAGGGCCACGCTGGAACCTCAAAGGGCTCCGAGAACGCGCCGCCGCGCACGGTGGTTGTTGCGTAGAGCACCCAGGGCGAGTCGGCCGGATCGACGCTGGCGCCCGTCGTCTGCGACGCGTTCCACTTGTCGATGTGGACCAGCTGCAGGTCTAGCTGCGAGCCGTCGGGGAGATCCGTGGTGCCGCTCAGCGTGACCGTTCCGCCGGCGGCGCCCACCGAGAGCGAGATTGTGGCGTTGGCGCCAATCGTGGCGATGGCGCGCGGGCCGTAGGCGAACCCCGGCGCAATCAGCATCCCGGCGAGGAACAGCACAACCGCGATCGATAGGCGGCGAACACGCCGCGAAGGCCGAAGGTCGAAGCCCGCCCCCATGAGCACGGCGCGAAACCGATCGAGCACCGCGGGATCGACGCCCTGCTTGAGCACAAACCCGCTGCTGCCCGTCCCGATGCCCAACAGAAAGGCGTCGCTGGTCTCGCGGACCCGGCGGTAGACCGACCAGGCGTTTGTCGTCGTTGACATCGGCATGGCGCAGATCAGGCCAGTGGCATCGGCGGTGATGTCGACGGGGGCGAGCAGCAGGTCCCGGCGGCGCCGTACCGCGAACCACAGGAACGGCACCACGAAATAGCCGGTGGCGAACAGGAGGCCGAGAACCAGGGAGATGGCGCCGAAGATCACGCCGTCCATGACGGTCACCAGCCCGGAGCCGAAGATGAAGCCGCCAACGAGCTGGGCGGGCCGCGAGCGCCGGACAACGGCGACGTTGAGCCGTAGGTAGGACGCCATCGTTGGCACCGTGCGGAATCGCACGGTGCCGTCTGGGGCGGCGTCGGTTGCTGGTTCCAGGGGTTCGTCAGCGGTCATAGGACCCATCGTAGGCCGCGCGCATGGGCCAGGTGCGACGCTGTCACGGAGTCGCCACAGGACGCGCGGCAGGCAGGCCGACTGGTGCACAATCGGTCGATGGACGGCCCGCGACCGGCGCATCACCTCACCTCCGACCAGATGGTCTGGTTTGACTTCGACCCAGCATGGCTCGTCGCGCTCGCGAAGCACAACGCCGACCAGGTCCCGGCGGGCCTCGCCGAGCAGTTCGCCGCGTGTAGTCGAGCGGCGTGGCGGTGCGACACCTACCTCATGCTTCGCGAGGCCGAGCTGACGCCCGGCGGGGACTCGCTCTTCATCGAGGCTGGGGACGGCGAGTACTTCGTGGTTGACCTCTACGGTGACGGCAGCCCACGCGGCGTGGAGCTCTACGACCAGCTGCCCTGCCGATCCGACGATGACGAAGGGTGGTTCACCTCGGGTTGGGCTGCGATGGCTGCGTTGGGCGTTGGCGCGGCTCTATGGCGTCGCGGGCGGGCTGCATTGCGTCATTCGTGGCCCGGACGACGTCTGTTCGGGCCGGGGAAGGAGCTCACTCCGTTTGAGCGCAAGGTGCTCGCGATGATCCTGGCGCCGAGCCATCCCTCGATGGACGCCCTCCGCGCCCAACTCGACGCTGTCCGAGTCACGTCGCGCAAGTTCACCGGCGCCGGCTTCTACACGGACCTCGTGGTCGCCGCAGATGTGCCGTCTGTGCCGATTGGCGGCACGATCACGCTGACCGACCTGCATGCCTATCGCGCCGGGGAGCCGCTGCTCGGGTTCGTACTCTGGGTCAGGGACGGGCGACTTCACTGCCTCGAGTGCTTCGACTATGTCAGCCCTTGGCCAGAGGACTTCGAGACGCTCGATCTGGTGGCGGGCCACGCCGGAGGGAACGTGCCCGCGGACATTGAGACGATCGAGGCCGCTTGCGCGCGTGCCCGATGAGCGCGCCTGAAGGGCCTATGGGCACGGCGCTCACCCTGGGCGTCCAGCTCATTCGCAGCGATGTTTGGGTGCTCGCCTCGATCATCGCGGCCATGAGCCGCCCGTGCCGGATGCCGGACTTGCTGTCGGCGTCGGACTAGGTGATGCGGGACGACCTGCCGTTCGACGCGGTGAGTTACGGCGTGCCCCGACTCGTCGCGGCGGGGCTCGTGACGACGGGCATCGATGGGGACGGCCTGTGGTTCCTGCCCACGGACGACGCCTGGGCGCCGTTTGCGGGGCGGGATCATCAAGGCGATGATCGAGGTGATGGACGTCGTCGGCTGCCGACCGCTCGAGGGGGCGCCTCGTCGGCCTTGGGGATTGGCACGCTGCGACCTAGCGTCGTGCCGCGGCAGGCAGGCCGTAATACCACCCCGGTGAGTGCTAACGCCCAGGACAGGCGCTCATACCACCCCGGTGAGTACAACGGCCTGGATTGTGCGTGCGGCGGTGGCGAGGCGGTCCATAGCACCACCCCGGTGAGTATTAGGGAGCGGAGGGACGCCAGTCGGCACGGGCAACGAGCAACCGCGCGCCAGACACGAAGAAGCCGGCCGCCTGGGCGACCGGCTTGCGTGAGACGCGGGGGCTAGCGGACTAGCGCGCGCTCTTGGTCAGCGTGCGGCGGCAGCGGGTGCAGGCCAGAACCTTCTCAGGATGGCCGTTCTTCGCAAGCGTCGTGAGCTGGAGGTTGGGCTGGTAGCGGCGATGGGCGCGCACGCGGTTCATGCCCGACGACTGGGCATTGAAGCCACCCATCGAGGCCTTGCCGCAAAGGGCGCATGCTCGTGACATTGTGCTATCAGATCCTCGGTTGATCTCAGAACGAGGCCGCGCAGGATCAGTCCGGCGCGGACGGGGTGGTATCGTAGCACACCACTTCCGGCTTGCCGCCGGGGGCATCCGTCGCGGCCCAGCCTCATAGGGTCCGCGGCCCGCGAGGAGGTCCAGACCCGCGTGACCGCACAACCCACCGGCCGCTCGCTTGTCACGAAGCGCGCGCTGCGCGACCTTGTGCGCTCCGCCGTGTTGTCGGTGTATGGCGTGTCCGGGTTTGCCGGGGGCCGGGCTGCGGGGCGCCTGCTGGGCAAGATTGGCCTTGCACATCCGGGCTTGAAGCTGCGCCTGGGTGACACGCTGGATCTTGAGCTCAACCTTACCGTGGCCTACGGCTTGCCTGTCGCGGAGGTGGCGCGCCAGGTGGAGGCCGCCGTTCGCTACACGCTGCGCCACGCGCTTGACCGTGAGCCGGACACCATCTCCATCCGCATCGGCCGCCTTCGGCATGAGCACGGGCTTGCCCCGGTCGCCCCGGCGCAGCCGCAGCCAGATGAGCCCGGCACCAACGAGCTTGCCGCCAGCGGAACGGACGTGGCCTGATGGCCCGCCGCTCGCGATCCGGCGCCGGGTTCCTGGCCGCGTTCCGGAGTGCGGTTGCCAACCTTGAGGCCAACGTTGAGGAGATCAACGCCCTCAACGTCTTCCCGGTCCCCGACGGCGACACGGGCACCAACATGCTGGCCACAGTTCGTGCGGCGCTGGAAGAGGCAGACCGGCTTGGCGCCAACCCGGACGTTGATGCGTCAGCCGTGGCGCATGCCGCCAGCTACGGGGCCCTTATGGGCGCTCGCGGCAACTCGGGCGTCATCACCAGCCAGATCCTCGCGGGCATTGCGCATGGCCTGGCCGGCAAGCGCCGCTTCAACGGGCTGGATCTGGCCCACGCGCTGGACGCCGGTTCGCGGAACGCCTACAAGGCGGTGGCGAAGCCGGTGGAGGGCACCATCCTCACGGTCATCCGCGAAGCCTCCGCCGCCGCCATTGCCGCCGCCGAGCGCGACAGCGATGCCGAATACGTGCTTGCAGCCACCGTGGACGCGGCCGAGAAGTCCGTGGCCCGAACGCCGTCCCTGCTGCCCATCCTGCGCGAGGCCCACGTGGTGGACTCCGGCGGGCAGGGTCTGTTCCGGCTGTTCCAGGGCGCGCTGGAGGCGGCTCGCGGGCGGCCCATCCACTCGGGGAGCGGCATGGCGCCAGCGGGGCACGCCCCCACGCGCGAGGCGGTGTCCGCGGTTGAGGAGACTGCGTACGGCTACGAGACGGTGTACCTCGTCCGGGCGCGTGACGGCAGGCCGCTGGACATCCCGGCCATCCAGGCGCATCTCGAGTCCATTGGTGACTCGGTGCTGGTTGCCGGGGATCCAACGCTGGTCAAGGTCCACGTCCACAACGATCGTCCAGACGCTGTGATCACCTATGGCTTGTCGATTGGCGCGCTGTCGCGGATCACCATTGAGAACCTCGACGGCCAGGCCACCGAAGTGCGCGAGGCAAAGGCGGCGGCCTTTGTGGGCGAAGCGCCTGCTCAGGCTCCGGCGCAGGCCGCGGCATCGTCGCCCGGGCCGGCAGTTGCCACGCAGCGGGTTGCGTCGGTCATCGCAGAAGCAGTTGCGGTGTCGGCCGCCGCCCAGGCTCCTGCCGCGGAGGTCACGCGGCTCCCGCTTGGCATCGTCGCGGTGGCGCCGTCAGACGGTCTGGCCGCGGTGCTTGCCGATATGGCTGCCCCGTTCCGCGAGTACGGCGCCTTCCGCGTGGTCCGCGGCGGGCAGAGTGCCAACCCCTCCACCGGCGAGCTGCTGGAGGCGGTCCGCGCCACGCTTGCCGATGAGCTGCTGATCCTGCCCAACAACCCCAACGTCATCCTCGCGGCCAAGCAAGTTGCGTCCATGACGGACCGCGTGGTTCACGTTGTGCCCACCCGCAACTGCGCCGAGGGTGTGGCCGCGCTCTTCGAGCTGGACCGCACCAAGGACGCCGCCACCAACGCGGCCAGGATGACCGAGGCCGGCCGCGCGCTCCAGACGATGCAGGTCACCGAGGCCGTCCGAGACGCCACCGTGACCGGCAAGAAGGTCAAGAAGGGCCAGACCATCGTGCTGGACCCCGATGACGGGCTGCTGGCCGTGGATGGTGACCCGCAGCGGGCCGTGCTGGCAGGGCTTGCGAAACTTGACGGCGGCTTTGGCCTGCTCACGGTCTACTACGGCATGGACGCCACGCTTGACGAGGCAGAGCGCCTGGTCCTCGCCATCCGCGAGCTGGCGCCGGGCGCCGATGTCGAGGTGGTCCACGGCGGCCAGCCGCACTACCGGTACCTGATCTCCGCCGAGTGAGCGCGTCGGGGCCGAAGCGCGGCAAAGGTGCGGCGGCGCTGCGTGCCGCCCCGGTCATCGTTGTTCCGGACGACCCGTGGGCACGCCTCGAGATGCCCGTTGGACACGCCGGGCTAAACGCCGCCAACCCGCTCCGGCGCGGCGCCCGCAAGCTGGGCATCGAGACCGTCAGGGACCTCCTGTTCCACCTGCCCAGGCGGTATGACGACCTGCGCGAGATGCGCACGCTGGGCAACCTCAACGACGTCCCCGATGGCACGGTGATCTCGGCCCGCGTCACCGTGCTGGGCCTCAACGTCCAGCAGACGTGGCGCAAGCGTGTCCAGGTGACCACGGCCCATCTTGCGGACGACACGGGCACGGCCGAAGCCACCTGGTTTGGCCGCCAGTACATCGACCGGCGACTGCGCCCGGGCGACGAGATTGTGGTCTCGGGCAAGCTCAAGCGCCGCGGGTTCACGCTGATCATCGACAACCCGCAGTTCCAGCCTGCCGCGGCCGTCTCGCCGCTCCACGCGGGGCGCATCGTGCCGATGTACCGCCTGACCGCCGGCGTCACGGTGGCGCGTCTGCGGCTGGCGATGCGCGAGGCGCTGGACCGCGACGGCCGCGAGTACCCGGAATACCTGCGGACGGGCCTGCGCGATGAGGCGGCCGTCCCCGGCATCGCCGCGGCGCTTGAGGCGATCCATTACCCGGACTCGTTTGAGGCGCGTGACGGGGCCGTGCGCCGTCTGGCGTATGACGAGCTGTTGGCGCTCCAGCTGGGCATGGTGGTCCGCCGCCGCATCCGTGGCCGTGACGTGACCGCTCCTGTGGCGGTGGCCGATGAGGACGACACCCGCATCCGGCAAGCGCTTGAAGCCTCGTTGACGCGCAAGCTGGACCGTCCCGCCGAGCTGACGCCGGACCAGGCCACGGTGATCGACGAGATCCGCGCGGACCTTGCCCGCCCCATCCCGATGCTGCGGCTGGTGCAGGGCGACGTGGGCTCAGGCAAGACCGCGGTTGCCGCGTGGGCCCTTGCTGCAGCCGCGCTCAACGGCCGACAGGGCGCGCTGCTGGCGCCAACGGATCTCCTTGCCCGGCAGCACCTCTCTACGGTGGCCGCGCTGCTGGAGGATCTCGGGATCGCCGTGACGCTGCTGGTTGGCTCGCTGGATGCCAAGTCGCGCGCCAAGACCACCGAGGCCATCGCCAACGGCCAAGCCCAAGTGGTGGTGGGCACGCATGCACTGCTGCAGGAGAGCGTCAGGTTTGACGATCTGGCCCTGGTGGTGGTGGACGAGCAGCACCGCTTTGGCGTGGAGCAGCGGAGCGCACTGGAGTCCAAGGCAGGCCCGGGACGTCCGCCGCATGTGCTGCTGATGACCGCCACGCCCATCCCGCGGACGCTGGGGCAGGTCCTGTATGCGGACCTCGACGTCTCAACGCTGCGCACCGCGCCTGCCGGGCGCACGCCTATCCGGACGGGGATCCGGCGGCCGGGCGACCTCGACGGGACGTGGCAGCGGGTGCGCGCCGAGGCGGCGGCGGGTCACCGGACGTTTGTGGTGGTCCCACGGATTGGGCCAGCGGCGGCCAAGGCGGGCGCTGGTGGCGCTGCTGGCGAGGAAGAGGGCTTTGCGGGCGACGAGGAACTCCCCGACGAGGACCTTGAGACGGTGTGGGCCGCGGCTGCCGAAGCCGAGCACGCACGCCTGAAGGACCTGCTGGCGCCCCTGCGCGTGGGGCTGGTCCACGGGCGTCTGAAGCCCGCGGATCGCGATCGCGAGATGGGAGCGTTCCGCGACGGCGACATCGACGTCCTGGTGGGCACGACCGTGGTGGAGGTGGGCGTGGATGTTCCCGAGGCCACCATCATGGTCATCGAGGACGCGGAGCGCTTTGGCCTTGCCCAGCTGCACCAGCTCCGGGGCCGGGTGGGGCGGGGGAGTGCCGAATCGTTCTGCGTGCTGGTGAGCGGCGCCGTTGAGGACACCACGGAATACGAGCGGCTGCGCGCCGTCACGGCAACCACCGATGGCTTTGCGCTTGCTGAGCGCGACTTTGAGCTCCGGCGCGAGGGCGACGTCCTGGGTCTGGCCCAGAGCGGTCTGCCACGGCTTCGCGTGGCAACGCTGGGCAACATGACGCACCGCGAGCTGGCGACGCTGGCGCGCGAGCACGCGGAGCAGCTGGTGGGGCCATCGGGCGAGCTCCCGGTGTCCGACCCTGAGCTGGTGCGCGAGCTGCGCGAGGGCTGGCTGGCGCGCGTCTTCCAGGGCGACCCGGCGGGCGCGGCATGAACGGGCGCGGCATGAACGGGGGTCACCGTGGTTGACGCGGGCCGCGTGATCTCAGGGGTTGCGCGCGGCGTTCGGCTGGCGGCGCCTGGTCCTGGGACCCGCCCCATCGGTGACCGCGTCAAGCAGACGCTCTTTGCCGTCCTGGAGCCAGAGCTTGATGGCGCCCGCGTGCTGGACCTGTTTGCCGGCAGTGGCGCCGGGGGCATCGAGGCGCTCTCGCGCGGCGCGGTCCACGCGGTGTTTGTTGAGAAGGACGGCGGCGCCTGCCGCGTGATCGCGGAGAACCTGCGGCGGACTGGGCTCACGGACAGCGCAACGGTGGTCCGGCGCGACGTGGCCGCCTGGCTCAACGACGATACGGGCGCCAAGGCCGGTGCGCCGTTCAACGTTGTGCTGGCGGATCCGCCCTATGCCGACACGGACGCCCTCGTCCATGCACTCCAACTTGTGGAACCCGTGCTGGCGCCCGGGGGCGTGGTGGTGGCGAAGTACTTCTGGCGCGATGCGCCGCCGGCAGAGGTGGGGCTGCTAGCATCCGTGCGGGATCGCCGGTTTGGCGAGACGGCGCTGACGTTCTACCGGCGCCGAGACGACCTGGACAGCCAGCAGGACCCGGACAGCGTGGAGGCGGACGAGCAATGAGGACCGCGGTCTACCCGGGCTCGTTTGACCCCGTCACCAACGGCCACCTGGACATCGTCCGGCGTGCCGCCCGTGTCTTTGACCACGTCATCGTGGCCGTGCTGGGCAACCCGCGCAAGTCGCCGCTGCTGGCGGTTGAGACGCGCATCGCCATCATTGAGGCGGCCGTGGCCGCCGACCCGACGCTTGCCGGCCGCGTGGAGGTCCAGGCGTTTGACGGGCTCACCGTGGAGTTCTGCCGCCAGGTTGGCGCCGCGTCCCTGGTCCGCGGCCTGCGCGCCATCGCTGACTTTGAGGCCGAGCTGCAGCTGGCCCACAACAACCACCAGCTTGCGCCCGACATCGACACCGTCTTCTTCATGACCTCGCTTGAGCACAGCTACGTCAGCTCCAGCCTGGTCAAGGAGATTGCGCAGTTCGGCGGCGATGTGTCGCGGATGCTCCCGCCCGAGGCCGACGCGGCCCTTCGCGCGGCGCTTGCCCGGGGCTGACTGCTTGGGCGGCGGGAGCGGGCCCGTCGCGTGCGATAATCGGCCCAACGCCCCGCGGAGGGCCTAGCCTGGGGAGCAGAGCCCTGGACATCATCTTCCTTGTCGAGCGTCTCGAGTCGCTGATCGCAAACGGCAGATCTATGCCGCTGACGCGCAGCGTGATTGTGGATCGCGAGGCCGCCCTCACCCTCATTGACGAACTCCGCTCCGCTGTGCCCGAAGAGGTTCGGGCCGCGAAGAAGATCAGTCATGACCGCGAGAAGATCATTGGGCACTCGCAGGAGGAGGCGGAGCTGATCGTCGCCCGGGCGCAGGAGCAGGCGACGTACCTGATCTCCGAGCGGGGCCTGACGGAGGAGGCCGCGGCACAGAGCGAGCAGATCATCGCGCGGGCACAGGCTGACGCTGCTGCCACGCGCAACGGCGCGGACGAGTACGCAAGCTCGGTCCTGAATGATTTGGCCGCCGAGGTTGACCGCACGCTGGGCTCCATCGAGGGCGGTCTGCACCTTCTGGAGGAGCGCCGCGCCGCATACGCCGCGTCCATGGCGCCCGCCCCGGAGCCTGTCTCCGCCGCGATGCCAGACGACGCTCCGGAGTTTGATGACCTCCAGATCTCGGCGTGGGTGCAGCCGCAGGGCGGCGAGCCGTACAACGCCGATCCCCGCTACGACGGCCGGGACCGAGACGGCCGCGGGCGCCGGTGAGCGCCTCGGACCCGCGTCCCACCCGGCCGGTTGACCCGATTGGCGATCCGCTGACGTTTGCCGTGTCCGGGGTCCTGGCCGAAGCGCCCGGCTCCGTCCGCGAATACCAGATTGACAACGCCAGCCTTGACCCGGGCGAGGGTCTTGTGTTGTCCGAGGCACTGACCGGCGGCATGCGCCTCTTGCGCACCAACCGCGGGCTGATTGTCGAGACGGACCTGCGCACGGGTCTTGCTGGCGAGTGCGTCCGCTGTCTCCGCCCAACCATCACGCTCATCAGGGTCCGCCTCCAGGAGGAGGTCCTGCCCACCATCGACCTCGGCAGCGGTCTGGCCGTTGTGCTTGAGGAGGGCGAGGACCCCGAGACCGCGCGTCTCACGGACCACCACGAGCTGGAGCTGCGCCCGCTGCTGGTGGAGGCGATCAGCCTTGAGGCGCCCCTCGCGCCCGTCTGCGAGGAGAACTGCCCCGGCCTCTGCATTGAGTGCGGGGAGCGCCTGGTGCCGGGTCACGCCCACGGCGATGGCCCAATTGACCCCCGCCTGGAGGCCCTGCGGGCGTTCCGGGTCGACGCAGACGGCGAATAGGGGATAGACTGCCGCCCGGCCCCACAACCAGCGGTCGCGCCACGGCGCGCCCGGTCACGGTGCCGTAATTGATGACAGAGTCGCGGGGACATCCCGCGTGACGAGCCCCGAGAGGAGCAAGAACCTACATGGGTGTGCCGAAGCGAAAGGTCGCTCACGCGCGGAAGATGGACCGGCGGAGCCACCACGCCCTCACCCTGCCGACGCTCGTTGACTGCACGCACTGCCACGAGCCGAAGCTGCCGTACCGGGTTTGCCCGAGCTGCGGTTGGTACAACGGCCGTCAGGCTGTTGACCTGAAGCCGGCGGGTGGGTCCGCGGGCGAGGAGAACGCGTAGCAGGGTCGTGAGCCCTTCAGTCGATCTTGGTTCGGGCAGCCTGGCGCCCCGGCGCGGCGTCCGCGTCGCGGTTGACGCCATGGGTGGCGATTACGGTGCCCCGGAAGTTGTCCCGGGCGCTGTTGGCTGGGCGCGAGAGCATCCCGCTGACACGGTCATCCTTGTGGGAGACGTGCCGCTCCTGCGCACGCTTGCGGGTGACGCGCCCGCCAATGTGGAGTTTGTCCACGGCCCCGAGATTGTGGGCATGGACGAGCATCCCGCCAGAGCCATTGCCCGCAAGAAGCTGTCGTCCATCCGTGTCGCCACGGAGCTGGTCAAGGACGGCAAGGCAGACGCGGTTGTCACCGCGGGCCACACGGGCGCAGGTTTTGCCGCCGCCAAACTGATCCTCGGCACGCTGCCCGGCATCGACCGGCCGGCACTCGCCGTCCAGCTCCCCGGCGCCAAGCCGTTTCTGCTGCTGGACATCGGCGCAAACCCGGACTCCACCGCGGAGAACCTGGCGCAGTACGCGCGCATGGGCTCCATCTTTGCCGAGCGCGTGATGGGCGTTGCCAACCCGCGCGTCGCGCTGCTCTCCATCGGGGAGGAGAAGGGCAAGGGCGATGCGCGCATCAGCCGCGCCACCGAGCTCATCGATGAGACAGACCTCAACTTCATTGGCAACGTCGAGGGCCGAGACCTCACCAGGTTCGTCGCGGATGTTGTCGTCTGCGATGCCGTTGTTGGCAACGTGGTCATCAAGTTCTTCGAGGGCCTGGCCAGCTACATCCTCAAGGACCTGCTTGCTGGCGAGTTCCGCCGCAACATCCGCGGCAAGCTTGCGTACCTGCTTCTGCGCCCCGGCGTAGACCGGATCCGCACAGCCTTTGATTACGAGGTTGTGGGTGGGTCGCCCCTGCTGGGCGTCCGCGGGCCAATGATCATCACCCACGGCAATGCCAAGCGGCGCATGGCCTGGTGGGCCGTGGACGTGGGCGCCCGCACGGCGCGCGAGCACGTGACCGAGCTCATCGCTGAGTCCCTGGGCCTTGCGCAGGGTGATCCGGGAGCAGACGCCGCCCCCGACGCCCTTGCCTCTGCGGATCAGGGCTAGCCGTGGCCATCCTTGCCGTTGGCCCAGGTGTCATCCGGGAAACTGTCCGGCTGGCCGCGCTTGAAGTGCCCGGCGTCCAGCGCGTGGGCCGGGGCGGTCCCGCGTGGCGCATCCTCGTCGCGGGCCCGTCGGTGCGCATCCGCGTGCGCGACGGACGCGTCAGCGTGTCCGTCTGGGTGGTTGCCAAGCCGCGCCAGCGCCTGGTGCCGCTCACTGGTGCCGTCCGCGAGGCCGTTGCCTCTGCGGTTGTGCGCCTCCTTGGCATGGAGCTGGGCGGCGTGACAGTGGTGGTTGATGGCGTCGGCGCCTGACGCCCGCGCGCCGCGGCGCCACGGGCCGGGGCACGATCGTCTGAGTGAGGAGCACGTCCGCAGCCGTCGCGCGGGTCGTCGTCTTGCGCTTGCGGCCGTCTTTGAGGCGGAGTTTGGGCAGCGAACCGCCGAGTCCGTCCTGGAGCGCCACCTGGCCATGGAGGGCGACGTCGAGACCGCCGAGGCAGCCCGCGCGCTGGTTGCTGCGGTGACGCTGCACCGCGACACAATCGACGCGCAGATTGGCCATGCCGCCCCGCAATATCCCGTTGTCCAGCTTGCCCGAATGGACCGCGCCCTGCTCCGTTGCGCCCTCTGCGAAGTGCTACACTCGCCCGCGACGCCGGCCCGGGTGGCGATCGCCGAGTGGGTCGAGCTGGCACGCACGTACTCGGGTGAACCGATGCGGCGGCTCATGAACGGCGTGCTCGGGCGAGTGGCCCGTGAGCTCAACCCCAACAGGCCCTAGCACCCTTAGAGGAGAACCTCGTGGCCACGACGTACGAGCGAATGAAGAAGATCGTCATCGAGCAGCTCGGTGCCGATGAGGTTGATGTCACGCCTGAGGCGTCGTTCGTTGAGGACCTCAACGCCGATTCCCTGGACCTCGTTGAGCTCATCATGAGCCTCGAGGAAGAGTTCGGGACTGAGATCTCTGATGAGGATGCGGAGAAGATCCGCACCGTCCAGGACGCTGTCGACTACATCGACGAGCACGCTTCCTGAGACGCCCGACCGGGGTCTGATGGACCCGGCCGGCGCCCTGAAGGAGCGGCTGGGACTGCCGATACGGGACATGGCCCTGCTTGAGCAGGCCATCGTCCACAGCAGCTGGCTGCACGAGCACCCCGACGCGGCGCGGGGCCACAACGAGCGCCTGGAGTTTCTGGGTGACGCTGTGGTCAGCCTCGCGGTGTCTGAGGCGCTCTACCTTCGCCATGGCGCTGACGATGAGGGGCTCCTGTCTGCGCGCCGCGCGGCCATCGTGAGCACCCCGGGTCTCGCCACGCTTGCAGAACGCCTCGACCTGGGCTCGTTCCTCCTCCTCGGGGAGGGTGAGGCCCAGCGGGGTGGTCGCGTGCGCCCGTCGCTGCTTGCCTCGGTCTTCGAGGCGGTTGTCGGCGCCATCTATCTGGACCTCGGCTGGGACGCCGTTCGGGACTGGATGCTCAAGCAGGCAGACGCGGAGGTCACGGCAGACCTCACGGTGAGCCTGCTCAAGAGCCCCAAGAGCCGTCTTCAGGAGCACACCCAGCGCGCCACCGGCGAGCGGCCGATGTACCGGATTGTGGATGCCGTGGGTCCAGACCACGACAAGATGTTCACGATTGCGGTTGAGGTGGACGGGCGTCTCCTTGGCGAGGGGAAGGGGTCGTCCCGGCGCACCGCTGAGACCCGGGCCGCCGCCGCCGCCCTTGAGGTCCTGCACGCCGAGCGTCTTGCCGCCCGTGCTGCTCGCCGCCCCGAAGCGGACGGATCCGCTGCCCTGCGGGGCGCTGCTCCGTCTGCCGAGCCTCGCCGCGGTGCCGATGCTGCCGCCGCTGCCGCCGCCACTACCGCTGCGGACGCCGCCGGCGACGCAGCGGGCGACGTCTGGTGAGCTCGCCGGCCCGCCTGCAGGGTCTGCGCCTCCAGGGCTTCAAGTCCTTCGCGGAGCGGACGCTCGTTGAGTTTGGCCCCGGCATCTCGGCCGTCGTTGGCCCCAACGGCTCGGGCAAGTCCAACCTCGCGGACGCGCTTCGCTGGGCGCTTGGCGAGCAGGGCCGCTCCCTTCGCATCCGGCGCAGTGAAGACGTCATCTGGGCCGGCTCCGAGAAGCGCAGCGCGCTTGGCATGGCGGACGTCACGCTGGTCCTCGACAACTCCGATGCGCTCCTGCCTGTGGAGTACGCGGTTGTGGAGCTGGGCCGTCGCCTGTACCGCTCCGGCGAGAACGACTACCTGCTCAACAAGCAGCGCGTCCGGCTCAAGGACCTTGTAGACCTGCTGGACTCCGCCAACCTCGCCGAGAACGCGTTCCTGTTCATTGGGCAGGGCATGGTGGATCAGGCGCTGGCGCTGCGGCCCGAGGAGCGGCGTCCGCTCTTTGAGGAGGTTGCTGGCGTCCGCCGTCATGAGCGCCGGCGCCGCAAGGCGGAAGAGCAGCTGACCGAGGCGGAGTCCAACCTGGCCCGGGTTGAAGACGTCCTTGCTGAGCTCCGCCCGCAGGCGCGCAGGCTTGGCCAACTCGCGGAGCAGCAGGCCACCCGCCAGTCCGCCGGGGAGGAGCTTGCCGCTGCGCTGATCGCGGCTGCCCATGCGCGCTGGCACGAGTCCGCTGCGCGGGCTGCCGAGGCATCGGGCCGTCGCGACGAGTTTCGCGCCGAGACGGAGCGCGCGCTCGTGGCGCTCGAAGAGGCGGAGGCGATCGTCGCCGAACTGGCGATGTCCATGAGCGCCCGCGCTGAGCTTGAGCGTGAGCGGCGGACGGCGCACGAGGGCGTGCGCGTTGTGCTGACCGAACTGGGCCTGCTGCAGGCGCGGGTTGCTGGCGATGTCGCAGCTGTCGCGCGCGACCGGGAGCGGATTGAGCGCGAGCGCGCCGCTGCCGAGGAGGCGCTGGCGGTTGGTCGCCGCGCGCTTGCGGAGGCCGTGCCCGAGCCGGACTTGGAGCTGGAGTCAGCGCTGGGTGAGGCAGACCGCGCGCTGGGTGACGCACTGGCGGAGCTTGCAGGGCTGCGCACCGCGTCCCGTGCGCGGGGTGATGAGCTTGCGGCGCTGCGGCGTGCTGAGGCTGCGCGGACCGCGGAGGCGGAGACTGCGCGCAGGCGCCAGGCAGATGCCGCACGCCGAACCGCCGACGAGCGCGCGAAGGCCACGGCCGCCGTTGAGCGGCAGGCCCGCCACGAGGCGGCCCACGCGAGCGCACGCGACGCGATGGCCGCAGCCACGGCCGAGGAAGCGGGCGCCGCAACTGCGCGCGAGACAGCCCGGGTCCGGAGCGACGGCGCTGATGGCGCCTTGCGCGCGTCGTCGGAGCGGGCGTCGTCAACCGGTGCTGTGCTGGCGGGTGCCAACGGTCGTCTTGAGCAGCTTCGTTCCCGTTTGGCGGAGGAGGAGCAGCGGGGGATCGCGGGGGCGGCCCGCAAGCTTGGCGGCAAGCGTGTTGACGAAGACCTTGCCGTGGAGCCGGGGCTGCGGGCCGCGGTGGAGGCGGCCTTGGGTGACCTTGTGCGCGCCTACGTTGTGGACCGGGACGCGGCTGCGGGTCTGGCCGGCGAGCGCGGACACCTGGTGATCCGGGAGCGGCTGGCGGCAGCCGAGAAGGCCGCAACCCCTGCGGCAGACCTGCGCAAGCTGGAAGACGCGCTGGCCAAGGCCGGCGGCGGCAGGCTGGCTGATGCGCTCCGGCGCGATCCCGGCGGCGCCGTGCGGCCGCTCCTGGCGCGCGCAACCTGGGTGCCCGATATCGAGGCCGCCCTGGAGGTCCAGGTGGCGCTGCCCGCTGGCTGGATCACCGTTGTCCGGGACGGGTCCGCCGTTGTGGACCCCATTGGCGCCCGCATGGGCCGCGTGGACTCCACGCTGGAGCGGCGCGCCGAAGTGGAGCGCCTGGAGCGTGAGGCCGCCGGACTTGAGGAAGACGCCAAGGGCGCGGAGGCCGCCCGCGTCATCGCCCAGCATGAGGTTGGGGCAGCCCGGGCCGCGCTTGAGGCTGCTCGTGCGGCCGAGTCCGCAGCTGCCGGGCGCCGCCGGCGCGCGGAGGAGCTGGAGCGTGCGGCGGGGCGAGACGCAGAGGCCGCCGCCCGTGAGGCTGGCTGGCACAGCACACAGGCGGACCGTCTGGCTGCCGAAGCCGAGCGCGCCGCCGCCTCGCTGGCCGCGCTTGAGGCACAGGGTGCCGCGGGTGCTGCTGGCGACAAGGGCAACGGCGCAGGGGCGCCCGATGCGGAGGCCATTGCCGCGTGGGAGCGCCGGGTTGCTGAACTGCGCGCCCGCCGCGATCGTCTGGCCGCTGACGCTGCTACGCACGAGCGCGCTCGACGCGAGGCCGAGGGCCGCCGCGCCCGGGCCGACGCTGCAGCGGTGCTTGCGGAGGGCCGTATCGAGGGCGCTGCGCGCGATCTGACGGCGCTCGATGAGCGCGAGGGCCACGCGGTTGCCGAGCGTGACGGGCTGAGCGGCCGCGTGGCGGAGGCCGCAGCACGCGAGACCAGTGCCCGCGAAGCGCTGGACGCGCTCCTTGCGGACGATCGAACTGAGCGCGCAAAGCTGGCCGAGGCCGAGCGCGGCGCGACAGGATCCCGCGAGCGCCTGCGCACGGCCGACGATCGCGCCCGCGCTGCCGACGTGGGCGCCATGGAGGCTCGCCTGGGCCTTGACGCCCTGCGTGAGCAGCTGCTTGTTGAACTGGCGGGGATGGGCGAGGTTGGTCTTCGCCACCTCGCCGCAGCAGCAGGCGATGTCGCTGCGCCCGTGCCGGTTCTCGAGGGCGGCGACGAGGCGGACGCGGACATTGACGGCTCCGAAGAGTCGGCGGCGTTTGAGGCGCTGCTGGACACGCTCGCGCCGCAGTGGGCCGAGGTCAAGCCGTCTGGCGACCTTCCGTCGCCTGCCAGGCTTGCCGGGCTTAGGCGCCGGTTTCACGAGCTTGGCGCGGCCAACCCGTTTGCGGTGGACGAGTACCACACCATCAAGGCGCGGCTTGAGACCCTTGATGCGCAAGACCGGGACCTGCGCGACGCCATCGTCAAGACACGCCAGCTGATTGCAGAGCTGGACCAGCTCATCGCCACCCAGTTCCGCGCAACATTTGCGGCGCTCGAGGTGGCGTTTGACGCTCGCTTCCAGCAGCTCTTCGGCGGCGGCTTCGCCAAGCTGATCCTCACTGACCCAACGGACCTCTCCGCAACCGGGATTGAGATCACGGCCCGTCCGCCAGGCAAGAAGGCGCAGGCACTCGCGATGCTTTCGGGCGGCGAGCGGGCGCTCACGGCGGTTGCGCTGCTGTTTGCCATGTTGCAGATCCGGCCTGCGCCGTTCTGCGTGCTGGACGAGGTGGATGCGGCACTCGACGAGGCAAACGTGGGGCGCTTTACCGAGGCGCTGCGCGAGCTCTCCGCCCAGACGCAGTTCATCGTGATCACCCACAACCGCGGCACCATCGAGGCCGCCGACGCGCTCTACGGCGTGACCGTTGGCGACGACACGTCAAGCCGGGTGATCAGCCTTCGACTCGAGGAGGCACAGGCCATCGCGCAGCGCCGTGGTCTCGGCCACGCGGGCGCAGCGGGCTAGGGGCAGGACCATGCCGTTCTTCCGCCGACCGGGCGCAGAGCCAAAGCCGGAACCCGCCCAGCCGGAACCCGCCCAGTCAGAACCCGCCCCGGCCCAGGTCCAGCCCCCCGTCCAGCCCCAGTACGCCTGGGGTGCGGACTGGAGCGCCGAGAAGGCCGATGCTGCCCGCCGCGAGGCGGAGCGCGAACAGCTGGAGCAGGGGCTCGAGAAGTCGCGCACCGGGTTTGGCGCCCGCCTCCGCACCGCGTTTGGCCGTGGCGAGACGGCTGACTGGGATGAGATTGAGGAGATCCTCATCACAGGCGACGTGGGGGCCGCGCTCTCGATGTCCATCGTGGAGAAGGCGCGCAAGCGGCGCGACCTTGATCCGGAGGCCGCCGTGCGGGCGGAGCTTGAGGCCATCGTCTCGGGTCGGGGCGCCGGGCCATGGGTGCCGCAGCCCGCTGCTCCCGGCGCGCCAGCGATCCTGCTGGTTGTCGGCGTCAACGGCACGGGCAAGACCACCACCATCGGCAAGCTTGCCGCTCGCGAGAAGGCGGAGGGTCGCCGCGTCATCCTCGCTGCTGCGGACACGTTCCGCGCGGCCGCCATCGAGCAGCTGCGCATCTGGGCCGAGCGTTCGGGCACGGAGCTTGTGGCGCACAAGCAGGACGCCGATCCTGCCGCAGTGGTCTATGACGCGCTTGACGCTGCCATCGCCCGCGGCGCCGATCTCCTCATCGCCGACACCGCCGGCCGTCTCCACACCAAGGCCAACCTGATGGACGAGCTGTCCAAGATCCGGCGCATGATCGACAAGCGGCTGCCCGGCGCCAAGGTGGAGACCTTCTTTGTCCTCGACGCCACCACGGGCCAAAACGGTCTTGCGCAGGCCAAGGCGTTCCACGCCGCTGTTGGGCTGACCGGCGTGGTGCTCACGAAGCTTGATTCGACGGCGAAGGGTGGCATCGTGTTCGCCATCGAGCGCGATCTTGGCGTGCCGGTCAGGTTTGTCGGGGTGGGGGAGCGGGTGGAGGACCTGCTGCCGTTTGACCCGCAGGCGTTTGTCGCGGCGCTGTTCGACTAGCGGCCGCGGGTCGCGCTACCGGAGGGGTTCGGCGATGGCCTGGAACTGGGGCGTGGTGCTCACGATTGGCGGCGCCATTGCGCTGCTGCTCCTTGCGATTTTCGACGGCAGATGGGAGCTTGCCGTGCTGGCGGTCATCACTGTGGGGTTTGTGCTGCTGCTCTCGGACGTCCGGGACGCCGCCGACGACGTGCCCTGACCGGCGGGCCGGCCGCAGCGCCGTCGCGCCGCCGCCCGGCGCTTGTTCAAACCTACTGAACAGCATGTGGGCTGCGGAGCGGCAACCGGGCCTGAATCAGCCAAGATCGGCCTCCAAGAGGTCCGCGGGTCCGCTGGATTTCAATAGGTTTGAACCCGGGCGGCCTTCGCGGCCCACCTTGTTCATTCAGAGTGGAAATGCGCGGTGGAGCGCCGGCCCAGCCAGCGTCTAGCGGTCCGTCACGCGCCCCAGCTTGCGGGCGGGCGTCGCCGCCAAGGCCACTGCACCCAGCAGTGCCCCAATCGGTGCGAGAAATGCGGCCCCGCGCAAACCCACGGCCTCGGCCACAAGGCCGCCCGCGAGCGTTGCCGCAAGCTGTGCGGCCACCGTTGCCACCCGCACCGTTGCGTTGACCCGGCCAAGGTGCCGGTCCGCCACGCGCGCCTGGCGCACGGACACCGCAGTCACCTCGTAGACCGTGACCGCCGTGTCGCCGATCACCTGCTGGCCCAGGAGCAGCAGCACGGCGACCAGCGGCATACCCACGGGCGCCAGCGGGATGAGCAGGTTGCCGAAGGCGGTCACGAGGAGCGCGATCAGCGCGACGCGCCCAAACCCGAAGCGCGCAACCACACGCCCCGCGAGGAGCGCGCCAAAGAGCGACCCAAACCCGCCAAGCGCCGCGATCACGCCCACGAGCGCCGGATCCAGCAACAGCGTCTCGGTGACGAAGAGCAGCCACGTGGCGCCAAAGATGCCCCACATCGCGGCAAGACCCATCGAGCCGCCCACAAGACCGCGCAGCACCGGGTCGTGCGCAACCAGACGCAGACCCTCGGCGATCTCGTGCAGGACCGGCTCGCGGTCAGCCGTTGGCGGAGGCGCGGGCTCCTGGCGGCGGATGGACCCAAGCAGGACCGCAGAGAATAGGAATGAGACAGCGTCGATCAGGATGGCGATTGGCGCGGTAAGCAGCTTCACAAGCACGCCCGCGACGCCAAAGCCAACAAACTCCACCGCCGAGCTTGTGGCGGTGAGCGCGCTGTTGGCCCGGACAAGGTCCTCGCGGTCAACGATCGTGGGCAGATAGGCGCGGTCGGCGATGTCAAAGAACGTGGTGAGGACCGCTGCCGCGGCCGCCACGGCAAACACCTGCGGCAACGACAGCACGCCAAGCACCGCGGCCGCGGGGATGCTCCCAAGCAGCGCAGCCCGGCCAAGGTCCGCCCAGATCATCACCGGCCGCCGGCGCAGGCGGTCCACCCAGGCGCCAGCGACAAGCCCCACCAGCAGTGCGGATATCAGCTCCAGGCTGCGCAGGATTGCGATGTCGAAGGGCCCGGCCTTGAGCGTGAGGATCGCCACAAACGGGAGCGCCATGCGCGTGACGAAGCTGCCAAACACGGAGACCGTGGCGGCCGACCACATCCGCATGAACGCCCCGTTGTGGCGCAGCGCAGCACCCGGCGCGGCACCACGCGCGGGCGGTGTCGGAGTGGGAAGGTGGTCTGCAGTCACCGCTGGAGGGTACCCGGCACCGGAGGTTCTCCCCGGAGGGCCGCCCGCCACTACCGCGCAGCGGCGCGGGGGCAGGCCATGGCGTACACTTCCCACGCTTCGGTGTCGCCAGAACCCGCGCACCACTCGGTCGGCTGCTGCCGTCCGTGACTTCCACGTCCGCTCAAGGGTCTATCGTCTCCGCATGTTCGACAGCCTTAGTGATCGCCTCAGGTCAACCCTTGCAGGGCTGACCGGGCGCGGGCGCGTCTCGGAAGCAGATGTCGATGCGGCGATGCGCGAAGTGCGCCTGGCCCTGCTTGAGGCGGACGTCAACTTCAAGGTTGTCAAGGACTTTGTAGCGCGCGTCCGCGAGCGCGCCGTTGGCGTGGAGATCCTGGGCAGCCTCACGGCGGGCCAGCAGGTTGTCAAGATTGTCCACGAGGAGCTCACCACGCTCCTGTCGGCGGGCGATGGGACGCTCCGCATGCCGGGGATGCTCCCGGTCATCGCCCTTGTGGGCCTCCAGGGCTCCGGCAAGACCACCACGGCTGCCAAGCTTGCGCGCTACCTCGTCAAGCAGGGCCGCAACCCGCTGCTTGTGGCCGCAGACCCGTATCGTCCCGCCGCCGCTGACCAGCTGGAGATTCTGGGCAAGAGCCTGAACATCGCGGTGTATCGCGCACCTGTGGGCACGCCCACCGTGCAGATCGCCCGCGACGGCGTGGAGCACGCGCGCCGGATTGGCCGCGACGTGGTGATCATCGACACGGCTGGCCGGCTCACCATCGACGATGCGCTGATGGCGGAGATCCGCGCTGTCTCGGACGCGGTCAAGCCGTCAGAGACGCTGCTTGTCGTGGACGCGATGACCGGCCAGGAGGCCGTGACCGTCGCCCAGGGCTTTGCCGCGGCCGTCCCGGTGAGCGGCCTCGTCCTCACCAAGATTGACGGAGATGCCCGCGGTGGCGCGGCGCTCTCCATCGGCGCGGTCACGGGGATCCCCGTGAAGTTCCTCGGCACCGGCGAGAAGACCGATGGCCTTGAGGTGTTCCACCCAGATCGGCTGGCGGGTCGCATCCTGGGCATGGGCGACATCCTCTCGCTCGTTGAGCGGGCGCAGGAGTCGTTTGACGTCAAGCAGGCAGCCAAGCTTGAGGAGAAGGTCCGCAAGGCGGGCTTCACCCTTGAGGACATGCTGGACTCGATGCGCCAGATGGCGAAGATGGGCCCCGTGGGCCAGCTGGTCTCGATGATCCCGGGCATGGGCGGCATGGCCAAGGAGGCGCAGGCCGCCGTTGATCGCGGCGATCTCAAGCGCACCGAGGCGATCATCCTCTCGATGACCACGAAGGAGCGGCGAGACCCGTCAATCCTTAACGCGTCGCGCCGTCGGCGGATCGCTGCGGGGTCGGGGACCTCCGTCCCGGAGATCAACCGTCTCGTGAAGCAGTTTGCGGAGACGCAGAAGATGATGAAGCGGTTTGCGGGCCCTGGCGGCAAGCGCGCGGCGATGAGCGCGATGAACACGATGAAACGCCGATGAGCGACATGGTTGACCACGTGGAGCCCGTCCTGACGGTCAGCGCCGTCACGACGGAGCCGCTCGCGGTGGGAGCGCGTCCTGCGCGCGGCCGGGCTCGCTGGCTTGTGGCGCTTGTGGTTGCGGTCCTTGTGCTGGGTCTCGCGGGCGGCGCCACGCTGCTGCTCACGGCCTCTGCAGGCGATGCGGCTGTGCTTGCCTGGGTCCCGGCCGACAGCACCGCGTACGCCGAAATGCGGCTGGACTTCCCCGGGAGCCAGCGGACCGAGGTGCCCAAGTTGCTTGCCGCATTCCCGGGCTTCGCCGATCAGGCGGCCTTGCCGGCAAAGCTGGGCGAGGCGTTTGACCAACTCGTCAAGGGCGTCAGCAACGGCAAGCATGACTACCAGACCGAGATTGCCCCGTGGATTGGCCACGACCTCGCCGTGGCCACGGGCCCCGTTGCGGTTCCGGCCGCCGGCGCCACGCCAAGCGATATTGCCGCCTCCGCGCGCGTGCTCTTGCTTGCAAGCGTGACCGATGGCGCGAAGGCGTCAGCCTGGCTCACGGCCCTGCTTGTCGAAGCGGGCGCCACCACGGGCACCGAGTCCTACGGCGGCGTGACCATCACCAACATCCACGCTCCGGGAGTCGCCAAGCGGCTGAGCACGGTTGCCATGCCCGACGCCGCGTTTGCCGTCCTTGGCAACGTGCTGGTGGCCGGCGACACCGCATCCGTGCGGGCTGCCGTGGACACACGCGGCAGCCGCGGCCTTGGCACTGTGCCGGCGTTCCGTGCGGCGGCATCGGCGGTGGCCGGGGGTCGCGTGGCGTTTGCCTGGGCGGACAACGAGGCCCTGCTTGCCTCGGCCACCTCAGCAGCAAGCGGCGCGGTGAAGGACGCGATGCTCACGGCGCTCCTGGGCATTGTCCGTGACGGTGTGCCTGCGTGGACCGCAGCCGCGGTTCGTGCGGTGGACGGGAACCTTGTTATCGACACCGTGGAGCCCACGCCAGCCGGCGTCAC
The DNA here is from genome assembly GCA_903925955.1 of uncultured Chloroflexota bacterium. Classification (GTDB taxonomy): domain Bacteria; phylum Chloroflexota; class Limnocylindria; order Limnocylindrales; family CSP1-4; genus CAIXZV01. The sequence continues at coordinate 47,635 of CAIYHO010000224.1, forward strand.
GGCGCAGCCCGCCACGGGTGCGGGCACAGCCCAGCTGGCAAAGCTGGTCCCGGCCGACACGCTGATCCTCCTCGGCGCCCGCAGCCCCGGCGCGGCCCTCGCCAAGCTCAAGGTGCGGCTCGCCGCTGATCCGGCCCTTGCCCCGGCGGTTGCCCAGCTGGACCAGACGCTGGGCCTGATCGGCGGCTTTGACGCCGCAACTGGCTGGATTGGCGATACCGGCATCGCCATCACCAACACAGACGGCAAGCCCGCCGGCGGCCTGGTCATCGTCCCGGCGGACGCGACGGGCGGCAAGCGGCTCATCACCCAATTGCGCAGCTTCGCGCAGATCGCCGGAGCAGCGGCCAACGTCATCCCGAGTTTTGACGACGCCGCGTACGGCGACGCCACCGTCACCGTGGTCAGCATCCCCAACGCCGGCAACCTGCTGCGCCTGCTGCAAGGTGCCACTGGCAATACGTGCGGCGTGACCTGCCGCGTGGCCGCGCCCCAAGACATCACCATCACGTTTGCCTATGCGACGACCGCCCAGGTCATCGTGATCGGCAGCGACGCGCGGTTCGTCAAGGCCGTGCTCGACAGCCGCGGAGGCTCGTCGCTTGCGACGCAGCCCCGCTTCAAGGACCTCCTTGCGAAGGCCGGCGCCAGTGGCGGCGGTCTTGCCTGGGTGGACGTAGCCGCGGTCCGCGACCTTGTCGCTGCCGCCCTGCCCGCCAGCGCCCGCGCCAGCTATGACGCGGACGTCAAGCCCTACCTCGCGCCGCTCGACGCCCTGGTTGCCACCGGAACCACCGATGGCGACCTGATCCGGTCGACGATCATCCTGTCCATCAAGCCCTGACACCCTGTAGGCTCGCCGCCGGCGGGCCCGCGCAAAGGTTCGCAGCCAGAAGGAGCAGCACCGCACATGTCCGTCCGCATCCGCCTCACCCGCGTCGGGGCGACCAAGCAGCCGTCGTACCGCGTCGTTGTCACGGACAGCCGCTCGCCCCGAGACGGCCGTTCCATCGAGACGATCGGCCACTACAACCCGCGCCAAGATCCGATCGAGTTTGTTGTTGACGCCGCCAAGGCCAAGGACTGGATGTCCAAGGGTGCGCAGCCGTCCGACACCGTGCTTCGTCTCTTCAAGCAGGCCGGCATTCTGCCGGAAGGCAAGTAGTCGCCGCCGTGGCCGCCGCAGAGCTGGTGGAATACGTCGCCAAGTCCCTCGTTGACGATCCTGAGGCCGTGACGGTCGAAGTGGTCGAGGGCGAAGAGGGGACCATCATCGAGCTGCACGTGGCTGAGTCCGACATGGGCAAGGTCATCGGGCGCAACGGCAGCGTCGCCAAGGCGCTCCGGACACTGCTCAAGGTAACCGCTGCCCGAAACGGCGAGCCGGTCAGCCTCGAGATCGTCTGAGGGGGCCGTCCACGGCTCCCTCGCAGCCTCCCACGCCCGGCAGCGCTCGCCGGGTTCGCAAGATTGTCGTGCCCGGCGCGTTTGGGAACCCCAGCGCGCCCGGTGTGTCAGCGCCCGCCAAGGCGCCCGCGCGGATTGAGGGTCGCCTCGTGGTTGCGCTTGTGCGCGGCCTCCGGGGTCTCAACGGCCAAGTCCGCGTGGAGCTCCTGACCGACCGTCCAGCAGACCGTTTCGTCCCGGGGACCGTGTTGTTCCCCGAGGGCACAACGGAGCGGCTGGTCGTGTCGGAATCGTCGGCGGTTGCAGACGGCCCCGGGTGGTGGCTCCGCTTCCGCGGGGTCAACGACCGCAACGCCGCCGAGCGGCTGCGCGACATGTATCTGGAGATTGAGCCCGCGCCGGAGCCACGGGAAGCCGGGCGCTGGCTCTGGCACGAGATCGAAGGGCTGGCCGTCCGTTCATCCTCAGGTGAGGAGCTGGGCACGGTTGTCGAGATCTACCGGGCCGGCGGCGCCGAGGTGTTCGTTGTCCGCGGGCCGAAGGGTGAACTCGACGTGCCTGCAGTCCACGGCATCGTCTTGGACCTGGCCCCAGACCGGGGCGAGATCATCGTTGACCTGGAGACGCTGGCGCTTGATGCGAGGCCGGTGGACGACGAGGACTACGTGCGTCCTCGGGACCGTCGCCCGCAGAAGCAGCCAAAGCCGCCCAAGCCGCCGCGCGAGCCGCGTCCGGTTGCAGCGCCTGCCAAGCCTGCCGCGCCAAACAGGAACTCGGTGCCCAAGGCCACCGCGCGCCTTGGCGGCCGAGCCGGTTCCACCCCCGCGCCTGGACCTGGTCCTGACGATGAGGCCCCGGCCGTTCCTATCGCCCCCGAGGCCTCCGAGACGCCTGCCGGCTGATGCCGCTGGAGATCGAGGTCCTGACCCTGTTCCCGGCGATGGTGGAGGGACCGCTGCGCGAGAGCATTCCCGCGCGCATCCAGCTCCAGGGCCTCGCCACCATCCGGGTCCACGATCTGCGCACATGGGGTCTGGGCAAACACCGCACCGTTGACGACTACACCTATGGCGGCGGTGCGGGCATGGTCATGCGACCGGAGCCCGTGGCGGCCGCCTTGGCCCAGCTGCGCCGTCCGGACTCGATTGTCATCCTGCTTGATCCGGCCGGTCGCGTCTTTGCCCAAGCTGTTGCGCATCAACTGGCAACGGC
>CAIYHO010000225.1 GCA_903925955.1 uncultured Chloroflexota bacterium
ATGCCGTCTTGACGCGAATTCCGGGGATCTTGTCGTTCGGCGAGTCGCGTGAGGTCGGGGACAACCCAGGGACTCCGAGGCCAGATGCGGCGGATCTGTCCCGCGCGCTTGGGGTTCCGCCACCGAGCGTTGGGCGCACGTTGCGAAAGGAGACGCCGGCTTGGGGCACACAGAAGATCGCGCACGACCTCGGCCTCGGCGAGGACTTTGAGGTCCTGCTTCAGGCGATCGAGGCTGCCAAGTTGCGTATCGTCGACTACCACCGGGACGGCCTGGCTCGGTGGGCCAAGGTTGGCCTGCCCGACCCTGGCAAGCAGGCGCGAATCCTATTCTGGGTTGTTCCCGATGACCAGGTGCCGGCACTCGCTCTCCCACACGACCTGGACGCATTTCGCGAGCTTCTCGACCTCGACCCACGAGACACACGGAGGATGTTCGGGGCCGAGAGACCCATGATCCTGCGAGGCGGCGCGCAGGAATACGTGGAAGAACACCTGCGACCCCTGCTTGAGATGCGCCGGAAGCTGCAGGCGAGTAGAGAGAGCTAACCTGCGGCGAGCTTCGCCTGGCTGTAGATCTCGATTGGCATCGGGCGTTCCAGCTCCCAGACGATCTGCATCGGCCGATCCGACTTGTGGCTTACGTGGCGTGCTGGCCCAAGGCACGTGTACGGGCTGCCGACGTCACGCTCATCGCGCTTGTTGTCACGAACAAACAGGATGACCTGCGAACCGCGACCAACATGGTTGATATAGCGCTGGCCCGTTGGCGACGCAGTCGCCGTAGATGACTGCGACTCCCAGTGGAAAAGCGTTGGCGAAACTGGGTAGTCCTGGTAACGCGTGGTCGCGGAGTAGTCCTTCTCGGACTTGTTCAGCGTGATGAAGAACAGATCGGACTGGTGGCCCGGTACCCACAACACGCCTTCGCGGATGTCCCGGAGGATCCCATTCGAAATCACGCCATGCGCCGCAGTGATCTCATACAGACCATAGGTGGCATGACTGTGAAGCGGAACAATCCCGGCCGCATCAATCGGCCGCGTGTCGCGTCGAACCCGCTCACGCAGCACATCTAGCAAGTCGATCAACTCGGCTCGAAGCTCGTCCTGCCGCCAGAATTCCCGAAAGACCGTGGGGACATCGACGATCTGGCGCTTTCGTTGGCCCAAGGCGGCGAACAGCATCAACTGGAGACGCTCGTCACGCGACCCAGACGCTGCCGGCGCTGGGGGTTTGTCGTTCTGCAGCCAGCCTCGCCACGTGCGGTAGCGCTCCTCGTCGTCAACGTGGAGGAACTTACCGATCGCCTTCGAGTACTCGATTTCCTCGCCCGTCGGTGCTCCGTGGAGATGGCCCGCCTGACGGCGAGCATCCGTGAAAGTGGTTCCGGAGCCCGGCTTCGAGTAAACATCGGGCAAGTCGTATGCGCTCTTGGCTAGGAACTCGGGAAGTCGCGCAGTTGGTGCGAGACCCTTCACGTCATCGATGAGTCCACGACGTGATGTGCGGATCGCGGAGCGAATGTTGTCGAGAACGATCTTCTCGGAGATTTCGTCGAGTTTGATGGCGCACCCAGGAGGCAGGAGCGGAAAGCCCTCCTCGATAGATCGCTCGAGTTGTCGACGCGTTCCACCCATCAGCGCGCGATAGCGGACATCGAACCGGTATGCGGCGTTGGCCTGCCCGATGAAGTCCAGCACGGTTAGGACGGTCTTCCCCGTTGCCCATCGGAGGCCGCGCCCCAATTGCTGCAGGAAGATCGTGGCGCTCTCCGTGGGCCGCAGGAGCAGCAGCGTGTCGACTTCAGGGATGTCGACGCCCTCATTGAAGATGTCGACAGTGAAGATCGCTCGCAGATCCCCCTTGCGAAGGCGCCTAATCGCATCCGATCGTGTCGCGGGATCCGAGTTCCCATCAAGCGCAACTGACGGCAAGCCGGCAGCGCTGAACTGATCGGCCATGAACTTCGCGTGGTGGACGCCGGCGCAGAACCCGAGCGCCCTCATCTGGCTCGGGTCCAGTACCCACTCGCTGACGGCCCGCAGGATCCGCGACGCTCGGACGTGATCACCGGTGAGCACGCCTTCGAGATCCGATGTCACGTATCGGCCAGACTGGAACTTCACGCCGCGAAGGTCAGTGCCGTCCGCGACGCCGAGATAGTGGAAGGGGCTCAGGAGGCCATGATCCAGCGCTTCCCAGAGGCGCATCTCTGAGGCAATGCGGTCATCAAACCGAGCAAACACGGACTTGCTGTCGGCACGTTCCGGTGTTGCCGTTAGCCCGAGCAGAACCTTGGGCTGCAGATGATCCAGCAGTTTGAGATAGGTCGGCGCCTCGGCGTGGTGGAACTCATCCACGATCACCACGTCGAACTGTTCCGGCTTGAGCTTGCCGACACGTCGGTGCAGCGACTGGATCGATGCAAAGACATAGTTCCAGTGCGTCGGCTCCTCGCCGTGGACGAGGCGCTCTCCAAAGCCTGGGTCGTCGAGAACCACCTGAAAGACGCGCTGGCTCTGCTCGAGGATCTCGTTCCTATGGGCAACGAAGAGGAGGCGCTCGTAGCCTTGAGCCCGGAGGCGCTGGTAGTCGAAGGCCGAAACCCAGGTCTTTCCCGTGCCGGTTGGCGCAACGACCAGGTTCTTAAAGTGCCCCCGCTCGCGCTCGGCAGCGAGTGCCTCGAGGATCTCGACCTGGAAGGGCTTCGGCTCAACGTCGACCCGGAACGACCAGTCCGGCCCCGCGGCCCCACCGCCGCGCTGGGCCAACAGGGCGGACTTCAGCCGATCACCGTCAGTGGCTGGGTCGTAGGCCTGAAACTCCGCGTCATTCCAGTACTGCTCGAACGTGCCCCGAACGCGATCGACAATGGCCGAGTTGTCGACAGCCGTCGCGCGTACGTTCCACTCGAGGCCATCAAGAAGCGCCGAGTGCGTCAGGTTCGAGGAGCCGACGTACGCGGTGTGAAAGCCTGATTCGCGATCGAAGAGCCACGCTTTCGCGTGCAATCGGGTCTGGGATGTCTCGTAAGAGACTTTGACCTTCGCACCCATGCCCACCAGCAGGTCGAGCGCCCGCTTCTCGGTTGAGCCTGTGTACACCGTTGTGATGACCCGGAGTTCCCCGCCGCGGCCAAGAAACGCCTCGAGTTCCTTGCGGATGAGCCGCAGACCGGCAAAGCGCACAAACGCGGAGAGGAGGTCGATCCGGTCGGCACTCAGGATCTCGAGGGCCACCTGCGTGCCAATCTGCAGGTCGCGGTGACCATTGACCAGCAGGACGCTGTCCCGAAGAGGGATCCCGGGCCGGGCTGTCGGCTTCCATGCGGTCGTCGCGGCTCGGGGCGCTTCGATCTCGAGCAAGAGACCTGCGGCCGAATCGACGAGGTCCGCGTCGCCGTGGCCAGAGCCGTAGTTAGCCAGCGTCTCGAGCACGCGGTTTGCCAACTCGACTTGCGCCCGCTTTCGATCCGGCAGAGAGGACGGAAACCCTTCGAACCGCTCCCGCACGCGATCGTGAATATGCCTCGCCAGGATGTCGGCGAGCGTTTCGTCGTCGATCTCCTTCCACTCGATCAGCCAGCCCTCGGCACGAGCTCGCTCGATGCGAACCCGGAGGGCCTCCGTGATGAGTGCTTCATGGAGACCGGGCGTCAGTTCGTCAGTCATTGCGCCCAGGATAGTCGCGCGCGGGAGCAGGCATCCGGCGCAGGTGCCCCCTAGTACCGGTACAGACTCGCCGCGAACGGCACGCGGTTGTAGAGCATCAGCCCCAGCGGCAGCGTGATCACCAGCAAGACAAGCGCATAGCCCACAGCCATCACGATGGCGGACAGCCACCAGCCCACCAGCACGAACCAGATGCCGCGGATGGGCCAGCTGGTCTGGGGGATGGCGCGGGCGCCAACCGTGACACGGCCTTGGGCGTCCGTCCAGGCCACAAGGTCAACCGTGCGCGGGCGCAGCGTGAGCACCGTGGGGATGCGGTTGACCAGCCAGATGCCCACGGGCAGCAGGATGATGGACGCCAGACACGCCCACGCAAAGGCGCTCACCAGACCCGTGAGCCACCAGCCCACAAAGACGAACCACACGGCCCGAACCAGGAGACCCGGGCCGGTCTTGGCCCGAGTGGTCACCGGCACGAAACCGGGCATGTTGCTGTTCAACGCTTGCTCTCCCGTCGCTCTGGGCAGATGGCCTTGTAGTCGCAGTAGCGGCACGCGTCGGCGCGCTCCTTGGGGTCCGGGTTGACCGTGAAATCGCCAGAGCGGATCCGCGCAACCGCGGCCAGGATGTCGTCTCGGACCGCGTCCAGATGCTCTGGGGTGGGCACCAGCGACATCCGCAGCCGCCGCTCCGTGAAGTACAGCGTGACCAGCGCCGGCATCCCAAGCTTGAGGGTGTCCCGGCAGGCCATGGCGTAGATGGCCAGCTGCTGGTTCTTGTCGGGCGGATCCTGGTTCTCGGGCTTGCCGGTCTTGTAGTCGATGACCTCAATAGTGCCGTCCGGATGCTGGTCAATCCGGTCGATGCTTCCGGAGATGACCACAGCCGGGCTGCCATCGCCCGGGTCCAGAACCAGCCGGAACGGCTCCTCCTCCTTGAGCACCACGGCCGGGCGCGCAAGCTCGTCCTCCCAGAAGGCGTCCAGCATGGATCCCACCTTGCGCTCATAGGTGGTGGCGGTGACGGCATCGCCAAAATCGGCGGGCTTCCAGTTGCGGGCGAAGATGCTCCCAAGCTCATCCCGGGTGGGCACGGTCTCGCCGCGCGCCGCGCGATCCCGAACAAGCTTGGTGAACTCCTCAAACACGGAGTGGATGGCGGAGCCAAACGTGAGCGGCGCCGCCTTCCTGTCCGGCGGCGGGATCCGGTACAGGTAGTTGAACGCGTAGCGGAGACCGCACTCCTTGTACGTCTTGAGCGACGAGTAGGAGAACCGCGGCGGCAGCGGCGCCACCTGGAGGAGGTTGCCGCCCTCCCCTTCACGCACGGCGATGGCGCGCATGGTGAGCGGGTCCAGCCCCTGTGCGCGTGCCTGGTCAGCGTCCAGCGCGGCGCTCTTGCCAAGGTTGGCCAGCTGCGCCGTGATGGCGCCCTGCACCTCTTCGGTGTCCGCGGCGTCCGGGCTGAGTGCCTCAGCGCGGGTGAGCAGCTCCGCCGCCGCCAATCGCAAGCTGAGCCTGCGCTCCTGGGCCGATGCGATGGGGATGATCTGGCGCGCCTCCACCAGCGCGCTTGCGTCCTTGCTCTGGGCGCGGTCCACCTGGCGCAGGTGGTTGCCCTCCGCCTCAGACTGCGCCAGCAGCTCCCCGATAAAGCTTGACGGGCCCTTCTTGGCCACGGCCCCGTCCGCAAACGTGGTGAGGATGAGCCGGCGCTGGGCGCGGGTCATGGCCACGTAGAGAAGCCTGCGCTCTTCCTCGATATGGGTGTCACCGGTGGGCGGCTTGCCGTACAGGAGCTCCGGGGGGAACCAGCCCTGACCCATGTTGCGCATGGGCCACTCCCCCTCCACCACGCGCGGGATCACCACAATGGGGAACTCCAGACCCTTGGCCTGGTAGAGGGTCATGAGGCGGACGCCCTCAACATCCTCGGTCAGCTCCACGCTGGTGGGACGGTCGCCCGCGGCGCTCTTGTAGGCATCCAGATACGCCAGGAAGTCCGCGAGGGTGCCCCGGGGCTTGGCCTGCTGCCAGTCCGAGGCAAACCGCATAAAGCTGCCGATATTGACGATGCTGCGCTTGGCCTCCACGGTGCCCACACCCAGGAGGTCAAGGATGACGCTGGTGCGCTCGACATAGCGCGAGAGCACGGTGAACGGGCCGTCGCGCCAGGTCATCTGGCCCAGCACGTCCAGCACGGCCAGCTGCTGGCGAAGCTTGGCGCGGGTGTCGGCGCTGACGACAACGGCGTCCTTGTCGGCTTCGGCTGTCTTGGCGGCTTCGGCTTCGCCAGCGTCAGCAGCATCGGCTGGCGCGTCTTCGGCGGCCTCGACATCGTCAAGGGTGGCCAGGCCATCGCGGGCGGCGCCCACAGCCACAATCCGGCGCACAGCGTCAATGGCGGGGATGCGCTCAAAATCCGCATGACGCGTGACCCGCAGGATCTCCACCGCGTCCAGCCGCCACGGCCCCGCGGTCATCATGCGCACCAGCGCCGGCACGTTGAGCGGATCCGCAATGGCGCGGAGGCCCTCCTCCAGATCACGGATCTCGGGCAGCTCAAAGAGCGACACGCCGCCAATGATGGTGAACGGGATGCCCTCAGACTTGAGGCGCTCAACGATGAGCTCGCGATGGGCGTGCTTGCGGTACAGCACGGCCACGGAGTTCCAGTCCTCGTCCTTGCCGGGACCAGCGAGCGTGCGGATGGCGTCCACGATGGCCATCGCCTCGTCCTCGGGCCCGTTGCAGAGGTGGATCTCGATGGCCTCGCCCGCGTCTTTGCTGGTGCGCAGCCGCTTCTCGGTGTCCAGCCGATCCTTGTTGTTGACGATGAGCTGGTTGGCGCCGGTGAGCACATGGCCGCCGGAGCGGAAGTTCTCGCTGATGTGGAGGATGGGCGGCTTGCCGTCAAAGATCCGCTGGAAGTCCTCAAACGCGTTCAACGCGGCGCCGCGGAAGCGGTAGATGGACTGGTCGTCGTCACCCACCACAATGACGTTGTCGGGCCGGTCCGGCGTCTTGCCCAGCAGGCCAATCAGCTCAATCTGGGCGGCGTTGGCATCCTGGAACTCGTCCACCAGGATGTATCGATACTGGCGCTGCCATCTTCGGAGGAGGTTGCTGCGCTGGACGAACAGCCTTGTGACCAGGGCAATCTGCTCGCCAAAGTCCAGGGCGCCGCGCTCCGTGAGCTTGGCCTGGTATTTCCGATATGTCGTGGCGAGCTCTTTGAGCCGCAGGACCTCCAGGGCGGCGCCGTCCCGCTCGTAGGTGTCCGCGAGGGCCCAGATGCGGGGGTGCGCGTCCTCCGGGAAGTCCTTGAGGTAGAGCGCCTTGCCGTTGCCGGCAACAGTGCGGCGGGCCTCGCGATCCGCCGCCTTCTCCACCACGTCGTCCTTGACGTCCTTGCCGGCCCGGAGCTTGCGATAGTCGGCCGCTACTTCGCGCAGCGGCTGGAGGTTCCCCGCGGCGTGGAGGCGCTCCACGGCCTGCGCAAAGCTGCCGTATTCGGCCTCGTAGATGGCCACTTCGTTGGCCACGAAGCGGTCGAAATCGTCCGGCCAGACCAGCTCGTCCTTGCAGCGGCTGATGAAGGTGGCAAAGTCACCGTAGGAGTACTCGCTGTGGTAGACGAGGTCCAGCTGGTCCCGCAGATCCCGCAGCAGCAGGATCTGGCCCGGCCCGTCCAGGACGTCCGGCATGGCGGGGAGCTCCGCCTCCGCGGCGCTCTCGCTGAGCACGCGGTGGCAGAACCCGTGGAAGTTGTTCACGGTCATGCGCGACCTGACGCTGGGCCCAACGCCTGCCGTTGCGTCCAGGCGTGACTCCAGCTCCGCTGCGGCCTTGACGTTGTACGTCAGAACCAGGAGCTGCTCCGGAACCAGCGGCCCCTCAAACGGGTTGCCGTGGCGCGGCGGCTCCTTGGCGGTGACGTAGTCCCCCGCCGCGTTCTTCTGGCCCTTTGTCTCCAGCAGCCAGCGGACGCGCTCCACGATGACGCGCGTCTTGCCCGTGCCGGCACCGGCGAGCACCACCATGGGCCCGTCTTCTGCCTCCACGATGGCGCGCTGCTCACCGGTGAGCAGGATCTTCTTGGCGGTCTGGGTGTTGTTGGCGCTCATCCGCGCGTGCCTCGCGTGATGGGGGTCATGTGATGGTGATCCTCGCGGGCGACTGTGCCACCTAGGGTGTCACGCGCAGATAAGCCGCGGGTAAGTCCCGCGTGAGTGGCCGCTAAGCGCCGCTCCGTACGGTGCCGCGGGTGGACGAGCCGTGGGATCCAGACAAGGCGCGGGCGAACCTGCGCAAGCACGGCGTGAGCTTTGAAGAGGCCAAGACGGTCGTCAAGGACAGACGCGCCCGGACGGAGCCCGACTTGGAGCACTCCTATGATGAACTCCGCCAACGGACGACCGGAATGTCTAATAGAGGCAGGCTCATCACGCTTGTCTTCGTGTACAGGAACGGTATGATCCGGCCGATAACCGCATGGCGCGCCACGAAGCGCGAATCTGATGACTACAACGTCTGACGTCGGCAGCGCACGAGCCCTCGCGGAGGCGCTCTGCATGCCCGGTCGACTCGCCGGCACCATGGTCGATGGTGTCGAACTGATCATCGATGGGGTATCCCGTGGCTGGTCGCCGCCGCAGTGGGAAGAAGACCTCGCTGGTCGTGGCTGGGACCGCGATCGCGACGGCGCTGCGACGTTCAGGGTCCGCGTGGGCCGCCTGCCAGACCAATGCTTCGGCGACATCCGATCCGCACTTCGCTGCGCCCGAACGCTCGTCGAGAGTGGCATCGACTGCGGGAGCGTCACGGTAACAGCGGTGACCCGCTCGGGGCTTGAAGAGGTGGTCGTCACCGGCACGCCGATCGTCGGCATGGCCATCGGCGCCCTGGAGGACCCTCCCACTATCGCCATCGATGGTCCCTCGTGGCTGCCGCGGTATCTGCCGGGCGAGGAGCCGCCAAGACGCCACCGGTACCGGATCGGGCGCACGGCGACGGCGCCCGTCTAGCAACCCAATCTCCGCACGGCGCGCCACAAAGCGCGAATGCCATGACGATCTCCGCCGAGCGCGCGAGGTTCCTTGCCGAGCGCACCGCCCTGTTCATGCCCGGACGTCCCGCAGGTCGCGAAGTGGACGGGTACGAACTCATCATCGACGGCGACTCCCAGGGCTGGAGGCCACCACGCTGGGAGGCGACGCTTCGCAGGTTCGGCTGGGACCCGGAGCGCGATGGGCCACTCACGTTCGTTGTCAAGGTGCGGGGCAAGGCTCGGGCCGAGCAGTCGGACATTCGCGAAGCGCTGGCGCAGGCCGTCCAGATCTTCGGAGGACGCCGATACGGGGCAGCTGTCTGGGTTGAAGCACAGACGCCCAAGGGACGCTCAACGGTGGTGGTGAGCGGATACCGGATCATCGGGTTCGCGGTGGGGGCGCTTGAAGACGAGCAGGAAAGGGTCATCGAGGGACCCGCTTGGCTGCCGCCGTATCCACCTGGTGAGGAACCGCCGCCGCAGTCACAGGCAAAGGGCGAGGTGCCGAGGCCGGAACGGCGCCGGATCCTGCGCGAGGAGCGGAAGCCGAAGCCGACAACGCCGCCGACAGCCGACCTGCCAGTGCCGGCGGGGCAATGACGATCAGGTGCGCCGTGGCCCGGGTGAGGGCCGTGTAGAGGAGCTGGTCCTCGCGCTTCTCATCGGTGGGCAGCTCGCACAGGATCACCACCGGGCTCTCCAGACCCTTGAACCGGCGCACGGTCTCAAACCGCACAACGCCATCGTCAGACGGCATCTCGGGCACCTGGTCTGCGGGGAGGCCCAGGCTTTGGCCGTCGGCGTCGATGGCGCCGCTCCACAGCTCCACCGCGCCAAACGTGCGCTGGCGCCAGACGAGGCTCTTGTGGGCAGCCGATCCCGAGAGCACCACGATGTCCCACGCCTTGACGCCGTTGGTGACAAGAAGGTCGTGGAGACGGCGGCGCACCTCCTCGGTGGTGTCGCGACCGGGCTTTGCGGCAACGATGACCGGGCGCATCCCCTCAGGGTTCACCGCCACAGGCTCGCCAGGCCCGCGATAGAACCGGGCGGAGAGAGCGGCCACGGGCGCAGGCGAGCGGTAGTCCTCAAAGAGGTCCAGCTCCTGCAGGCCAAGCTTGGCCACCTCGTCGTCCCGTGACAGTGCCTGCCCCGGATCGTGGAAGACCCAGAAGACGCCGTCGGCGGGGTTGTCGAAGAGGAATTCGATGCTCTCAAGCCACCCCAGCCGGAAATCCTGACCCTCATCCACAATCACCGCGTCAAACCGGGTGTCCGGCAGGGCCGTGATGGCGTCATCGAGGGCGGCGGGAAGCGCCACGTCAAACCAGTCCTGACCTGGCTTGGCGGGTTTGGCGCCCAGCGTCCCAGCCCGCGCGCCAAGCGTCTCGCACAGGCCGTGGAACGTGGAGACGGTGGGGCGCCGCGCCTCGGGCTCAGCGCCCGCGGCAATCTCGTGCATCACGGCACTCGCCAGCATGGAGTTGAAGCACAGGTACAGCGTGCGCCAGCCTTCCCGGGCCAGCCGCCGCGCCTTCTCCACCGCAAGCAGGCTCTTGCCGCTCCCCGCCGGCCCCACCACGGACGCGCGCCGGAGCTTTCGATTCTGGTTGAGCACCAGTTCCTGGGCCCGCGAGATGGAGATCAGCCTGTCCTTGGCTTCCGCGACATCGCGCCGGATCAGCCGCGGGATGCGTACTTCCGGCGCGAGGTAGTCGCGGATGATGGCGACATCTCGCGCGCCCAGGCCGCGGGGCAGGTTCCCCTCGTGAAACCGCCAGGCGCGCTCGATGGCAAGGTGCGCGGCCCGGGGATCCTCAAGGTCCGATGCGTCCAGGAGGATCGCCCGATCCCCCTCGGGACCCAGCGCGTCCTCGCCGTTGCGCGCCGCCGAGAGGTCCGCACTGGGGAACGCCACCGCGTGCGCCGTGCCAAGCGACTGCTTGACGGTCCAGTCGGGCAGATCCTCAATGGCCTCGGCCAGATCATGCTTGGCCTTCATCGCCTGCACAAACGGGCTCTTGCCAAGCTCGCGGCCGCCAATGAACCAGCGGCCATCGCGACGACGCAGGGGCTCGCCAGACTTGACCTCAATCACCAGCAGGCCGTGGGCCGGATCCACCAGGACCAGATCCGCTTCGGCATCGTGCGAAGGATCGTCAGGCCTGGTCTTGGCGAGGATGGGGACGTTGGCGAAGACCTCGACGCCCGTGGCGTACGCGGCAACCGCCTCGCGCACCCGCGCCTCCACGCGGCGCTCGGCCGCCTCGCCGGGCCGCTCGCCGGGTGTGTCGTCGGGTGTGTCGCCTGGCATCGGTGCCCCCATCGAGGCACCGTAGCAGGAAGGGCGGCCGATTGTCTTGGGAAACCGCAGGGAGCAACAGGGAACCCAAGACGCGCCACGGCGTCTTGGCCCCGCTAGCAGGAACTCCCCCCTCCGCAAGTACCCAGAGGCATCCCCGATGAACGACACGATCAACCGCAACCGCTGGCTCGCCATCGTGGCCGTGGCCGCACTTGGCGTTGGACTTGTGGGCGGGCCAGTCCTGGCCAGCGTCACGGCTCCCCGCGCCTACTCCCCCATCGTCGCAGCCCCCGGCGACACCACGCCTGAGCACACCATCTCCGTGGGCGGCTCGGGCAAGATCACCGTCATCCCCGATCTCGCCACCGTGCGCCTGGGCGTGCTGGTCCAGCGCCCCACCGCCAAGGCCGCCGGCGAAGACGCAGCCGTTGTCATGACCGCCGTTGTGGACGCGCTGCGCAAGCTGGGCATCGCCGACAAGGACATCGCCACCACGCTTGTCTCCCTGTCGCCCGTGTACGACTACTCCAACACCGGCGCTGCACCCAAGATCACCGGCTACCAGCTGGCAAACTCGGTGTCGGTGACCGTTCGTGACCTGTCCAAGCTCTCCGATGTCCTGGACAACGGCATGGCCGCCGGCGCCAACAACGTTGACGGCATCTCCTTTGATGTGGCCGACCGAACCGCTGCCGAGGCCAAGGCACGCGAAGCCGCCATCACCGACGCCCGCGCCAAGGCCAACACCTACGCCAAGGGCCTGAGCATCTCCATCATCGGTGTTGCGTCGGTCACCGAGTCCGTCTCCACCCCGGTCTGGTACCAGCCCAACTACGCCGCCGGCGCCCCGTCCGACAAGGGCTCCTCCACCCCGGTGCTGCCCGGCTCCACCGATGTGGTGATCACCGTCCAGGTGGCGTTCCTCATCCCGTAAGTCCTGGGGGCGGCCGCCCCGCGCGGCGTCCCCGCGTCACCGCGCAGCCGGTGGGCCTCGTGCCTGCCGGCTGCGTTTGTGTTGGGCGAGGAGGGCGGTGGTCCGGCCCAAGTGCATAGTGCGGGTACTTCGGAGCAAGCCGAACTACTTGTGGCGAAATGGGGCACGTCGGCTGTGGACAACGTCAAGCACAGCGCCGGATATCCACATTTGGTTCGGCTTACGCCGAAGTACCCGAAGGGTGGGCCGGAATGACACACCCCCAGGCTGGCGCCTAGCGCTTGCGCGGCATCGACTTGCCCCCCGGACGTCATCCCCACCGGGTCGGGCGCACAATTGGCGCAATAGACGCAGGAGGATCGGCATGCGCATCGTGGTGACTGGGGGCAGCGGCAAGGCCGGCCGATGGGTGGTGCGCAACCTGCGCGAGCACGGGCACGACGTCCGCAACGTGGACACACGCCATGACGGCAGTGCGCATGGGCAGTGCTGGGTGGCGGACCTCGCCGATCCAGGCCAGGCGTATGAGGCGCTTGCGGGTGTTGACGCCGTGGTCCACCTGGCGGCCATCCCCGCGCCCGAGCTCCGCACCCCCGCGGAGACGTTCCGGATCAACGCGCTCTCCACGTACAACGTGTTTGCCGCGGCCGAGGCGCATGGGCTGGCGCGCGTGGTCTGGGCGTCGAGCGAGACCGTCCTGGGTCTGCCGTTTGACACGCCGCCGCTGTTTGCGCCCATCGACGAGAGCATCGAGGTTCGGCCCGAGTCGTCGTACTCGCTCAGCAAGGTGGTGGGCGAGGCGATGGCGACGCAGTTCGCACGTCGCACGGGGATCCCGTTTGTGGGTCTGCGGATCTCCAACATCATGGAGCCTGCGGACTACGCGGCCTTCCCCTCGTACTGGGGCGACGCGCAGCTGCGCAAGTGGAACCTCTGGGGCTACGTGGACTGCCGCGACGTTGCGCAAGCGTGTCGCCTGGCGCTGACGGCCTCAGTTACCGGCGCCGAGGTCTGCATCGTGGCGGCCGACGACACCGTGATGACCCGGCCCTCGGCCTCGCTCATGGCCGAGGTCTTCCCCGCCGTGCCACTGCGCCGCCCCGTGACCGGGCGCGAGACGCTGCTCTCGATTGACCACGCGCGCCAGCTCCTGGGCTACGCGCCGGCCCACCACTGGGAAGACCACGTGCAGGCGCCCGCCGGCTAGCGGCTATCGCAGCGCGACGATCGCGTCGATATCAACTCGTGGATGCTTGGCCGTGCCAATGACACGGATTGTGATCCGGTGGGTGCCAGAAACTCTCCATCTCGCTGCTGGAGCGGCTGGAGTGGTAGCCATCGGCACTGGGGCTCCCCCACTCCGGCTGGCGCGCTCGGCAACGGTGCTGGTCTGCCCCGCGATGGTTATGTCCGCGTGGACCAGGTCATGACGTTCCCGGCGGACGCGCTGGGTCAGCGGTTCATGCTGGGCGTCTGACCCGGGCGGGCGGTGGCGGGGGGTGCCGTCCAGGCGGACCCTGCATGTACTTCGGGCCAAGCCGAAGCAGTTGCCCCCACGGGGCCGGGGGCCGCGGGCCACGGGCCGCCCAGCGCTTGCGGGCGTCCAGCGCTTGCGGGCGTCCAGCGCTCGGGGGCGTCCAGCGCTCGGGGGCGTCCAGCGCTCGGGGGCGTCCAGCGCTCGGGGGCGTCCAGCGCTCGGGGGCCGCGTGGACGCGTCGCTGCGCTTCGTGCTGGGCGTCTAGCGCCCGCCCCAAACTCCTTCGGCTTGGCCCGAAGTACTTGCACTACTCATGTTCCGGCACACCCCGGACTCCCGGGTCGAGGCGGGAGGCGCGAGGTCAGCCCTCGAGCGCCTGCGCCAGGTCCGCAATGATGTCGTCGGGGTGCTCGCCACCAACGGAGAGGCGGATGAGCCCGTCATCCACGTGCGCAATCGCGCGGCCCTCTTCGCCCTGCTGCTGGTGCGTGGAGACGGACGGGATGACCGCCACGCTCTTCGCCTTGCCCAGATCCGTGGCGCGGAAGACGATGTCGAAACGGTCAAACGCCCGGCGCGCCGCGGGGAGTCCGCCGCGGACGGTGAAGGCAAGCAGGTTGCCGTAGCGGGCGGCATCGGGCCCAGCGTCCTCATCGGCCAGCTGGAAGTCGCGCTCCGCAATGGCGTGCCCCGGGTGCGAGGCAAGCCCCGGGTAGCTCACCGCGGCCACGGCCGGGTGCGCCGAGAGCCAGCCTGCCACCTTCATGGCGTTGCGGCTCCAGGCGTCAACCCGCGTGCGCAGGGTGCGCAGATCGGAGATGAGCGAAAGCGCCGCGGCAGGCGAGAGGGACGGGCCAAAGTCGCGCAGCGGCAGCAGCTTGATGTGGGTGGCGAAATCGGCGCGCATGTCGTCAGTGCCCACGCGGATGGGGATGTCGTGGCGCGCGGTGATGGCGCCGGCGATGGCCAGCCCGGACCCGCCGATGGCCTTGGACAGCGAGTGGATCACGATGTCCGCGCCCAGCGACAGCGGCCGCAGGATTGCAGGCGTTGCCACGGTGGAGTCAATGATCAGGGGCATGGGTCCGGCGCCATCGCCCCGCCCGTGGGCCAGCGCCGCAAGCGCCGGGATGTCCACCACGGCCAGCGCCGGGTTTGACGGCACCTCCGCAAAGAGGAACCGCGTGTCCGCGTCAATGGCGCGCTCCCAGGCGTCCATGTCCAGCGGGTCCTCAATCCAGCGCAGGCCAATCCCCCGCTCCGCTGCGTACCGCTTGAACAGCACGAACGTGCCGCCGTAGCACTTGGCCGAAGCGACGATGTTGGGCAGCGCTGCGGGCATGTCCGGGTTGAGGCTGAGCAGCGCGTTGGTGGCGAGATGGACCGCCGCCATCCCGGAGCCGCACACCACGGACGACGCGGTCAGCCCGGAGCCGTACGCCTCCAGCAGCGCAAGCGTCTCCTCGAGGTAGTGCGTGGTGGGGTTGGCGATGCGGCTGTAGCCCCAGGCGGGCATCAGGTAGCCCAGGGCCGCCTCAAGGGCATCGCTATCGGGGAAGTGCTGCGCCGGCGCGTTGTACGCGGGCTCAATGATGCTGCCCTGGTTTGCCGCTGCGGCAACGTGGTTGTACAGCCCGTGGACGGCGATCGTGTCGAAGCGCCGGGTGCGCGCCACGGCCCGGGCCGCCGCCTCCTGCTTGGCAACCTCCTGGCCGCGGGCAATCCAGGCGTCAAGACCGGGGCGATCGGTGGTGTCCAAGGTGCGGTGCCTCCGGGTGCTACGTGTCAGCGAAGGGATGCGGCGCTGTGGCGCAGCATATTCGCCATACTCGCCACAGGCCACTCCGCGGCGGGTCTGTGTGCGGGCCGATAGACCCGGCGCCAAATCGCCCGTTGCGCAGGTCCATCCGGCACGGGCGGCGCAAGCGGCCCGCGGGCGATCCTGCAATCCTTGGACACATCAGGCGAACACCGGAGGGGGGACATGGGCACTGCGCTTTCCAGGATTGGGATGGCGGCCGTCATTGCGGCTGGCCTGCTGTCGGCTGTGCCCGCGCCCGTGGCGGCAGCGGACGGCTTCACCAAGACCGGCTCCACAACCTACGTGCTGGACCCGGTCAAGGGACAACTCCAGGTCACCGCTAGCGTCACCGTCAAGAACACGCAGCCCTCCACCACCAGCCCCTACACCTGCACGAAGTACTACTGGGACTACTGGTACGGCTACGTCCCGTACATGTCCACCTGCTACACCACCACAAGCTGGTACCTGAGCTCCACCATGGTCTGGGTGGAAGCCGACGCGGTGTCGATCAAGGCCAAGTCCGGCTCCACCGCGCTGACGGCCAAGGTGGGCAAGGTGG
>CAIYHO010000226.1 GCA_903925955.1 uncultured Chloroflexota bacterium
AGCTTATAGTTCTGGAAATGATCTGAGCCAGGTAATCAGGTATGGACTTCCGGTATTGGGAATGCCTCCATTCGAAAAAGCATTTACCAATGCTGAAATGCAGGCCATTTCGAATTACATTCTCACCGAAATAAAAGAGAAAAAGGAAGTGGTACCATTGGTTAAATTTCCGGCTTTGATTAAATCCAAACATCAGTCATTCCGGATTGATACGATTGTCAAAGGGCTTGATGTTCCATGGGGAATAGCCTTTTTGCCCGATGGCGACATGCTGGTTGTCGATGTGGGCGGCGGCAGCACCGAACTGGTGGACGTGGACCGGTCCGGGTCGGCCCGCGCCGTTGGGCTGGCTCTGGGTTCCGCTCGTCTGACCCGTGCCCTGCTCACGGGTGATCCGCCCCTCAGATCTGACCTTGAAGGCGTCCGCGCTGTAGCGGCGCGGATCCTGCGCGATGCGCCAAACATCAAGCCGGTGGAGATCGTCGGCGTTGGCGGCACGGTGTCTAACCTGCTCAAGCTTGTCCCGGGTGAGGCCGGCGAGCCCATCCTCTCGCGGCGCGGCATCGCGATTGCGCTGACGCTGATCCTGGAGCAGCCGGCGGCCGAGTCCGCTGCACGGTTTGGCGTCCGACCCGAGCGCGCGCGTCTGCTGCCAGCCGGCGGCGTCATCACCGACGAGATCCTGCGCCGGTACGGCGCCGATTCGATGCGCGTCTCGGAAGAGGGGATCCGCGAGGGTGCCGTGCTGGCGGTTGCGGCCGCAGGTCCGGCCTGGCGCGATCGGCTGCGCAGGCTCGCGCGGGGCAGCGACAACTAGCCCGTTTCGCCCCCGGGTCTCGCTGTTCCACACACGCTGTTGCGCCCCGCGGTGCTACAGCGAGGCGGTGACGCGCCCCAGCATCAGGCGAAACGGCGCATCCACCAGCGGCTGCCACGGCACGCCCACGCCCTTGCGCAGCCGGGTGAGCTCGCGCTCGCGGTCAGCGAGGTAGCGGCCGATCGCCCCGGCCTCGACATCGGTGATGCTCCCCGTGTGGGCCGTCAGGAAGGCTCGCGCCAGCCCGGCCGCCACATCGGCATCGTGCAGCAAGCCCAGATGGTCCTGGAGCGCCACAACCTGCTCAACCAGGTCCGTTGTTTCCGGACCCATGGCCTCGCGGACAAACTCCAGCGTATAGCGGAGCCACTTGGCGGCAATGCGCAGGTCGTGCAGCGTGGTGATATCCGCCCAGCGCATGACGGGCTCATACCCGCGCAGCGTCTCGTACGCCGCCCAGATGCGTGACGGCATGGTGTCGCGGACGCGGTGCGGCTCCACAGGGCCGGGCGCCCGCACGCCAACACCCTCGGACTCCACAAAGACGGCGTAGCTCTCCGCCCATCGCTGGTACCGGCGCGAGGCAAGCTCGCGGACCAGGATCTCCCGGGCGGAATCGCGATTGGCGCGCCAGACCGCAAGCAGCGGCTCCATCGCGCCCGCCTCAGCGGTGCCCAGTGCAGACTGGTACTCCTCAACATTCCCGATCATCACGTCCAGGTCTCGGACGGCACCTAGATCCGCGGCTACCGCACGAAGGCGACGCCGGTGCTTGGCCGTGGCCGCCTCGTCAAACGCGGACCCAAACACGCGCCACGCCGCACGCTGCCGGCGGGTTGCAACGCGCATTGCCTTGAGTTCGCCCGGGTCAATGCCCTCAAGGGTGCCTGCCTCGCGCAGGAGCATCCGGGAGAGGTGGAAGCGCAGCACCTTGCGTCCGGCTTCGGCCAGACGGTCATCGGTGGTGACGCCGGGCGTCTTGCCGACGATCAGCCGCGGCGTGGGCGCGACGGGCGCGGGCTGCTCCGCGACGGGCGGCGTGATGTCGGCAGCGATGCTCTCGCCGTCCTGCGTCATGCTCGCGGATCCATCGACCCGGCGTTGAGTTGTGACATCTTCGGGTCCGCCTGGGCAAGGGCCGCGGCTGCCGCGTCGTCCTTGAGCACGTTGAACGTGTCCACGGTTCCTGCTTTCGATTCGAGGACCTCGGTCCTCTGCCAACGCCCGTCGGCGCCCAGCTGCCACGACCGACGGTCGTCAGACAGCATCACATCGATGATCCGGCCCAGCCGAGCCCGCGCCTCGTGGTCTTCAACCGGCGTGACCACCTCAATCCGGCGGTCAAGGTTGCGCTCCATGAGGTCAGCCGAGCCGATGTACCACTCAGGCCGCCCGCCATTGGCAAACATAAAGATGCGCGAGTGCTCCAGAAACTCGCCGATGATGGAGCTCACGCGGATCTTGTCCGACACACCGGGCAGCCCCGGCACCAGACAGCACGCGCCGCGGACGATCAGGTCCACGGACACGCCGGCGCGAGACGCCTCGTACAGCGCCTCAATGACATGTGCGTCAACGAGCGAGTTGACCTTGAGCATGATCCGCGCGTCCTGACCGGCCTTTGCAAAGGCGATCTCGCGTTCCACCAGCTCCATGATCCGCCCGCGCAGCGTGATGGGCGCCACCAGCAGCCGCCGGAAGACGCGCTGGCGCGAGAGCCCGGTGAGCGTATTGAAGAGGTCCGTGACGTCGGCGCCCAGCTCCTCGCGGCAGGAGAGAATCCCCAGGTCCACATACAGGCGGGCGGTCTTGCTGTTGTAGTTGCCCGTGCCGATGTGGACATAGCGCCGGAGGCCATGCCCCTCGCGGCGCACCACGAGCAAGACCTTCGAGTGCGTCTTCAGGCCGACAACGCCGTACACGACATGGGCGCCCGCGCGCTCCAGCTTGCGCGCCCAGACGATGTTGTTCGCCTCATCAAAGCGCGCCTTGATCTCAACGAGCACCACCACCTGCTTGCCGCGCTCGGCTGCGGTGATAAGCGCCTGGACGATGGGGGAGTCGCCCGAGGTGCGGTAGAGGGTCTGCTTGATGGTCAGGACGTCCGGATCATCCGCGGCCTGCTGGACAAACCGCTCCACGGACGCCGTGAAGGACTCGTACGGGTGGTGCACCAGAATGTCGCCTGCGCGGATCTGCGCAAACACATCGGCGGGCTCGTCATCATCGGGCGGCAGCAGCCGGCCGGGCACCACGGGAACATGCGGGGCGCTCTTGAGGTCCGGGCGATCCAGATCCACCAGCTGCCAGAGTGCTGTGAGGTCCAGCATGCCCGCGACATCGAAGCAGTCCTCGTCGCGGACGCCGATGCCCTTGACGAGGATTGCCCGCGTCACGTCGGGCATGGACCGCTCAACTTCCAGACGGACCGCCTCGCCAAACCGCCGGCGCCGAACCTCCTCCTCAATGGCCAGGAGCAGGTCGTCCGCCTCGTCCTCTTCCACCGAGATGTCCGCATCGCGCGTAACCCGGAAGAGGTGCGTCTCGAGGATGTCCATGCCGCGGAAGAGCTCGTCGAGGTTTGCCTCGATGACCTGGTCCAGCAGCACAAACTTGCCGCGCTCCACGGCGAACAGCCGGGGCAGGATGGGCGGGATCTTCACGCGGGCGAAGCGCTGGTCGCCGGTCTCGGGGTCGCGCAGACCCACGGCGATCGACAGGCTCAGCGTGGAGATGTACGGGAACGGGTGCCCGGGGTCCACCGCAAGGGGCGTGAGCACGGGGAAGATCTCATCGTGGAAGCGGCGCCGCAGCGTGGCGTGGTGCTCCGGGACCTGGTCGTAGTCCAGGATCTGGACGCCCTCGGCCGCAAGCTCCGTGCGGATGCCGGCCCAGATGGACGCGTGGTCGGCGATGAGGTCCCGGACGCGGTCGCGGATGGCGTCAAGCTGCTGCGCAGGCGTCATGCCGTCCGAGGTGTGCGGCGATGCGCCGGCCTGCACCTGCCTTCGCAGACCTGAGACGCGGACCTGGAAGAACTCGTCGAGGTTGCTCGCGAAGATGGCGAGGAACTTCACGCGCTCAAGGATTGGGTTGCGGGCGTCGCGCGCCTCGTGGAGGACGCGGGCGTTGAACTCAATCCAGCTGAGCTCGCGGTTGAGGATCGGCGCGCGCTGATCGCGGGACGCACGCCGACGCCCACGGCCAAGTCGCGGTGCGGCTGCGGGTCTGACGGTGGCCATCGATCCTCTCGGCAATCTGCCCGAGGACCGGAGCGGCGCGTGGACATGCGCCGACCCCCCGGTCCCGGTCGGGGCGCAGAGCGTACCACTTGCAGGTTAACGCTCTCGCGTGCGCGAATGCGAGTGCGACGCCGTTGCCCGGGGAGGAGGGTGTCCTCCCCGGGCACACCTGCAGGTGCTTCGGACCATGCCGAAGCATTCGCGGGCTGTTGCGGGCCGGCCCGTACGGTCACATCACCCGGCGCCGCGAAACTGCTTCGCCTTGGCCCGAAGCAGTTGCAGGTGCCGCGTTGGCGGGACACCCGGACCGCGTTGGCGGGACACCCGGACCGGCGAGGGTGCCGCCGCCGAGCGCGCCCCACGAGGCCAAGCGCGCGCCGTATGCACTCCATGGCTGGCGCCACGCCATCGACGCGCCCAAGGCGGACAAGCCCGCGCCGCTGGTCCGCTTCGCAAGCTCCTTGGCCCTCTGCATATGCATCCCATGCATGCGGAGGGGTGGAAGGGCGACGAGACGGCGGGCTCGGGGGCCTCAGGCGCCTGGCCAACCGGACGCGCGAACGCATGCCGCACTGCTTCCCCTGCGGGCAGACATGGAGTGAATACGGCGGGGGGCTAGCCCTCCGGGACGTACCGCCGCTCGCCCGACTTCGGATCAATCCAGACGCGCATCGCCACGCCCGTGGTGGGGTCCACAAAGCGCTCCTCGGTGGAGCGGAAGCGCGCCTCAAGACGCGAGGTCTCGCCGCCGCCGCGCCCGTGGCCGTCGCCCGTGCGCTCGGCGTTGAGCGAGCGGTAGCGCGTCCGCTCCAGCATGACGCCTGCAAGCAGCACTGCGCCGCCGCCAAACAGCCACAGCGCAGAAATGCGGTCGGCGCCAGCCCCGGGGATCGCGGCAACCGCAATCGCGGCCAGGATCAGCAGGACCCCGAAGCCCCCAATGAGGAGTCGGGCGAGCGAGACGCCCATCGCGAGGCTACTCGCCGGGCTGCTTGGCCGAGGCGTCCGGCACCAGCACCACGGCGGTCCCGTACGCGACGATCTCGGTCATGGTTGTGGCCATCTCGGAGGAGTCAAAGCGCATCGAGATGACGGCGTTCGCGCCCACCATCGTGGCGTTCTGGACCATGCGGTCGATTGCCTGGCGGCGCGTGTCCTCAAGCAGGCTTGTGTACTCGTGGATCTCGCCGCCCGCGATGGAGCGCAGGCTGGCCATCATGTTGCCCGCCACGCCACGGCTGCGGACCACCAGGCCAAAGACCTGGCCCTTCGTCTCGGCGACGCGGTAGCCGGCGATAAACGGTGCGGTCGCGATGATCATCGAGCGCCTCCATGGGTGTGGCCGGTGTGATCGGCGTGGACGATGTGGCCGGACTGGTTGGGGCTGTCGGCCGCCCGTCGCGCGCGATCGCGCTCGCAGGCGTCGCAGGGGCAGTTGTCGCGCAGCAGCATGTAGGTGTGGAAGCCGGAGTCGTGACCGTCGCCCCACGTGGCCTGCACCGCGTACGAGCCCACTAGGGCCATGTGCACAAGCGTGGTCTGGTCCGCGGTGAGCGTGGGGTTGGAGTCAAGCCAGCCGGGCATCCCCGCCTCGCCGCGGCAGTACGCGCACGGGCAGAGCCAGCGCAGCGTCAGGGCGTCGTAGAGGGTTTCGTGGCCATCGGCCCACTCGACCCGGAGCGTGCCGGCGCCGCGGTTCGCGTCGATCCGGAGAGGGGTGATCCGCGCGCTGTCCTGCATGCTGCGTACGTTACCTCGCGGCGCGGATTTCGCTCGGGCCCGCCATCCCGTTATGCTCGTGCCGCATGTCCCTCGTCATCGACCACCTCTCAAAGCGCTTCGGGGCCGTCAAGGCGCTTGACGACCTCACGTTTGAGGTTGCGCCCGGGCAGGTCTTCGGCTTCCTGGGCGCCAATGGCGCGGGCAAGACCACCACCATGCGCATCGCCGTGGGCGTGCTGGAGGCCGATGCCGGGCAGATCACCTGGGAGGGCCGCCCCTCCACGGAGCTGCCGCGCTCCACCTGGGGCTACCTGCCCGAGGAGCGCGGACTCTACCCGCGGATGCAGGTCCTGGACCAGCTGGTGTTCTTTGCGCAGCTCCACGGGGTGGCGCCGGATCGGGCGCGCCGCGAGGCCAACGCCTGGCTGCGGCGGTTCCGCGCGGAGGATCTGGCAACACGCAAGGCCGAGCAGTTGTCCAAGGGCAACCAGCAGAAGATCCAGTTCATCGCCGCCGTCCTCCACGAGCCGCCGGTGCTCCTCATGGATGAGCCCTTTACGGGTCTTGACCCGGTCAACGTGATGCTGCTGCGCGAGGCCTTCCTTGAGCTGCGGGACCGCGGGCGGACCGTCGTGTTCTCCACGCACCAGATGGAGGTGGCCGAGGCGCTCTGCGAGGCCGTGGCCATCGTTGATCGCGGGCGCATGGTGGTGGGCGGCTCCATCCGCGACGTGCGGCGCTCCACCGGCCGACGCCAGGTGCGCATCTCGGTGGCCGGCGATCACCGCCTGCCGTGGCTGGCCGCCGTCCCGGGGACGCGCGTGATCCAGGCGGGGATGGACCGGACCGCGGTGGAGCTTGATGAGGGCGTGGAGCCCGATGCCGTGCTGGCCGCGGCGATTGCCGCCGGCGCCCGCGTGCTGCACTTTGAGCTGGCCGATCCCTCCCTTGAGCAGGTCTTCATCGACCATGTGGGCCGGCCCGTTGACGAAGAGGTCCACTTGGCGCCCGACGCAGTCGACGCCGCCGATGCGCCCGCCGCCGAGGCCCTGGCGTGAGCCGCTTTGCCGCCCTCCGCGGCATTCGCCTGGTTGCCATGCGCGAGCTCATCGAGCGCATCCGCTCCCGCGCCTTCCTGTTCTCCACGCTGCTGCTGGCGGGTCTCGCCGTGGTGGTGGCGCTGATCCCGCTGGGCGTGCGGCTGTTTGACCGCGCCACTATCTCAAGGGTCGCCATCGTCTCGGCGGAGCCGGGTCTCGCCGCCTATGCCGCGGGCACGCTGGACCAGTACCTGAACGTTCGGCTGGAGGCGGGCGGGTCAACCCGCCAGTTCACCTTCGAGACCGCCACCGACGAGGTTGCCGCGCGCAACGAGGTCCTCACCGGGCACTTCTCGGCGTCCATTACGCTCGTGCGAACGCCGGCCCGCGGGCTGGAGTTCCGCGTGTACTCGTCGGGCGGTCTGGGCACGGATCGGGCGCAGCTGCTCCAGGTTGGCGCGTTTGCCGTGGGCATCCTGGACTGGACCGCGTCGCAGCCCTCCACCGTCTCGCCGTTTATCCAGCCCGGGTTTGAGGTGCTTGACGCGTCTACCGGCGGCGCGTCGGGTGCCGGCGCGATGGTGGCCGTTGACGCCGCCGACTACGCCGGGCGCCGAATCGTCGGCATCGTGCTTGTGGTGCTGTCGTTCCTGACGCTGGTGTTCTACGGGATGTGGGTGGCGTCCGGCGTGGTGGCCGAGAAGACCAGCCGCGTGATGGAGCTGCTGATCTCGGCTGCGAATGCCGAGGATCTGGTGATTGGCAAGATCCTGGGCATCGGCATCGCGGGGCTTGTGCAGGTGCTGCTGGTGCTGGTGCCAGCGTTGCTCGCCTTGGTTGCGTCCAGCGCGATTGGTGATGCGGTGCTTGGCCCAGGCTCTGGCGTGTCCACGTCGCTTGGCGCGCTGTCGCCGGCCTTGCTTGGCGCGTTCCTTGTGTACTTCGTGCTTGGGTTTGCCCTGTATGCGGCGCTGTATGCGGCGGCAGGCTCGCTGCTGTCGCGGGCCGAGGACTTGCAGATCATCGCGCTGCCGCTGTCCATCCCCGCGGTGGCGGGCTACTTCCCGGCGGTGCTGGCGCTGTCGGGGTCGTCTGCCTGGTTTATCCGGGTGGCCTCGTTTGTGCCGTTCTGGAGCCCGTTCGTGATGCTGTCGCGGATTGCCGTGGGCAGGGCGGAGGCTTGGGAAGTGGCGGTGTCCTTGCTCCTGCTTGTGGTCACCGTGCCCGTCGTGACGCTGCTGGCGATCCGCGTGTACCGGGCGGGCGTGCTGATGTACGGGCAGCCGCCGACGCTGCGCCTGTACTGGCGCGCAATCCGCGGCGGGTAGGGGCGCACGGGCAGCCGCCCCGGGCACCCTCCGCAAACTGGCTACCGTCCTCCTGGTGGACGGTAAGCAACTGGCAGCCGCCCCGGGCACCCTCCGCGGACCCTTGCCACGCACGAGCCATCCCGCCGAAACTGGCTACCGTCCGTGGAGAGGACGCTAGACGGAAACTCGCTGGATACCGTCCGTGGAGAGGACGGTTGGTGGAAACGCGGCCGGAGCGGCGCCGGCGAGGGCCTACTCGCCGAAGTCCAGCGGCAGGCGGCGCATCACCGCGAGCACGGGCGAGCCCGAAGAGGCGGCCGTGGGTTCCGGCTCATCGTCGTCGGACCGCGCCACGGCGGCCCCCGCGGGCACAAACCGCCAGAGCCGCGACCGCACCCCGGGCAGATACGGGCTGGTCAGACGTCGCGCCAGCACGCCTGCCAGACCCCCGGCCGCCGCCGCCGCGTGCACCGAGAGCCCGTCGCCCGCCACCCATGGCAGCGCCACCACCCCAGACGAGCGCGCCGGGTCCAGCAGCCGATCGAGCGCGGCCAACCGCTTCTCCAACGGCCAGGCAAGCAGCCACGCCCCGTCCAAATACAACAGGTCAAACGCCAGCAGCGCCGTGATGCGCCCATCGACCGAGGGTCGGCCCGCTCCGTCAACCGCCACCAGTTCGGCATCCAGGAGCGCCGAAGCAGCGGGGACGACGACACCGCCCGCCACGCCACCAGACGTCGGGACGTCCGCGCCAACGCGCACCAGCACCCGCTGCCCGCCAAACGAGGGCGTGAACACAAAGTCCGCTGACGAGAACGCGTCCCGGCGCAGCACGGGCAGCATCGGCAGCAGCTCCCCCGGCGAGGGTAGGGGAGCCTCGAGGTCAAAGTGCAACTGGTCGCGCATCGCAGGGATCGTAGCCCTCGGCGGACGCGCAGGGCTAGACTGGCCGCTCATGGTTCCGCAAGGTTCCGAATTCGGAGGAGCCCCGTGCCCCGCGCCGCCACACCCCAAGACGTCTACCGTCTGGCCGTTCCCACGGACCCGCAGCTGTCCCCGGACGGCACGCTCGTCGCCTTTACGGTGACCCGCGCCAAGCCCGCAGCCGACGGCTACTTCCGCTCAGTCTGGCTTGCCCGCACCGATGGCCAGGGCGACGCCCGCCGCGTCACGATGGGCCCCAAGACCGACGCGAAGCCGCGCTTCTCGCCCGACGGCACAACCCTCGCCTTCCTGAGCGACCGCCGAATCAAGGTGGAGGACGAGCCGGAGCGGCCGACGGACCCGAAAGAGCGCCACGACATCGTCCAGATTCACCTGCTCCCGCTCAACGGCGGCGAGGCCCGGCGCCTGAGCGACCTCCCAAGAGGCGTCGATGACTACGCCTGGTCGCCGGACGGCAAGACCGTCGCCGTGCTGACCAGTTCGCTGGGCGCCACCATCGAGGCCGACACCAAGCGGCGCGGCCGCCCCGCCCCGCCCAAGCCCGGCCAGCCAAAGGTCAGCGACTTCCGCTACATCGACCGCCTGGGCTACCAGTTCAATGGCGCGGGCTTCATCGACGACGTTGAGGCGCACGTCTGGCTGGTGGACGTTGCCACAGGAGATGCGCGCAAGCTTGTCGCCGGGCCAACGGCTGAGGAGGGGATGGCGTGGTCGCCTGACGGGACGCGCATTGCGTTCTCCGCCAACCGGTCGGCCAACCCGGATCTGCACTTCCGCTCGTCGCTCTTCAGCGTTGAGGTTGCAACCGGCTTGGTCACCACCGTTGCCAGTGGGGCCAACTCCGTGTTCTGGGGTCCCGCGTGGACGCCAGACGGCACCACAATTGTGGCGCTGGGCGACCGCTTCCCGCGCGTTGGCTACCGGACCGGTATCTGGCGCTTTGCGGCCGATGGCTCCGAGGCGGGCGCCGGCGGCGGTACGGACCTGCTTGCGGACTCCGAACTCAAGCCTGACGCCGGCATGAACAGCGACATCGTCAGCGGCGAGGGCGGCAATCTTGCGGTCACCGCGGACGGCCATCACGTGCTCTTCACCGCGCCTATCGATGGCGCGATGGAGCTGTGGGGTGTGCCGGTTGCGGGCGCCAAGGCGCCGGGGCGCTTCACGGAGGCCCGGGCCTACATCGCCGGCTGGACCGCGGGCAAGGACGCCAAGGGCAAGGACCTTGTGGTCGCCATCCGCGCTGATGCCACGTCGCTGCCTGAGGTCGCCGTGGTCCACGGTGGCGGCGCCACCCGGACCGCCCCGCGCTACGTCACCCAGCTCAACGCGCTGCTCCAGGCCGACGTTGCCTGGGTTGCCCCCATCGAGCGCCACTGGCAGAGCGATGGCCGCGACATCCAGGGCTGGCTCTACCCGGCAGGCGAGGGGCGCAAGCCCCTGGTCCTTGAGATCCACGGCGGCCCGCACACGCTCTACGGCTGGTCGCCGGTGCTGGAGTGGCAGATCCTGGCGGGCGCCGGCATCTCCGTCCTGGCCTGCAACCCGCGAGGCTCCGAGGGGTACGGCGAGGCCTTCAACCGCGCAAACCTTGCCGACTGGGGCGATGGCCCCATGGCCGACGTCATGGCTGGCGTGGACCAGGCGGTTGACGACGGGCTGGCCGATCCGCGCTGCCTTGGCGTGACCGGCGGCTCGTACGGCGGATATCTCACCAACTGGATCGTTGGCAAGACGTCGCGGTTCCGCGCGGCGCTCACGGCCAGATCCGTCGTGGACATGAAGACGCTGTTCCTCACCGGGGACATCTCCGGCGCCGAGTGGGCGGAGATGGAGTTCTTCCGCTCGCCCTGGACGGACGCCGCGTACTTCGACTCCATCTCGCCGCTCTCGCTGGCGGCCAACGTCACGACGCCGCTGCTCATCCAGCACTCGGAGCGCGACCTGCGCTGCACCGTGGGCCAGGCCGAAGCCCTGTTCACCGTGCTGCGGACGCTGCGCAAGCCCGTGCGCTTTATGCGCGTGCCGGACGAGAGCCACGAGCTCACGCGCGGCGGGGCGCCGTTCCGCCGCGCCGAGAACCTGGTGCAGATCCGCGACTGGTTTGCGCACTTCCTGGTCAACGGCGGGACCAAGCTGCCGCCGGTGCCGAAGGCGCGGGCTGGCCGATGAGTTCATCTGTCACGCGCGACACGGCTGCCCGCGAGCGCGCCCGCGACCTCGTCCAGGCGTGGGACGGCCGCGCATCGGGCCTTGGCAGCCTGCTTGGCCGCGTTACGCCGGTTGACGCCGTTGGCGTGCAGGAGCGGGTTACCGCACTCCGGACTCGCTCAATCAAGAAGGCGTCCAAGCTGTGGGCGCTCAACCTTGTCGTGAGCATGATCGACCTGACCACACCTATGAACAGAGGATTGA
>CAIYHO010000227.1 GCA_903925955.1 uncultured Chloroflexota bacterium
CAGCACGAATGTGTCGGAGTCGGCGGGTGCGTGCTCGCTTTGCTCTTCGCCCTCAGACCCGCCGGTATGCGTCTCGCCGTCGGCAGCGTCGGCGCGCGCGGTTACGGCCGCGCCCAGCGCGCGGTCCACATCGCCGTCGAGCGCCCGGAGGCCAACCAGGACGGTGGCGGCGCCCGTGCCGATGACAAGCATCGCAAGTAAGGCCATCACCTGCAGGAAGAGCCGCTGGCGCGTTTGCTGGAGGAGCCGCTCCGTCGGCCCGATGGGCATGCGGGTCAGTCCTCGGCCTTGAGCGTGTAGCCCACACCGCGCACGGTGCGCAGCCGCTCTGCCCGGTCCAGTTCTCCCAGCTTGCGTCGCAGGTATGAGACGTAGAGGTCCACCACGTTGGAGTAGACGTCTGGCTCCGCTCCCCAGACCTGATCGAGGATCTGCTGTCTGGTCATCACTTGACCCGCGTGGCGGATAAAGAAGCCCAGCAGCGCAAACTCGCGTGCGGATAGATCCACCGTTTGGGTGCCAACCTGGGCGACGTGGCGCAGCTCGTCAAGGACAAGGTCTCCTGCCGCCATACGGCCATCGCCCGCAGGAGCGGGTCGGCGCGCCAGGGCCCGAATGCGCGCGAGCAGCTCGGAGAAGGCGAAGGGCTTAGCGAGATAGTCGTCCGCACCCGCGTCCAGCCCGGCCACGCGATCGTCTACGGAGCCAAGTGCTGTGAGCATCAGGACCGGCGTGGCGATCCCCTTGGCGCGCAGCAGGCGAAGCACCGTGACACCGTCGATATCGGGCAGGCCGCGGTCCAGGACCACCACGTCGTGCGGGCCGCTTTCCGCGAGCGCGATGGCGCTTACCCCGTCGGGTGCGATGTCCACCACGTGGCGCTCGGCCACCAGGACCCGCTTGATCAGGGCAGCCATCTTGGGCTCGTCTTCAACAACCAGCACGTGCATGGCCCGATTGTGCGGCCCGCCGACACGCAGGTCGAGGGCTCCGGCCCCGTCTGTGAGAACTCTCATCGCCCTCTCAGCCGGCTTGAGAGGCGCCAGCCTGATCGTTGGGCACATCGAACCCGTCCCCTCCCGGAGGATCTCCCCTGATGTTCAACCGTTTGGCGCTCTTCGCCGCCTCGCTGGCTGCCGCTGGCGTGCTGGCAGCGGGTCTGGCGTTTGTTGGCCTGGCGCCAGCGCCCGTTCCCGCTGCAGACTCCACGATCACCATCCAGGCGACCGACGCCCCGCCCGCCCCCATCACGCAGGTTGACACCGTCTACATCGCCCCGCAGGCCACGCCGGCCGAGGTGGTGGTCACGCAGGTTGTGCCTGCCGAGCACCACGGCGATGACGAAGACGAGCATGAAGGCGGGGACGACGACTGATGTCTGCCCCGAACCTGCTCCCGCCGCCCGTGCGCACCCACCGCGCCAAGCCCGATGCCACCCCGCTCCGCCTGATGCTCGCCCTCGCCGGTGTCGCGTCGGCCTCGGCCCTGGTCACCGCGATGCTGCCATCGATCGCGCCTACGCCTGTCGCGGATGCCTCGACCACGCAGCAGCAGCAGAACGCGGCAGTGGCCCCCGCGCCGTCGGTGATCCACGTGCAGCGTGTTGTCCAGCTGGCCCCCGGCCAGACGGCGCCGCCCAACACGTCTGTCCAGATCGCCCCGCAGCCCACGCCGCACGTGCGCGTGAAGGTTGTCACCGTCACCCGGCAGTCCGGCAAGCCGTGACGATGACGCTCGAGGCGGTTCGGATTGCCGCCTCCCGTCCGATGATGGGCGGCGAGGTGGCCATCCACACCCTTGACGACTCGGAGGCGCCGGCGACGGCAGCCGGTCTTGAGGGTGTGCTGGACCGGCTTGAGGTCTGGGCCTCCCGGCTCACGCGTTTTGACCCCTCGTCTGAGCTCATGCGGCTCAACGCCTCAGGGGCGCCCGAGGTGGCCATCGGCCCAACGCTGACCGCCGTCTTGGACTGGGCGCGGATGGCCGAGTCCATCTCTGACGGCCTGGTGGACGTGGCGATGCTTGACGCGCGCCTGGCCGCGGAGACCGGCGCCCACGTGTCGCCCCCGGTGGGCGCCAGCCGCCGCTGGTCCCTGCGCCGCACCGCACGGGGTGCGTCGGTGGTCCGCCAG
>CAIYHO010000228.1 GCA_903925955.1 uncultured Chloroflexota bacterium
GACCCGGCAACCGTCGTCTACAGCGCGACCTATTACACAGACGCGGACCACGCGACCGAGATCACCCCGACGATCACCGGCAGCGCGCCGGTCTGCACAGCCGCCGCCTATACCGCCTCGATGGCGGCGGGGGAGTACGCGGGTGCCATCACCTGCGCTGGCGGCAGGGACGACGCGTATACGTTTGACACGTCGGCAGCCGCGGCGTTGACCGTCACCGAGGTTGTGTCACCACCGCTCCCGGACACCTCAACGCAGGGCTGATGCGCGCGTTCAGCGGGCAAGCTCCAGGCGGACGCGTGTACCGCCGCCAGACAGCGGTTCGCGCTGCCACGCATTAGCCAGATCGTCGAAGAGGGCTGACCCCAGGCCACGCGACGCGGCTGCTCCGGCGGGTGTCCCGTCGTCGTCCACGCCGATGACGAGGGCGTCCTGGCCGCCGGCGGACTTGGGCGCCTGGTCGATTGCGATGGTCACCCGCGACGCATGGCCGTGACGCACCGCGTTGGAAAGGCATTCGCCGATGATCTGGTCGATCGCCGCGAGGAGTGCGGTGCCATACGCCGTGTCGCGCGCGGCAGGGTCACCGCGGACCTCGACAGTGAGGAGGCCGGCCCAGAGGCGCTGGTGCTCGTCAAGAAGGCCTGCGAGGTCGTGTCCGTCGGGGAGTGGGGAGGCGAGGGCAGCGATGGCTGCGGTGGCATGGGCGATGGCAGCGCGTGCCTCGTCGGATGCGGCGGGCTCGTCAGATGTGGCGGCGGCCGCAACCAGGAGCGCGGCAGCGGTGAGCGAGCCCAGCACGGGACCGTGGAGCAGGCGCGCGAGGACGCTGCGCTTCTGCGCCGCCTCACGACGCAGAAGGCCAGTCTCGGCGGCCACGGCCGCAAGCGTGTCGTCGAGTTGAACCTCGATATGGCGGCGGCCATCCGCAGACGCCGCTCCTCCGGCCACGATCAATGAGAACAAGGGCATCGCGACCAGGGCGGCGAGCAGGTTTGGCCACGACGGCAGATCACGAAGAAGCGGCCACAGGGTGACGAGCCAGAGGGCTGCCTGCCCAACCCAGACTCCTCCAACCACAAGCGCCCGAGCCGGGGCCCCCGCTGATGGAAGCCGAGGCGCCACCCAGCGCTTTGGGACGATCACCGCCGCAAGACCAGATGCGGCTCCGAGACTCACGCCTACCAGCACACCCGGGGCATCGAGGTGCGGCAGCGTCGCCAACAGGCAGAGCGAAACCGCAACGTAGAGGGTGGCCAACGGCTGGAAGGGCGCAACCGTCAGCGTTGCCGATGCGAAGTCCCTCAGTCTGGCAGCCATGGGGATGGGGGGAGACACCGCTTCCGCAATGGACAGGTCTTGTCGCTCGGCGATGTCATGGCTGAGCGGACGGACGATGCTGTCAGCGGCACGTCGAAGGTCATGGGCTAGCTCTGCAAGTCTGAGGGACTGGCTGGCGGTCGCGGCGTCCACACGCCGGCTTGGGTCCGCCAGCGCCATCTCAACCTCGGCCAGCGTCACTCGGAGCGGCGCCGCAACCACCTCCTCGACGAGCCGGTTGACGGCTGCAAGATCCTGCGCTGCCCCGGTTCTGAGGTTGTCGAGCCGGGCCCGCTCACGCCGAAGTTGGCGGCTGCGCCCGATGAAGCGATCGGCAAGGTCAACAACCACCGCCCCGAGGGTGAGCCCAACCACGGCCACCGCCACCCCGGCGCCAAGGGCAGCAGCCACCCCGCCGGGAGGGAGCTGCGCCACATCGCCACCGGCCACCAGATAGGCGACAGTCCGAATGACGCCACTGGCGCCAAAGGACGCCACGGTCACAGCCGCACGGAGCAACATGACCGGTCTTGCCCGATCAAGGCCCGTTCGGGCGAGCCAGAGCAGCACCGCGATGGCGAGCTGGGCGATACAGCCCGAGACCAGCACAGGACCAACGGGATCGCCATCGTGAGCTGCGGCGATCAGCTGCACGCCAACCGCCAGGGGTGCGACCAGGAGCAGGCCCGGCAGGGTGATGCCATTGCGGCCACCGAGCACCCGGATGACAGGCCCGAGACCGGTGGCCTCGATGAACCTCCCGGCGCGCATCAGGGCCGGCCCCTCGCGTCAAGATAGACACGCGTCGCCAGCACCCGTGCATTGCCGCCGCCCGCCTCGTCAAGGCCAAGTGCCGTGAACGTCCGGTTGATGACGCGCTCCACCGCCCGCAGCGACGAGCCGCGACTTGCGGCGATCTCCTGGTTGGTCATGCCGCTCGCGACCAGCGCGAGGACCGCGAGTTGCGCGGGGCTGAGCGCCTTGAGGCCGTGGGGGCTGGTGAGGTCGTGGCGGAACGATGGACGAGGATCACGCCCAGCCAGCACGGCCTCGATCGCCGCGACGATGGTGCCCGGCTCGTGCACCACGGTCTTGCGCAGGTACGCGGACCCCGGAGGCAAGGCTGCCGACCGCACGCTTCCCGCTTCGGGCGCCGCGAGATTCGTGAGGAAGACGATGCCGATGCCGGGGCTCTGCCGCGCCAGCACGGACGCCACGTCAAATCCCGATGGCCCGCGCCCCAGATCCACATCCACGACGACTGCGTCTGGATCAAAGGTCGCGGCCAGCTCAAGGGCCGCAGCGCCAGATCCGGCAGACGCAACCTCGAAGCCGCAGCGCGCAATCTCGCCCGCGACGAGGGACCGCAGGAGGTCTTCGTCCTCAACCACGAGCACGCGCCGCAGCAGGTCAGGGTTCACGGCGCTCCTCTGATACACACGAGGTTCGGTGCGCCATGAGTGTGCCAGTGCACGAGTCCGATGGGATGTCCCGAAGGCATTCGCCGGCCTTCGCCCGCCGAGTGACGATGTCCCCGCCGTATCGACACTTCGTAGGGCTTCGCCTACGCCATTTCCATTCCTGTCCTGCGCGCTCACGTGCCATACCGCCTGCCGGGCAACATTCGCGCGAGCCTACCGTGTGAGCAACGGCAAGGGGGCACATGCCCTCCGGCGGACGTACGCGCGTCGCCGGCCCTCCCTCCGGCTTTGCCCCTTTGCGGGTCTCACTGTTTGGAGGTCATTGATGCGTCGTCT
Organism: uncultured Chloroflexota bacterium; assembly: GCA_903925955.1. GTDB lineage: Bacteria > Chloroflexota > Limnocylindria > Limnocylindrales > CSP1-4 > CAIXZV01. Next base: position 3,078 of record CAIYHO010000228.1, read on the forward strand.
TGCAGTTGTGTTCTTCGCCCTTGTACTCCTGGCGGGCGCCGGAGTTGGGTCCGCAGTGCCCAGCGCGTCGGCATCGGCATCGGAGAACCCGGTCTTCCTCTACTCCGTCAATGATGGCGTCGCAAACTCCGTGTCCGCGTACACCGTGCTTCGCAACGGAGGCCTCCGCCAGATCACCGGGTCGCCATTCCTGACAGGCGGCGCAGGCGATGCCGCGCTTCCCGAAGGGTTTGCCTTCATCAGCGCGCGAACCGCTGACATCGCCCGTGCCGGAAACCGGCTGTATGTGGCCAACATGGGCAGCAGTCCGGCCACAATCTCAGCCTTCGCCATCAACCCGCGCACCGGATCGCTTCGATCCCTGCCCGGCTCGCCGTACGCCTTGGGCTTCACCGGCGAGTTCAGCCTGGTTGTGGCGCCGGACGGCAGCCGTGTCTACGCTGCGCAGGCCACGGCCCACAACGTCGAAGTGTTGCCCATCAAGCGCGACGCGTCCCTTGACGCAAGGCACCGTGCTGATACCGAGACAAGCATCATCACCATCGGGATGGCCATATCTCCTGACGGCCGCTGGCTAGCTATTGCGGGCGTCACCGACATGGCGGCCGAGACGATGGACATCAAGACCCAGGTGTTTGCGATCAGTTCCCGGACCGGGTCCCTGACCGAGGCTGCGGGATCGCCCCTGTCAATGTGGGCAACCGCGGTGGCCTTTGGCCCCAGCCATCGCGGAAGCACCACGCTCTTCGCTGCAACCGCCAATGGCGAAGTGTTCAACTACGCGGTCACGCCCCGGTCCATCACCAAGATCTCCGGGGTCACGATCAACAGCAAGGTGTCCGGCCTCCAGAGCATCGCGGTGACTCCCGATGGTTCAACGGTGTACACCGCCGAGCCCTGGTCACAGTCGCTCTACTCGTTCCGTGTGGACCGCCACGGGATCCTCAGCCAGGCGGCTGGCCCAGTCTTGGTTGGTCCGGCACGCGTCGTGGAAGGCTTGGCCCTCGCGCCTGACGGAAAGCGTCTGTACTTCTCCACGGTGGGCGAAGACACGGACGCCGGATCTCCGGGATCCATTGGAGCGGTGCGCCTTGGAAGCCATGGGTCGATGACCGCCACCGTGCCCGGCATGCCGGTTGCCACGGGCCTGAGCGGATACCTTCGCTCCATCGTCCTGGTTGAGGGCGGGCGAGACTAACTCCCTGTCACAGGATGCGGGTGGCGGGGCGCGGTCCCGCCACGGGCTCAGGGGGGTGTCGGCGTCGGCGAGTCTGTTGGCGCGGGCGTCGGCGAGTCTGTTGGCGCGGGCGTCGGCGTGGGTGGCGCTGAGCCTGTGGGCGCGGGCGTGCCCGTTGGGGCCGGCGTGGGCGTGGGCGGCGGCACCGTGCCCAGCAACTTGGCAATGTCCTTCTGGATCCGGGTAATAACCGCCGGAGTCAGCCACTCTGGGTACGCGGATGGCACGATCCGCAGCTGCTTCACCGTGGAGTGCGCAGCCCGGCTAAACAGATCCACCAGATTGGGCAGCGAGCCGCGTGGCAGATCTGTCCAGGTGAACCCCTTGGCGGCGTCAATGAGCGCCGGCGCCTTGAGGATGGTTTCAGGCCCAATCTGGTTGCGAATTGCAAGCAGCAGCGTCTGCTGGCGGGCCATCCGCCCGTAGTCGGAGTCCTGGTGGCGGCTGCGCGCATAGGCCAGCGCCGTCCGGCCGTCGAGGTGCTGCTGGCCGGCCGGGATGAAGAGCTTCACGCTCCCGTAGACCGGATCCGGGTAGTGGGAGTCTGTGACCGACGCGGGCACGTTGATGTCGATGCCTCCCATTGCGTCAACAACCTTGATGACGCCCCAGAGGTCTGCCACAAGGACCGCGTCGATTGGCCGGCCGGTGAGCGTGGAGACCATGGCTCGGACGGCACCGATGCCCTTGGCTGCGCCCGATCCGGGCCAGCGGCTGGGATGTACCGCAGTCGCTTCCACGTACATCGCGTTAAGCATCCCGGTAAAGCAGCCGCAGGGGCTGGCGTTGCGCGCGGCGCCCGGCGGGAATGGCGGGTTGAGCAGGTTGCGCGGCAGGCCGATCATCGCAACCTTGCCGGTGGCGACATCAATCTCCACAAGGAGCATCACGTCCATGCGCCGGCTCCAGCGGTCCGTGCCGGCGTCAGAGCCCAGGAGCAGCAGGTCAAACCGCCCGTCGTTGCCCCAGGGCACATCGCCCGGGCGCGCCCACGGTACGGCCACCCCAAGCGACGGCAAACCGCCGGAACCCGACGTGTGCGCCGGGCCCAGCGTCTTCTCAGGCTTGGGGGTAGCGCCAGAGGGGAGGGGGGTATCCGTTGGGCCCTCGGTGGGCTCGTCTGTGGGCTCCTTGGTGGGCGGCAGCGTGGCGTCGGGTGGATCAGTCTCCACCGGCTCGTCGGTGGCACTGGGATCAACCGTGGCAAAGGTGGTGTCCAAGAAGTCGCTCACGGTGGCGATGTACTGGCCCGCGTAGACGTGCGGGATGACCACCAGCACAAGTGCGCCAATGGCAACTCCCGCAAAGGCTGTTGCGCTGAGGCGCGAGCGCCGTGCAAAGTCGATGCCCGAGGCAAAACGCCAGACGCCAAGCACGATGTTCAAGGCGGCAAGCACGGGCAGCACGCCGGGCGTCAGCAGGATCTCAGCAACGCCCACCATGCCCTTGGCCAGGAAGACAGCCACGCCTCCAAGCACAAGCGCCAGGAAGGGCAGCAGGAAGACGAGCCCAACACGGCGCCGACCCGCAAGCAGGTGGCCAAGGCCGGGGATGAGGAGACTTAGGAAGGTCGCGATCTTTGTACGCACGGGGAGACTTTCGGCCCGAATGCGCCGCTGGTCAAGTCCCGAGCCCGTATGACCTGCGGCGCTGGCTACGTGGCGAGCGCAGCTGCAATGGTTGCGGCCCATGCCCGGATTGCGCCCCAGTCGCGGAAGTCGCCAACCGCATGGGTGCGGAGGATCTGCGGATCAACCCCCTCGGCGTCCGGCGAGAGCCGGCCGCCAAACGTGCGGTGGCCCTCAATTGAGACTCCAGCAAGGGTTTCTGCGGCGTGCGGCGTGATAGGGAGGTCTGCTCGGCCTAGGGCGTGATCTAGCGGACCGCTGGAGAACGCCCATACGCGCCTTGCTGCAAGTGCGGCGCGGTGACGCGTGACGAAGCGGTTTGCGTCGCGCTGCCAGTGGGCGGCATAGAGGGCAGACCCAAGCACCACGACGTCCAAGCCCTCGAGACTTCGCACTTCGCGCACCGGTGACACCGTCACCTCGAGCCCGTGCTCGCCCAGCACGCCGGCGATTGCTTCCGCAACCTCCTGCGTGGAGCCCATCTTTGTCGCGTAGGCCACGAGGACTCGCGCGGCCATGTGCACCTCCATGGGGGATCGGTACCCGGGATCCGATCCTGCAGGCCCCCATCTTGCCGCAACGGCGCGCCTGTGGATGGCATCGCGCCGCTACCATGCGCACGCTGCCCCTTCGCCCATGGAGAGCCACGATGTCTGATCTCCAGCTGACCGAGTCCCAGCAGGCCGCAATCTCGGCGTTGATGCACGACGAGGGCGTGATTTCGCCACCCCTGGGCCTGGCGCGCGCGGCGTACCTGCGCAATGACGCCGTCGAGCGCGACCGTGCGCTGCGTGATCCCGATGGGTTCTGGGCCGAGCAAGCGGCAAACGTTGATTGGATGGAGCCCTGGACCACGGTCTCCGAA
>CAIYHO010000229.1 GCA_903925955.1 uncultured Chloroflexota bacterium
CCGCCGCCTGCGCCCGAACCTTCGGGCCCGCGCGCCGATCCTGGCCGTGTGGCCGGGATCCGCCGTGCCGCGGTGAGCGCCACCGTGGCCGTGGTCCGCGTGACCGATCGCCTTGGTCACGACATGCTGGTGGAAGTGGGCTCCGCGCCGGTCATCGTCGGCCGTGCCACCGAGTGTGCCGTCTCGCTGCTGGACGCCAAGATCTCGCGCCAGCACGGCCGTCTGGAGCTGCGCCGGGGCGCCCTCTGGTACACGGACCTCGGCAGCCGCAACGGCAGCCGCGTCAACGGAACCGTGATGGACGAGGCGATGCTGGCGGCGGGGGACCGGCTTGCCCTTGGCGAGTGCGTGCTCGTGGTTGAGTCGCTCCCGGCCTAGCGATGGACGGCTACCTCGTCACCCTGTGGATTCTGCGCCTGCTGTTCCTCGCCATGCTCTACGGCTTCCTGTTTGTCGTGGGGCGCGTGCTCATCCGCGATCTGCGCGCCGCTTCGCGTGGCCCCGCGGAGCCCGGCCGTCTGGTCGTGGTGGCGTCGCCGCGGGGCGAGCCGCAGGTGGGTGTCAGCTACCCGCTTGATGCCATCACCACGCTTGGCCGAGACCTTGCCAGCGGCATCGTCATCGACGACCCGTACGCGTCGGCCGCCCACGCGGTGCTGACGTATCGCACCCGCACCTGGTACATCGAGGACAAGGCCAGCACCAACGGCACCTGGGTCAACGGCGCGGCCGCAGCGGGGCCGGTGGAGCTTGGCTTTGGCGACGAGGTGCGCATCGGCGAGGTGGTATTCCGTCTGGACCGCGGCCGCTCGTGACGGCCGGGACAGGCGCCGCCGCCACCGTTGCGCCGTTTCTGCGTCTGCGCTTTCGCCCGCGCCCGCGCAACACGGAGCTGCTGCTGCTGATCGTCGGGTCACTGACGCTGCTGATGGGAGCCGTCTCGCTGGGCGCCACCGAACGCTACCTCGCCGCCCAGGCGAAGGGCGTCAGGCTGGCGGCGCTGGGCTTTGGCCCGGCGGACCCGTTTGGCATCGGGCTGTATCTGGGCGCGCTCTTTGCGGCGCACGCCGTGCTGGTGCTGGCGGGTCGGCGGCTTGACCAGATCCTGCTGCCGGCCGCGGGGCTCCTGGGCGGCATCGGCCTCCTGCTGATGCAGCGGCTGCCTCAGGATCTCGTGAGCCAGCAGCTGGGCGGGCTTGAGCTTGGGCTGGGGCGGCTGCAGCTGCTCTGGCTGCTGGTGGCGGTCACGGTGATCACGGTGCTGGCTGTGGCGGTCCGCGGTGACCGGTGGCTGCGCTCCTACAAGTACACCTGGGCGGCGGCGGGGATCGTGCTGCTACTGCTCACGTTTGTGTTTGGCTCTGACACCGGCGGCGCACGCCTGTCGCTCACCGTGGGGCCGTTTAGCGGCCAGCCGTCCGAGCTGCTCAAGGTGATCCTCGTGGTGTTCCTGGCGGGTTACCTGTCCGAGAACCGCTCGCTCCTCGCGGAGGAGAGCCTCAGGCTGGGCCCGCTGCGCTTCCCGCCGCTGCCGTATCTGGCGCCGATGGGCGCGATGTGGGCGATCGCCCTGGGCGTTGTCATCGTCCAGCGCGATCTGGGTGCTGCGCTGCTGTTCTTCGCCGTGTTCCTTGCGCTGCTGTACACGGCCACCGGGCGCGCCTCATACGCGGGGTGGGGGATCGTGCTGTTCCTTGCCGGCTCCTGGCTGCTCTACAACCTGTTTCCGCATGTGCGCGTCCGGGTGGACAACTGGATCGACCCGTTCCGCGACCCGTCCGGCGCGGGCTTCCAGGCCCTCCAGGCGCTCTACGCGGTTGGCCGCGGCGGGATCCTGGGCGTGGGGCTTGGCAACGGGCTGCCAACGATTGGCGGGCACATGCCCGTGCCCGCGGTGCACACGGACTACCCGCTTGCCGCGCTGGGGGAGGAGCTGGGGCTGGTGGGCCTGCTGGCGATCCTTGGGCTGTATCTGGTCGTGGTCCAGCGCGGGCTGCGGATTGCCGCGTCCCTGCACGACGATTTCAGGGCGCTGCTGGCTGCCGGCATGTCCCTGGTCATCGGCATCCAGGCCTGCATCATCACCGCGGGCGACCTCAAGCTGATCCCGCTTACCGGCATCACGATGCCGTTTGTGTCGTACGGCGGCTCGTCGCTGCTGGCCAACGCGATCGCTGTGGGTCTGCTCCTGGCGCTCTCGGATCGCGGGCCGCAGCCGCCGCCACCGCCGAGGCGCCGCTCACGCCTGTTCTGGCTTGGGCGCGGCGTTGGGCGCTCCGGCCGCCGAAGCCCGGCGGTGACGCCATGACCGTCACCGCCAAGACCCCGCCTCGCCGCGACACCCGGATCGGCGCCAACGCCGTCCGCACCGGCATTGTGCTGGCGGTGACGTTTGCGCTCATCGCCACCGGCGCCGGGTACTGGCAGGTGGTGGAGGCGCAGAAGCTCTCCACCGCAGCCGACAACCCAGCCGTCATCGCCATCGCCCGCCGGACCCTGCGCGGCACCATCGTGGACCGCAACGGCACCTGGCTGGCCCGCAGCGTCAAGGACGCCAACGGCGAGGCGCAGCGCCAATACCGGGACCGCTCGCTCAGCGGCGTCCTTGGCTATGCCTCCGCGCGATACGGCACGGCCGGGCTTGAGCGCGCGTACAACTCGCAGCTCCTGGGCATCGGCGACGCGGACCCCGTCCACCAGCTCACGGCCAAGTTTGACCCCAAGCCCGTCAAGCCGCTCACGTTGGAGCTGGCGCTGGACCTGCGGCTCCAGAAGGCGGCCGTGGCGGGGCTGGGCAAGGACACGGGCGCCGTGGTGATGCTGGACCCGGCCACGGGCGAGATCCTCGCCCTTGCCTCCACGCCCACGTATGACGAGGGCGCCGTCGCCGATCCCGCCACCGCGGACGATGCCTTCGCCGCGCTCCAGGCCAACCCCAACAGCCCGCTGCTCCCGCGCGCCACGCAGGGCCGCTATGTGCCGGGCTCCGTGTTCAAGATTGTCACGGCGATCGCCGGGCTCGCCAGCGGCGCCATCACCGGCAACACCAGGTTCCCGCAGCAGGCCGGCGCCGAGTCCAAGGGGCTCCTGGTGGACGGGTTCCGCATCACGGACGGCCATCACCCGGCCACCGCCGGCATAGCGCTGGACCTCGTGGGCGCCACCGAGGTGAGCTGCAACATCTGGTACGCGCTTGCGGGTCTCGCCATCGGCGGCGGGCGGCTTGTGGAGGAGGCGGCCAAGCTGGGCTTTGGCGCGTCCATCCCGTTTGACCTGCCCACCGCGGCCAGCCGCCTCAACGACGGCACCGGCAGCGCGCCCGGCGGCTTTGCCGACGATGTGGAGCTGGCGAACGCCGCCTTTGGCCAGGGCGGCACGTTTGTCACGCCGCTCCAGATGGCGCTGGTGGCCGCGGCTGTGGCGAACGACGGCGTCCTCATGCGGCCACACCTGGTCACCGCGCTCACAGGGACCGCCGGCGGCGCCCGGACCATCAGCCCCGAGACCTGGAATCGCGTCCTGACGGGCGCGCAGGCCGATCTGCTCAAGGCGGCCATGCTGCAGGCGGTCGAGGGTGACCTTGGCCGGTTGTACACCGCGGGCGCGGCCGTCCCCGGCATCCCCACGGCGGGCAAGTCCGGGACGGCGCAGGTGGTGGGCTCGCCGGATCCGCACAGCTGGTTCATCGGCTTTGCGCCCGTGGACCACCCCAAGGTGGTGATCGCGGTGCTCGTCGCCAATGGCGGCCACGGCGCGGAGCGTGCGGCGCCCCTCGCGGGCGCGCTGATGGCGAAGTACTTCGCGCTCTACGGGAAGCCGTAAGGCGGGGGCGGGCTAGCGCCAAGCACTCTCGTGGCCTCGATATGCTCTGGGTGGCTCGGCTACATGGTGGGATGCGACTCGTGCAATCCAAGGCGACGCCTCCGGTGTTGAGGCCAGGTACCTCCGCAATCGATTGGGTACGTCGGTGGCTCGGCGCGTGCGTGTTTGCCGTGCCGGCCGTGCTGCTGATGCCATTTGCGGCAAGCGCTGCGGAGCCAACCCGCTCCGCGCTTCTTGGCCTTGCGCTCATCGTTGCGCTCGGCGCAGGCGCCACCATGATCTTCAGCGGCGTGCAGTGGATCAGGACCGAGGCCCGCGAGCGAGAGGACGGATGCGCCACCCAGTTCGGGAAGCACCCGGAACTGTGGCAACTCGATCCCAAGACTGGCGCCGTCCTTCGACGGCCCGGGGAGCCGCCAATCGCCAGACGGCACCGCTAGCCTTAGCCGGTCCATCGCTGCGTACTGGAAGAGCGGGCACTCCACCAGCTTGACAAAGCGTGCGCGCGTCGTGATAGTGAATACGCTATCAGAACGCTTGGAGGGCGCAGCGTGGACGCCAGAACGCTCCTTCGGACCGAGCGTGGCCGTGCGGGTCTCACACAGCGCCAGCTCTCTGAACGCACCGGCATTCCGCAGAGCACCATCGGGCGGATCGAGACCGGGCTGACGGACCCGCGCGCCTCCACGCTGAACGCCCTGCTGATCGGCTGCGGCGGGTCGCTGGCAACCGGCGGTTGGCGGGTCGACACGGGTCGCGGCATGTCGGAGCGCGCCGTGCGGTACCTGCCGGAGATGACGCGGCGGATTGTGGAGGGCTTCTCGCCCTCGAGGATCATCCTGTTCGGCTCGCAGGCCCGCGGCGTGGCGGAGCCGTTCTCGGACATCGACCTCCTCGTGGTCTTTGGCACGGACGGCGACAGGCGCGAGCGCAGGGTGGCCATCCGGACGGCGCTGGCGGACCTCGTGGTGGACAAGGACATCTTGGTGGCGACGGAAGTTGAGGCTGCCGCACCGCGGGCAGGCTCCATCATCGCCACGGCGCTCACCGAGGGGGTTTCGCTGTATGTCGCCTAGGCGGAAGCACCCTTCGGCTGCCTTCCAGGACGAAGCCGCCCGCTGGCTGGCGTTTGCTCGCGGTGATCTCGAGAGCGCGGTGGCGCTGCTGGCTACGGCGACGCCCAACCGGAACGTCGGCTATCTGGCACAACAGGCGGCCGAGAAAGCGCTGAAGGCAGTGATCCTGCTTGAGGCCGCGCCATTCGAGATGACGCACGACCTGACTGCCGTGGCAGCCCAGTTGCCGCCGAGCTTCGCGCAGCCGTTGACTACTGCCGAGCTGGCGTGGCTGGCCGACCTCGAGACCTCGGGACGCTATCCCAACGAAGGCGATACGGTCACGCACGACGATGCCGGGAAGGCCGTGGAGTTGGCCCACTTGGTTCTGAGTGCTGCTGGCGCGCGCTTCGCGTCCGTCGGGATCGGCGAGGGGCGGCTCGAACCGGAATAGGGCCGGTCGCTCCGCGCGGTACGCTGGCGCCATGACCGACGACCTGGAAGCCTCTGCCGACACGCCCGCTCCCGACGCACCCCCCGAAACGCCCGCTCCCGCGCGGCCCCGCCCCATGGTTGAGCGTGCCGGCATGGCGGTCATCGCGCTGCTCATGGCCCTCATGTTCGCGGGCGTCGGCGCTGCCTCATTCGCCAGCGGGGAGGCGTTTCTGGGCGTGATGGGCGTCATCGGCGCCCTCATGGTGCTGTGGGCGGGCGGCAGCACGGTGTTGCGCGGCTGATCGCCTGCGCCCCTGTCAGGGGGCTAGGAGCGCCAGGGGAATGACCGCCACGCCGTCAGCCCGACGGTAGGCTTCGCGGCCCGTTGTCAGCACGACCATGTCCACGAGGTCGTTGCCGAGGTCCCGCTGCAGGGCCTTCAGGTGCCGGACGTCCGCATCTGCAACCACGGCCGCCAGTTTGACCTCGACCGCCACCACCCGCCGATCCGCGGCCTCGATGATGAAGTCCACCTCGCGTTCGCCGCCCTTGGTGCGGTAGTGGTACGTGCGCGCCTCGGCCGCCTGGGCGAAGACGCGGACCGAGAGCGCAGCCAGCGACTCGAAGAGCGCCCCCAGCAGCGTTCCCGTTCGGGGCATCGCCAGGCCCGCATCGCGTCCCGCCAGGAGTGAGGCCTCAGTCACATTCAGGAGCCGGGCGGCCAGGGCCGGATCCGCGAGGTGGTGCTTCGGCGGCCCCGCGAGGCGGCTCAACGGCGACTTCCACGACGGCGACCAAGGGGGGATGGGTTCCACGATCCAGAGGTTGCGCAGGATCTCGTCATAGGGCGCAACCGTCGGCCTGCTTGGACCTCCCTCGCCTGCGGCCGACCGGATGGACTCCTTGCTGGCGGTGGTAGACGTGGCGGCTGCGTAGGCGGCCATCCACTGCCGCAGCGCTGCCGGGTTGCGGACAGGACGGCCCAGCATCGCGAAGTCCTTCTCGACGATCCTGGCGATGTAGCCGTCAAGCTCCGCGCGCAGCGCCCGTCCGGAGATGCCGCGCAGTCCGGGGAAGCCTGAGGCGAGGATCTCGGCCACGTAGTCCTCGATGCCCACCTCGGTGGTCCCGGCGACGATGGCGTTACCCGTGAGCAGGCCCGCCAGACTCACGACTGGATTGCCTACACCTCGTTCGGCGAGCGTCATCGGCCGCATCCGGACCGACACGATGCGGCCCGCGCCCGAATGCAGGAACGGCGCATCCACCGCTGAGGATCCAGTGAGCAGGAATCGTCCGGGCGTCCTGTCCTCATCCACGGCCCGGCGGACCACGTTCCACGACCCGGGATAGCGCGGCCACTCGTCGATGAGGGTGAGGCCACGGCCGGCCACGAGGCGCCGCGGGTCGGCTTCAACGACGGAGCGTTCGCCGGGATCGTCGAGGCGGAAGACTGTATCGGCCCGGCGGGTGGCAGTGGCGGTCTTGCCGACAGCCTTCGGGCCTTCAAGCACGATGGCGCTCACGCCCGTCAACAGCTCGTCGAGCTCGCGCTCGACGGTCCGGTTTCGGTAGGCGGTTAGTGGGCTGCTCCCGGGTTCGACTGTCATCTGAGGGTCCGCTACTTTACATCTGGTCGGGACACTACTTTACATCTGGTCGGCGTTCGGCTTTACATCTGGTCAGAACGCTGGCTCCCGACGCGGTGAGCACGGGTCTGCAGATGGTCGCTGAGAACCATATCCGCGCTCCAGCCGTACACTCTGGCAACACCTGCATCGTCGCCGCGGGAGGCGGCAGCCACGAGACGGGAGTCCCATGAGCAGCATCTCCTTCGTCGGGGACCGTGTCCTCGCCAACGTCGAGCGCGTCATTGTCGGCAAGCACCACGAGGTCCAGCTGGCCCTTGTCGCGCTGCTGTGCCGCGGCCACCTGCTGATTGAGGACGTGCCCGGCACCGGCAAGACCGTGCTGGCCAAGTCCATCGCCAAGAGCCTTGGCTGCTCGTTTCGGCGCATCCAGTTCACGCCGGACCTGCTGCCGTCAGACGTCACCGGGCTATCCATCTACAACCAGAAGACTCAGGAGTTTGAGTTCCGGCCCGGGCCCATCATGGCCCAGGTGGTCCTGGCGGACGAGATCAACCGGGCCACGCCCAAGACGCAGTCCAGCCTGCTCGAGTGCATGGAGGAGCACCAGGCCACCGTTGACGGCATCACCCACCCGATGCCGGACCCGTTCCTGGTGATCGCCACGCAGAACCCCATCGAGTACGAAGGCACGTTTGCGCTGCCCGAGGCACAGCTTGACCGGTTCATGTTGCGGATCCGGCTTGGGTACCCCGCTCACGAGGATGAGGTGCGGATCCTCGAGGAGCAGCGGACGGTCCACCCGCTCGATTCGCTTGAGGAGGTCTGCTCCGCGGCCGAACTCCGCGAAATGCAGGCGTCCGTGCGCGAGATACACGTGGATCCTGCCGTGTCCGACTACATGGTGCGTCTGGCGTCATCAACGCGGACCCACCCCGACGTGTATCTGGGCGCCAGCCCGCGCGGCTCGCTGGCCCTGTACCGCGCATCGCAGGCGCTGGCCGGGCTCCAGGGGCGCGACTACGTGATCCCGGACGACGTCAAGGCAATTGCTGAGCCCGCGCTGGCCCACCGCGTGATCATCCGGACCAGCAGCACCATCCACGACATCTCCGCGGGGCACGTGGTGCGCGAGTTGCTGGATGCCACGCCCATCGAGACGCCGCGCCGTGGGGCGGGCGGTCCGCGCGAGGTCAGGCCGGGCCTCGCGGCCGGCTGACGGCAGGCCCCGGACCCGGCCCCGCTAACCGAGAAGGCGACTGATGCTTCGGCGTCTCCAACTCCTCGCCCTCGCCGCCGTCCTGATCGTGGCGGCGTTTTCGACAGGGTTCCCGTTTCTCTTCTTTGTCGTCTACCTTGGCCTGCTGGTCGTGGGCGGCAGCTTCGTGATGACCCGGCTTGGGCTGGCGGACCTTGAGGCGGGCTACGCCGTGAGCCAGGTGACGGGCCATGTGGGGGACCGCCTGCGCGTGACGTACACAGTGCGCAACACCGGGCGTCTGCCAAAGCTGTGGCTGGAGGTCCACAACCCCACCTCGCTCCCCGGTGGGCTGCCCGGCCGGGCCGTGGCGCTTGGCGGCCGGAGCGAGCGCTCCTGGGTGGTCCGGGCACAACTGCTGCGGCGCGGCCACTTCCGCGTGGATCCGCTGCAGGTGCGCACCGGGGACCCCTTTGGCTTCTTTGAAGCATCCGCGGGCGTTGGCAACGGGATCACCGTGGTGGTGTACCCAAAGATTGACCCGTTGCCGCGCTGGCGTCTGCCACCGGCGTCCATCGAGGGCTCGCACGCCGCCCCGGAGCGCACGCTGCAGACCACGCCGCTGGCGATGTCCGTGCGGCCGTATGCGCCGGGTGACTCGATGAACCGCATCCACTGGCCCACCACGGCGCGCCTTGGCGAGATCCAGGTCAAGGAGTTTGACCTGGAGCAGACCACCGATGTCTGGATCTTCCTTGATCTTGACGAGGAGCTGGAGCGCGGCGACGGCGACGACTCCACCACCGAAGTGGGCGTGCGCGTGGCGGCCTCGATCGCCGACAAGGCGCTCACCGAGAACCGGGCCGTTGGGATCACGGCCAACGCGCGTCGAACCGCGCTGGTGCAGCCGGATCGCGGGCCACGCCAGCGCCTGAAGGTGCTGCAGCTGCTGGCGGCGGTGGAGGCCGATGGCCGCGCCACGCTTGACGAGACGCTTGTGGAGGGGTTTGGCCGGCTGCGGAGGGGGATGACCGCCGTGGTGGTGACGCCCACGCTGGACCCGGCGTTTGTGCGGCCGCTGGGGATCCTGCGCAGCCGCGGGATTGGCGTGGTGGTGGTGCTGCTGGAGGCTGCGGACTTTGACACCGATGCCGCGGGCGAGTATGAGGCGGCTGAGGAGCTGCGCCAGCGCGGCCGGGCGCTGCGCCACTCGCTGGCGGAGTTTGAGCTGCCGACATGGGTGGTTGGCCCGGGGCGGCCGCTGGGCGAGGTCCTGGTCCGATGACCGCCGCCGCCGCCACCGGCGCCACCACCACCGCGCGGTTTGGCGACGTGGAGCGCCACCGCGTCGGGCGCCCGTCCGAGGGCTGGATGCCCGTGGTTCTCCTCGCGGTGCTGGCATTTGCGCTTGGCACGGCGATGGACGAGCCGGGGTGGGTCAACGGCCACGGCGTCCTCACGGACAGCCTGGCGCTGTGCGCGGGCGCGGGCGCCCTCATCGGCTTCCTTGGGCCAAAGTTTGGCTGGGGGCGGTGGCGGACCCACGTCATCGGCGCTCTGCTGGCAGGGCTGCTGCTGCCCGTCATCGCGGGTTGGGCGGTGGAGCCTGGATCAACTACTTCGGAGGCCTTCCGGATCACGGCCGCCGGCACGGTGGAGGCGTATCTGGATCTCGCGATCCGCGGGCGGCAGTTCACCACGCAGGAAGTGCATTACATCCTGGTATTGGGCGGGATCTGCTGGGGCGCGCTGCAGTTCGGCGCGTTTGCCGTCTTCGGTCATCGGCGCCCACTGTCGGCTGTGCTGGTTGTAGGGCTGGTGCTGCTGGCGAACATCGCGCTCACGCGGCGCGATCAGCTCGCTTGGCTTGCGCTGTACGCGGCGGCGTCGCTCCTCCTGCTGGTCCAGATGCACGCGTTTGACGAGCGCGGGACGTGGGAACGGCGGCGTATCGGTGACCCGTCGTCGATGGCGGCGATGTATCTGCGGGGTGGGGCGGTCTTCATCGTGGTGGCGATGGCGGGTGCGCTGCTGCTGACCTCGCGCGCGGCCTCCGCCCCGCTGGCCCGTCTCTGGAGCGGGCTGGACCCCCAGCTGGTGCAGATTGGGGAAGCGCTGGGCCGGTTCTTCCCGGTTGGCGGGGATCTCAAGGGCGGCGGAGGCGTGGCGTTTGGCTCGTCCGCGCGGATTGCCGGCCAGTGGTTCAGCGACCCGGGCGTGGCGTTCACGGCAACGGTGCCTGCGGACATGCCCGCATTCAAGTGGCGCGCTGCCACGTATGACACGTTTGCCCTTGGCGGCTGGCAGCAGAGCGATCTGCGCAGCGTGGGCGTCGCGTCTGGCCTTCCCCTGGTGTCCGACACCGGCGAGGCGCCAACAGATGGCGGGCCCTACACGCTGTATCGCACCACCATCGCGCCGGACACGTTCCACGACAGCAAGCTGCTCTCCCCGGGGGTGCCGGTCCAGGTCAACCGCGATGCAACCGTGCTGCTGAGCGGGGCTGGCTCCTGGGTTGCGGGCGTGGATGTCGGCGGGGACTCGCCCTATGAGGTGACTGCCAACACGCCCGTGCTGGAGGGCCCCGGCGCCATCACCGCAAACCAGCTGCGCGCTGCGTCCACGGCGTCCGCGGCGTATCCCTCCGACATCGTGGCGAGGTACACGGCGGTTGCGCCGGGAGCCATTGGGCCCGATGCCACCGAGCTGCTGGCCAAGATGCTTGCGCTCTCGCCGTCGCGCAATCCTTATGACCTGGCCGACACGATGCAGCGCGTCCTGCAGGGTCCGGGGTTTACCTACAACACGGACATCCGCGGCGTGGCCTGCGACTCGTCAAGCGCTGTGGAGTGCTTTGCCCGGACGCACACCGGGTACTGCCTCCACTACGCATCCACCATGGCGATCCTGCTGCGCGCAGCGCTGCCGGGCCACCCCATCCCCACGCGTCTGGTCCAGGGGTTCCTGCCGGGGACGCGCACCGTCAACACCGTCATTGTGACCAACCGCGACGCCCATGCCTGGGTGGAGGTCTACTTCCCGGGGTACGGCTGGATGGCGTTTGACCCCACGGGCGGCGGCGTTGGCCGGCCGCAGGTGCTTGTGGAGGGGCCGCCCGTCGCGGCGTCGTCTCCCACGCCCGTGCCATCTGCGGATGGCAGCTCGGGCCCGCGGGCCTCTCGGCCGGTCCGGCCTGACCCCAACGATCCTGGCGGCTCATCTGGCCCGTACGTGCCGCCCGTTCGGCCAGCCGACCAGGGGGCGCTCGCGCTGTTCGCCGTGCTGGTGGGGCTGCTTGTCTTGGGGGCGGCGCTGGTGGCGTGGTGGCGCGGGCCGCGCGGCGACGTGTCAGCGGAGCGTGCGTGGTCGTCGCTGTCGCGGGCTGCCGGGCGCTTTGGCGTGCGCCAGCGGCCCACCCAGACCATCTACGAATACGCGTCGGCGCTTGGCGATCTGGTGCCGGTGGCGCGGACCGACCTGCGGACCGTCGCCGACGCCACCGTTGAGGCGACATACGGCGGTGCGGATCTGGCGCCTGGGCGTCTGCTGGCGGTGCGCCTGGCGATGCGCCGATTGCGGCTGTCGATGTTCCGGCTGGTGGTGCGCCGGTTTGCCCGGCTTCGGCCTGGGTGGGCCCGGTTGCCGCGGCGCGATCGTCGCTGAGGCCTGTGGGCGCTCGGTCGCCTGTCCCGGCGCCTGACCCGCCCCGCCGAGCTGCCCCGGCCGGCCGCCTGACCCGTCGCCGAGCTGCCCCGCCGCCTGACCCAGCACAGAGCTGCCCCGCCGCCTGACCCGTCGCCGAGCTGCCCCGTGTCCTGACCCGGCCGGCCGCCTGGCCCGCCACAGAGCTGCCGGGCCGCCGAGCTGCCCCGTGTCCTGACCCGGCACAGACTCAGGGAGCGGGTGATCGTGCGGGGTTCGCGGCCGAAACCCGCGAACGGCGGTCCGAGTCCTGCAGGCGGGGTGGCCCGGTGAGTCTGGGGTGGGTCAAGTCCGGCCAGAGCCGCGGAGGCTGCCCCGTGTCCTGACCCGCCCGGCCGCCTGGCCCAGCGCCGAGCTGCCCCGTCGCCGAGCCGGCACAGAGCTGCCCCGCCGCCGAGCCGGCACAGAGCTGCCCCGCCGCCGAGCTGCCCCGTGTCCTGACCCGGCACAGACGCAGGGAGCGGGTGAGCGTGCGGGGTGCGCGCCCGACACCCGCGTTCGCCG
>CAIYHO010000230.1 GCA_903925955.1 uncultured Chloroflexota bacterium
CGTAGGACTCGTCGCCAAGCATCATCCCGGCCCACTGCCGGTCGCTCATGGCGGACGTGCCCGAGTCCGTGAGCAAGTCGATGTAGGTGTCATCGGACTTGATCAGGAAGGTGTTCCAGCCGGCCTCGTCAAGCGCGGCCAGACGCTGCTCACGGGTGGTGATCTTGAGGGGCTCAACCATCTTGATCTTCCACGGCTCAGCCCAGCTGCGGCGGCCGTGCTGCTGCCCCATGGTGTGGAGCGAGTCTCCGGACATGGATCTCCTCGGCGCTCGAGTGTCGCGGACGCGACGGGATCCGGACGGGATTGTGCTCGTGTGCAGGACGCGGCCAAGCCGCGCCGGCGGCGAGCGCAGGCGTCCGGAGTGGTGGCGTAACCCTACGCGACCGGACGCCTGCTCGCCCGCCGATTTTGACCGGGGCAGCCGCAATGGTTGCCCCGTGTTGGTCAGCGGGCTTCGGGTGCCGACACCGTGACGGTCCGCTCCTCGGCGCCGCGCACAAGGACCAGCTCAAGCGGGAAGCCGTTGGCCAGGGCCGCGTGCAGGTCGTCAAGGTCTGCGATGGGCTTGCCGCCCACCGCCACCAGCAGATCTCCCTGGGCCAGACCCGCGGCCTCCGCCGGGCTGTCGTCCTCAACCTCGCGGATCAGGATGCCGGCGCGCTCCGGAAGCCCGGTTGCACGCCGCAGGTGCCGCGCCACATGGGCCGGCGCCACGGCGATGCCCAGCCTGGGGCTGGCGGGCGTTTCGCCGCGACCCAGCGCCTCCACGCGGGCTCGTACTGATGCGCTGGCCGGCAGGGCAAGGTAGAACCCCTCGCCCACCCGGTTGGTGTTCAGCCCGACAAGCTTGCCGTCAGCATCCAGCAGCGCCGAGCCCGACGACCCGGGCGCAAGCGGCGCCGTGTGCTCCAGTGAGCCGTCAATGCGGCGTCCGCCGGGACCATGGAACACCTGGGCAACCGAGGAGACGAAGCCAACCGACACGCGGACGCCGCCGGCAGCCGATGCGGCAGCGGCAAACACAGGCGTGCCGATGGCGGCTGGAGCGTCTGACCACGCGAGCGGCGTGGCGCCCGCCGTATCAACTTCGACAACCGTGAGGTCGCCGTCCCAGTCGGCGCCGACAACGGTGCCGCGCGCGGTGCGGCCATCGGCGAAGCGCACCGTCGTCTCGCTGCCGCGGAGGTTGTGGGCATTGGTGAGAACGCGGCCATCGGCGATGACAACACCTGATCCGCGAACGCGGCTGCCAATCCCCACAACGGACGGGGCGGCGGTTTCGGCGACGGCGGCGACAGCCTGCTGGAGTTCGGTAAGGACGGACATTGGGGGTATGGGCCTCGGTACTGCTTCGCGGTCCGCCTAGTGCTGACCGACTTGTTACTTGCAATGTGCAATCTACTAGTGAAGTCGCCGACATGCAACTGGCTCGCCTACCATGACGCCATGGCCACCACAGACCCCAACCACGCATCCGCGGTCACCGCCCTTGGCGCCGCGCTGGATCGCGTCGGCGACCGCTGGAGCCTGCAGCTTGTCGAGGCGCTTCTGGCAGGACCGCTCCGGTATGGCGAATTGGCGGCCGCAGTCGCCGGCATCGCACCAAACATCCTCGCCGACCGGCTGCGTCGCCTGGAGCGGGCTGGACTCCTGACGGGCACGCCGTACTCGCAGCGGCCTCTCCGGCTGGCGTACGCCCTCACGTCGGATGGCCGCGAACTGGCTGGCGCCCTACGGCTCCTCGCTGACTGGGGTGCGCGCCAAGGCGGCGGCCGGGAGAGCGGCGGGGATCCGCTGCGGCACGCCACGTGCGGGACGCCGTTGGAGGCACGCTGGCACTGCCCAACGTGCGGTGGCGTGGTTGACGACGCCGAACCCGAGGGGCTGACGCGCCTTTAGCAACCCTAGCGTCTCAGCCGAGGGGGTCAAACCCGTCGGTTCGGATGGCGACGCCTGAACGGGGCTCACCGGCCGCAGCCTCAAGCGGATCGCCGATAAGCGCCGCCCAGCCCCCAACCTCAAGCGCGTCAAGTTCTCGTCCTGCTGCCTCAAGGACGGCATCGCGATACGCAGCGGCAGCGTCGGTGAGGGCGCCAGCGTGGCGGGAACCTCGAACCCGGGACGCCACGTCTGCCGCGCCGCGGATTGGGTCAATCGCCTCCTGATGGCGGGCGATGACCAGATCGATCTCGCCGTCAGCAATCAGCAGCGTGACGAGGGCCCGCCACGTGGCCGCATCCTCGGGAGTCCCATCGGGCTCCGTGATGGCCACCGGGCAGCCGTGAAACAGCGCGCGCCGGGTGGCCAGTTCAGCGACGGCGTGACTGATCGCGCCGGGCTCGTCGGCCAGCCACGCGGGCAGCCCGGCCACGGTGATGCGCCGCCGGGGCACCCCCGCGCACTC
>CAIYHO010000231.1 GCA_903925955.1 uncultured Chloroflexota bacterium
GCATCGTCCGCCAGGCGCCGGTCTCCGCCGGGCGTCCTCAACTTGCGCCGGGGACCAACTCCGGGGGCAGCAGGAAGCGCAGCGTGCCGCGGCCAATGTCCAGCCGCGGGCCCGCACTGTCCACGCGGGCGATGGCGCCCTTGCGCATGGGGATGGGCCGCGTTCCCAGTAACGCGCCCAGCAGCTCCGAGAAGTCCGGATCGTGACCCACGATGCACGGCCGCTCCGCCGGCCCCGCGGCAAGCAGGATGTCCGCCACCGCGTCCAGGTCCAGCGGCGAGGCCAGCCTCCGATCAACCGCCACCGGCACGCCCAGCGCCTTTGCCACAATCTCGGCGGTCTGCGCGGCGCGCACACGGGGCGACGTGATGAACAGGTCCGGCGCCTCGCCCTTCGGCAGCGCAACCAGTAGCTTGCCCAGCGCCGATGCCTGGCGCCGGCCCCGATCTGAGAGCGGGCGCTCAGAGTCGTCGCCGCGGAACTTTGCGGGATCGCCAGCATGGGCGTGGCGGAGCAGGTGCAGCGCGGTCATGGCGTCGCCTCCGCTAATGCGCTCCTCGCGCAGGAACGACCGGACCCGCCGGTCAACCGTTGCAAGTGTCGTCCGGAACGCGGCCAGCCGCTCGTCCTCAGTGCCCTCAACTGCGGCCGGGTCCGACAGGCTCCAGTGCGCCACCTTATGGGCGCCCGGGATCACCGGGCAGCTGTCACGAGCCTCATCGCAGACGGTGATGACCCAGTCGTACGGCTGATCCAGGACGGAGGCCACGGACTTGGATCGCAAGCCCTCCGTGGGCAGGCCCGCCTCGACCAGCACGCGCAGAGTCAGGGGGTTGAGCCCCTCAGGCGCTGTGCCGGCCGAGAACGCCTCAACGGCAGCGCCGCCTCGGTACCGCAGCAGCACCTCGCCCAGGATGGATCGGGCGCTGTTGCCCGTGCAGACAAACAGGACGCGCAGGGGCGCGCGCTCCGCAGAACGAGCGCCCCGCCCGCCCACTAGTTGAGGTCCTCCACCTGGCCTGAGGCCAGAAAGACGATGTCCTCGGCGATGTTTGTCACCCGGTCGCCAATGCGCTCAAGGTAGTGCGCGGCAAACAGGATCCGCGTGCCCGGGTCAACGCTGGCCGGGTCCGCGCTCATCAGCTCCAGCACCGACGCGAAGATTGCGTGGTAGAGGTCGTCCACATCGTCGTCCACCGCGGCGACGGCGCGCGCCTGGGTCTCGTCGATGTCCACGAGGGCACGGATGATGCCGCGCACCTGGTCGGCCACCAGGGTGCCAAGCTTGGGCAGGTTGACATAGTCCTTGAGCGGCACGGTTGGCGCAAGCTTGCGAGCCTGCTTGGCAACCGACTTCGCGTGATCGCCCATGCGCTCAAGCTCATAGGACACGTGGTCCAGCGTGAGCAGGTAGCGCAGGTCTCGCGCAACCGGGCTCTGCGTGGCGATCACGAGGGTGATGAGCTCGGAGGTCTGACGCTGGAGGTCGTTGATGGTCGTGTCATCGGTGATCACCGTGGCCGCGGCCTCGGCGTCGTGGGCCACAAGCGCGCTGATCGCTCCCCGGACCTGGCTCTCGACAAGGGAGCCCATCCGCAGGACGTGGTCCTTGACTTCGGCAAGCTCTCGGTCGTAGGCGCTCCGCATTGGGTGTGGGGCCTCGACGGGGGCGTGCTCGCCGCTGGCGCTGGTTGTGTCGGTCATGGTCGCCTCCTTCGGGGACGGTTGGATCAGCCAAACCGGCCGGACACATAGTCCTCGGTCATCTGGTTCCTGGGATTGGTGAAGAGATCGTAGGTTGGCCCCTGTTCCACAACATAGCCTGCGCGGTCCTCGGCCATGTTGAGGAATACCGTGTTGTCCGACGCCCGCGATGCCTGCTGCATGTTGTGCGTCACGATGAGGATGGTGTAGCTCTCGCGCAGCTCCTGCATCAGCTCCTCGATCTGCAGTGTCGAACGCGGATCGAGAGCGGAACAGGGCTCGTCCATGAGGATCACGTCCGGGTTGGTGGCGATTGCCCGGGCGATGCACAGGCGCTGCTGCTGGCCGCCGGAGAGGGCCATGCCGGACTGGCCCAGCTTGTCCTTCACGTCGTTCCACAGCGCCGCGCGCCGAAGACTTGACTCCACCAGCCCGTCCATGTCGCCCTTGAAGCCAGTGACCTTGGGGCCGAAGGCGACGTTCTCGTAGATGGACTTGGGGAACGGGTTGGCCTTCTGGAACACCATGCCGATACGCCGGCGGACCTCAACTGCGTCCACGTCCTTGGCATACAGGTCCTGGCCGTGGTATCTGACCTGGCCCTCAACCCTGGTGCCTGGGATCAGGTCGTTCATGCGGTTCAGCGTCCGCAGCAGCGTTGACTTCCCACAGCCGGACGGCCCAATCAGCGCCGTGATCTGGTTGGGCGCAAACGCCACCGTCACGTCCTTGACGGCCCGGAACGCGCCGTAGTGGAACGACAGGTTCTCAATCTCAATGATTGGGGCCGGGCGAGGCGGCTTGTCGGTGGTCAAGGGTTCTCCCGAGAGTGCTGCCATCACCATGACTGCTCCGATCGGTTGCGGAGCAGGATGGCGATGCCGTTGGCGAAGAGGGTGATGGCGAGAAGGACAACGATTGCTGCGGCGGCGTCCTGGCGGAAGGCCTCCTGGGGCTTGCGCGACCAGTCGTACACGATCATTGGCAGGGCGGTGTAGCTGCCGCTGAACAGGGTCTGGAGTGTCGTGCCGGAGAAGGAGCCAAGCACGGCGCCCGCCAGCACCAGTGGCGCGGTCTCGCCCAGCGCACGGGAAAGCGCCAGGACGATGCCGGTCAGGATGCCGGGCGCCGCTGACGGCAGGATCAGCTTGCGGATGACGTCCCACTGGGAGGCGCCCACGCCGTAGCCGGCTTCGCGGATGGAGTTGGGGACGGCCCGGAGCGCCTCAATCGAGGTGATCACCACAATGGGCAGCACCAGCACGGCCAATGTGGCGCCGCCGGCGAGGATGTTGCGCCCGTTGCCCGCGCCGTCGAGCGAGTTGGCGAGCGCCACGAACACCGACAGGCCAAGCAGGCCGTAGACCACCGACGGGACGCCGGCCAGGTTGCGGATGTTCACCTGCACAAAGCGGGTGAACCAAGTGTCGGCGGCGTACTCCTCAAGGTAGATCGCGGTGGCAAGCCCCATGGGGAACGCCACCACGGCCACGATGAGGGCGAGGACCCCGGTGCCGATGATGCCCTGCAGCACGCCGGCCTTGGCGGGGTTGGAGGACAGGGGACTCGTGAGGAAGCCCACGCCCCGCTCGGCGAACACCGGCATGGCCTTGCCAAGCACGTCTACAACCAGCACCAGCAACACGGCCAGCGAGAACAGCAGGCTGGCCAGCAGCGCTCCTTGGAAGATCGCCCCGGCGGTGTCTCGGCGCGCGCCGGTGAGGGAGGCGTGGACGCTGGATTGCGTGGCCGCGGCATTGGACCCGATGGTGGACATCGCGGCCTCCTAGTAGCGCTGCCGGGCGCGGCGGACAAACGCGTCGCCAAGCACGTTGAGGGCAAGGGTGGTCACGAAGAGCAGCAGCCCCACAAAGAAGAGGCTCTGGAACGCAGCCGAGTTGCCGGTGACCTGGTCGCTGCCCGAGGCCAGCAGGACCATGGCGGAGGTCATCGTCCCGCCGGGGTCCAGCGGGTTGAGCGTCCGGGCCTGCGGCGCGCCTGCGGCCACGGCAACCACCATCGTCTCGCCGATTGCGCGGCTGGTGGCCAGAATTAGCGCCGCCACGATGCCGGACACGGCCGCCGGGAAGACGACCCGCAGGGAGGTGGTGATCTTGCGGGCGCCCAGGCCGTAGGAGGCCTCGCGCAGGCTCCGCGGCACCGCGCGCATGGCGTCCTCCGCCACGGATGCCACCAGCGGGACAGACAGGATGCCCACGCCAATCCCGGCCGCCGCAAGGTTGAACGCGTTGGCGTCGTTGAACAGGGGCTTGATGAGCGACGGCGTCAGCACCGTGAGGGCGAAGAAGCCAAGGACCACGCTGGGGATGCCGGCGAGAACCTCAAGGATTGGCTTGATGATCCGGCGGACCGACGGGCTTGCGTACTCCGACAGGTAGATGGCGCTGGCAAGACCCACCGGCGTGGCGATGACCATCGCAATGAGGGTGACGATCATCGTACCGATGAGGATGGTGGCGACATCAAAGATGCCGCGCCGGGGGAACCAGCCAATCCCCGCCAGTTGGCCCAGGTTGATCTGGCTCAGGAAGCTGATCGACTCGCTGAGGACGCTCTCGATGATGAACGCGCTGATGACGATGGTCGCGGCCGCGGCGGTGAGCATGACCGTCCGGACGAGGCGTTCGCGGCGTCGGCGTGCGGCGCTGCCGCGCAGCGTGAACCCCGGGGAGGCGGGAAGGGCCTGAGCCATGATCGGCGGGTGCTCCGTCTAGCGGGCAGAACGAGCGAGTTGTGTGTGCAGAATAACGAACAGGCCGGACCCGCGACCGGGCCCGACCTGCTCAAGAGGAGGAGGAGCTACTTGACGGCA
>CAIYHO010000232.1 GCA_903925955.1 uncultured Chloroflexota bacterium
GGCGGCGGGAAGATCCCGGTCATGCCCAACTACCTTGTCTCCTATTCGGACCACAAGGTGATCCTGCGCAACTACGAGGGGTACATCACCACCTACGAGGAGCCCACCGAGTACAAGCCGCACGACACCGCGCACTGCCAGTACTGCGCCAATCCGCGACCGGAGCCGGGTCAGGAGGGCATCACGGGCCTGCTGGACGGCAAAAAGATGTGGATTGAGCCAGCAGGCTTTGCGCTTGCGCATGAGCGTGGCAACACCGAGGCGCATCGCCTGAGCGATCCGTCCAAGTGGGTGCCGTACGGGGTTGGCGCCATTGAGGGCCAGTCGGCCGAAGGCGGCCGCACGCTTCCCGTGCTTGAGGCTGGCGCGCCGCCCACGGAGTAGCCAGCCCCTACAATCGGCCGCCCATGGCCGACACCACCGCAACGCAGGCCGCGCCTGCCCGCCCGTTCCGCTACGGCTGGATCGTGCTGGGCGTTGCGGCCTTCGTCGTCCTGCTTGGCGCTGGGACGCGGTGGCGGCCGGTGTGGCTGCGGTGGTGATCCGGCGGCCCCGACGTCCGGCCGAGCCTGTGGCGGCTCCGGGGGCGGGGGCGGCATGAGCGACAACGGGCGCCCGAAAGCCAAGCGGCGCAAGGGCTCGGTTGGCCAGACCATCGGCGGAATGCTGGTTGGGTTTGAGCAGCAGATCATGCGGACAACGCCGCCCGCTGAGGAACTGGTTCGCCACGCGCGACCGGATGCGCCTGCTCCCGCGGCCGACGGGTCTCAACTGGTGATCCAAATGCCCGACGACCTGCCTCACGACCCGCCTGACGACCTGCCCGACGAGGAGCCGACACCATGAGCACCACCAGCCCCCGCTCTGCTCCCGCCGGCATGCCACGCAACCTGCCCGCGCCGCCGGTGATCGCGGAGAGCGGCGATCCCTTCACGTCCCTGCGCGTCATTCACGCTGTGGCCTGTTTGGAGCGGGGCACCCAGGTCCGCCTTGACACGCTGGTGGACAGGCTGAACGCCGGGCACTTGGACTGGCTGTTCACGCGGTCCGTCGTGGCAAGCGTGCTGGTGACGCTGCAGGCGAACTGGATGACCGACTACCGAAACGCGTCGGGGATTGTGCTCAACGATGGGCCGGACGGAGCGACGCTCACCATCGAGGACTCGTCGCGCGTTGATCCGTGGATCGTGCGCCAGGCTCTTCGCGAGGAGGCCGCGTGCCGCGAGGCGCTGGCGGAGTTTGCCCGCCGCGACCGGGTGGCTGGCGGAGGCTGAGCCACATCCAACACCCGTGGTCCGCCCCTGGGGGCGTCAGCTGCGTACGCTCGCCCGCGGCCCACGTCCGTACTGCGCCATCACATCAAGCAGGCGGTTGTGGTCCAGCGCATGCGCCGTGATCCCGTCTCGGCCCGTCATCGTCTCGGCAGCCAGCAGCGCATTGACGATGGCGGCCTCCGTCGCCTCAACGGCCGCCTGGAACAGCGGGCTGATGGTCCGATCGGTGACCATGCGGACATCCACGGTGCCACGCGGATCGCTCTCGCCGGCCTCCCTCGAGATGTCACGGTTGCCGGTGGCAAACGCGATGAAGATGTCGCCCGACCCGTGGGACGCCGTGCTGCCCATCCGGGCCAGACCAAGACTTGCACGCTGGGCGAGCCGCTCGCACTGGTGCGGCAGGAGCGGCGCGTCTGTGGCAAGCACGATGATGATGGAGCCGCCGCCTGCGCCAGAGCGCGAGGCCAGACCCTGGGCTTGACGCTCGGTCTGACGTGCGACAGCCTCCGCCTCCAGCGCCTCAACGGCGGCCCAAGCGCTGGGCACTTCGCTCAACGGGATCGCCTGCCCCACGGGCACGCCGTCGATGCGTAGCAACTCGCGCTCGCCGTAGTTGGCCTGGACAAGCGCGCCAACGGTCCAGCCACCATCGGCTGCGGCGACACGGCGCGACGCCGTTCCGATGCCGCCCTTGAACTCGTGGCAGATCATCCCGGTGCCGCCGCCAACGTTGCCCTCGGCCACGGGTCCGCCGGACGCGGACTCCAGCGCCGCATCGAGGTGGGACTGTTTCACGTGAAACCCATTGATGTCGTTGAGCCCGCCGTCGTACGTCTCGCCTACAACCGGCAGCGCCCAGAAGACCTCATGCGGCTCGCGCGAACGGGCGGCGTGGGCCACCAGCGCATCGCGGACCACGCCAACGCTGTGCGTGTTGGTGATGGCGATGGCCCCGCCGAGGAACCCGGACTCGCGGACCCACTCAAGCCCTGTGAGTTCGCCGTTCCCGTTGAGGCGATGGCAGCCTGCGAACACGGGCTCCACCCAGGGGTCGCCGTCGTGCGGGACGATCACCGTGACACCGGTGCGGACAGGGCCGTGGCCCACGCGCAGCGGGCCGTCGCCCGAGATCAGCGTGGTGTGGCCAACCCGCACGCCCGGGACATCGGTGATCGCATCCAGCGGCCCGGGCTCCAGCAGCCCGATCCGGATCCCAAGTTCGCGAGCGCGCACCAGTTGAACCTCCTGCCCGTGGGGCATGTACCGGACTCCCCACGCTCTATCATCGCCCGGTGACCTCCATGCCGGAAGCCCATCCCGCAGTGCGCCGCTCGTTGATGTCCGCCGTCTGGGAGCGCCTGCCCGCGCTTGACGGCGTAGCACCGATGGATGCGGCAGAGTCGCTGCGCGATCTCCCCGGCCTTGCCCTGTTGGAGAGCGCCCGACCGGGCCGAACCGGTCGCTGGAGCCTGCTCGTGGCCAATCCGGTTGCTGTGCTGGACGAGCCTGCGCCCGGAGTGGATCCGTTTGCGGAGGCCCGGCGCCAACTGGCGCGCCTTGACCGGTCGGCGCCTGTTGGGCCAGACAACGTGACAGCCATGCCCCCATTTGCCGGTGGCCTCGTGGGGCTTCTCGCGTACGACTTGGGTCGCCGTTTCGAGCATCTTCCGGCAACCGCCCAACGCGATCAGGATCTGCCCGACCTGCGTCTTGGTCTGTATGACTGCGTCCTTGCGTGGGATCGCCGCACCGGTCAGGCGTGGATCGGGGGCCGCGCCGTAGACGGCGACACCGCCAAGCTGGCCCAGCGCTTGGCGGACCTCCGAGAGCGGGTGACTGCAGGCCGCAGATCCGCGCCGGACGCGGAGGACGCGGATCGTGCCCCAGAGCCCATCCGCTTCACCCGCACCACAACCCGCGCACAGTGGGTGGCCGGAGTCACCGCCGTCCGCGATGCCATTGCCCGGGGCGACATCTACCAAGCCAACCTGACCCGTCGCCTTGTGGCGCCCTTTGCAGGCGATCCATGGCCCCTGTTCCGCCGTCTCCGCACGGGTGACCCGGCGCTGTTTGCGGGCTATCTGGATCTGGGCCCTTCGGCGGTTACCGGCGCCCCTAGAGCGCTTCTCTCCGCAAGCCCGGAGCCGTTTCTGGCCGTGGACGGCGAGGGCCGTGTGGCCACCGACCCCATCAAGGGCACACGCCGCCGTGGCCACAGTCGCGAGGAGGACCGCAAGCTTGCCCGTGAACTGATGGCGAGCGGCAAGGACCGCGCCGAGAACGTCATGATCGTGGACGTGCTGCGCAACGATCTGGGCCGCGTGTGCAGACCGGGCACCGTGACCGTGCCGCGGCTCCTGCGCCTTGAGCGCACCGCAACCGTTCAGCACCTTGTCACCACGGTGACCGGCCGGTTGCGCTCGGACAAGGACGCTTTCGACTTGCTTGCTGCCAGCTTCCCGGGTGGGTCCATCACCGGTGCCCCAAAGATCCGCGCAATGGAGCTCATCGAGGAGTTGGAACCCGTCCGCCGCGGGCCCTACTGCGGGAGCCTCGTGTGGATTGGCGCGGATGGGCGGATGGGCTCGTCCATCCTGATCCGTACCCTCGTGGCAGACGGTCAGCGCCTCACGATCCACGTTGGCGGCGGCATCACTTGGCAGAGCGACCCGGATGAAGAGTGGGACGAGACGGTCGCCAAGGCGCGCGGACCCCTCTCGTCAATTGGCGCTATGGAGATAGAAGCATGAGCAATGCAGCCCCCCGCTGGGCATGGGTGGACGGCGTGCTGCTGGCGGCCGATGCGCGCCACATCTCGGCCTTTGACCGCGGCTTCCAGCTGGGTGACGGGGTCTTTGAGACGCTCCGTGCGGCAGGCGGCCGGGTCACGGAGCTTGCCGAGCACACCGCCCGGCTGCGTGGCTCCGCGGACGGGCTGGCGATTGAGCTGCCAGACGATCTGGACACCAGGTTGGCTACGGGCATCGACAACCTGCTCGCTGCGGAGGGCCTGGGCGGCCCAAACGGCGACGCATCCGTCCGGATCACCGTCACCCGCGGCCCCTGGATGTCGCGGGGCCTGCTGCCCGCATCCGACGAACGCCTCACCGCCACCATCGTGATCCAGGCCTGGCCCGTCACGGCGGCACCCGGGACCACGCCCGCCCACGGCATCTCGGCGGTGTCGAGCCGGGTTCGGCGCGACCCTGGCAACCCGCTGGCGACCCTCAAGACCACGTCCCGCGCGGACTACGTCTACGCCAAGCTTGAGGCGCGGCGGGCCGGTGCCGATGACACCCTCTTCTTCACGGTGGACGGCCACCTGTCCGAGGCCACCAGCGCCAACGTCTTCCTGATCCGCCGTGCGGCCGATGGCGTCCTGGAGCTGGCAACCCCGTCGCTCACGTGCGCCATCCTCGCCGGCACCACGCGGTCCTGGATCCTTCGCTGGGCCGCAAGCGTTGGCCTCCGGCCGCATGAGGGCCAGCTGACTCGTGCGGACCTCGCGGCCGCCGAGGAGGTCTTCCTCACGGCATCGGTGGCGGGCGTTGTGCCCGTGGTTCGCCTTGACGGCCAACTCGTTGGCGACGGCCAACCCGGCCCGTGGACGCTGCGCGCCCGCGCCAACCGAGAGGCGTACATCACCCAGGCGTAGCGGCCCCGGCGCCGGCCCGCTCGCGTGCTTGGCCCGTGATCTGCACCGGGCGGCGGCCAGCCGCACTCTCGGCGGCCAAGATCGCCAGCCGGCGCCCGCGCGTCTCGGGCTTCTTTGCGCTCATCACCCAGTACGCCGCGGTCCGTCGATAGCCTGGAGGCTGTCGCTGGTGGAACTCCCAGGCGCCGGGCACGGCTTGGAGCGCCGCCTCGGCCGCGGTGTCCAGCGCCCAGTTGCCCTCGAAGCTGTAGGTTGCGGTCCGCTCGGGCGTCCGCAGCGCAAAGGCAGCCTCGCCCGCCGGCTGCATCCGCCCTTCGGCCCGCAGCGCCTCGACGCGCGCCACGTTGCGGGCGCTCCAGATGGATCCCTTGCGCCTTGGCGTGGTCCGGATCGCCCGGCCGCCCTCGCAGGGCATCAGGACCGAGTCGATCCAGCCAAAGCAGAGCAACTCGTCAACGATGTCCCCCCAGTCGGGCGCATCGGGATCATCGGCCCGCCGCCGCACGCCCACCCAGAGCTCGGGAGCCGTGGCGTGATTGGCTTCCAGCCAAGCGCGCAGCGCGGCGACGGGATGGACAAACAGGACGTCGTGGGGGATCAGGCGGACCATCGGGGCGAAGCCTAGCGCCGTGGGCGTCCGGACGCGCGGGTACACTCGGCGGCGATGATCCGCGACGAACTCATCCTCCGCACACGCCAGCTCATCGCCGAGGGCGAGCGGCTTGACGCTGCCCCGTCGCTGGGTGCGCTGCAGACGTGGCTCCAGCTGTCCGACGATCTCCTGGCAACCGCGTGGGGGACCATGGACCGTTACCACCTTGCCTGGCTGATGGTGGGCAAGCCAAAGGCAACGGTGCGCGGCCGGCCGATGACGGCTGCCGAAACCGATGCCTACGTGCGCGACGTGGCGTCAGCAAAGAACGCGGCGCTGCGCATGAGCCTTGATGCGGTTGACCGGCAGGCGATGCCGTTCGTGGGCGAAACTGGCGGCATTGGCGCCGGTCAGGGCATGGGCGAGGTTCCTGACGCCAGCGCGTCCGATGCAGGGGCCGCAGCGTCCCCACGGACCATCCCGCTGGACCCTGAAATGCAGCGTCGGCTCGAGGAAGTTCGCCGCGCTGCCGCGGATCACGAGGGCCATGGCGCAGGTGAGCGCCGCGCCCCCCGGCCGGAGCGCCTCCAGCGCTGAGTGTCGCGCCCCCCGTCCGGAGCGCCGTTCAGGCGGGAGCGCTTCCGGGGCCGGAACGCCTCCTCGGCGCCCCTACGGATGAGGACTTCATCATCTTGCGCATCACGTGCGCGGGAACGCGCGAAACCGACGCCAAGTTCATGCTTCGGCGCACGGCAGGCCTGAAGCCATGAAGACTTCATCGGTGCGCGCGCCGCAGGGGCGGCCGGGGGGCCGGGCGGGACGCGCGCCGCAGGGGCGGCCGGGCGCCGGGCTGGTCGCTGAGCTTGGTCGCCGCGCTGGGCCGCGCTGCGCCGTGCTGCGGCGTTACGGCGCGGATCGCACCGACGCTGACGCCTTCGACCCATCCGACAAGGCCACGTAGCACGTCAGGCGACGCTGGCCGCTGGCCCACGCATCGGCGGGCGGGAAGAAGTAGGCCACCTTCAGATCCGGCCGGGATCCGTACGGCGCACCCGTGTAGGGCTGGAACGCCCCGTTCACGCACAGCGACGCCACACGGTTGCTGAACTCCTCCACGCCCGGCCAGACCGGCGTCGTTGAATCGTCTTGCATGTAGAACACCTCGCCGTCATGCGGCGACGTGCAGGGTGCAACGCTCACGTCGGCCACGGTGGCGCCAACCGCCATGCTGAAGCAGTCGCCCACCGTCAGCGTGAATGCAGACGCGGTCTGTGGTCCTCGGGCGGCAAACAGCACCACGGCGCCGGCGATGACGGCAACCGGCACAAGCAGGAAGCCCGCATGCAGGGATCTCATCTGCCGCGCCATGCCCCGGCCACCGCCGCAGCCAGGGGCACCGCCAACACAAGGGCTCCAAACCGCTCAAGCGCGTAGGCCCATGGCGCAAGCACGCCGCCCTGCGTCAGCGCACGGACCCCATCGGCCAGGAGGCCCGCTCCCATCCCCGCAGCGGCAACCAGCGCAGCAGCAACCGCCCGCCGAGAGCCGGCGTCTGCACCCTGGCCAGCTGGCCCGCCAGCCAGCAGGAGCCCAACAAGCCAGCCAGCTCCTGCCGCAACAGCGAGCAGTCCAAGCCCGATATCGATCCCAGTCAGAAGCAAGACAATGATCGCGGCGCCTGCTGACGCGACGACTGCGCGCAGGAGGCGAAGCCGCCTTGGGAGGGGAGCGGCTGCCGTCGCCACCTCCGCATACCGCTCACCGGGCGCCCGCGTGAGGCGTCTGACTTCGCCGCCCGGACGATCATTGTGCTGTTCAGCCTGCTGTTCCATGCCCTGAATGGTACGCACCCTGCCCAGCGGAGCGGTAGACTCAGCCCTCGTGAGCCACAACACCCTTGGCGAGCCTCCGCGCAGCCTGACGGCCGGGTTCCCGGCCGCCGCAGATCGCCTTCGCGCCAGCCGTGCGCGTCTCGCCGCGCGAGCGCTCGAGCTGGCGATTGCGGACGATCCCGATATCCGCGCCCGCTTGGACGATGTTGCCCTGCGCAACCTGCTGCTGGACACCGAAGTCCTGCTGGAGCGTCTGGCGCTGTGCGTGGCCGGCGGCGACAGCCACTGGCTGGCCGAGTTTGCAGATCAGTCGGCCACCGTCTTCCGCCGCCGCAAGGTGGCCATGGACGATGTGATCGCCGCGTGTGAAGGGCTTCGGTCCGCGGTCCGCGGCGTGCTCTCGGACGAGGAAATGGTCCCGGCCACCAATGCGCTGGACGCAGCAGTCGCCGTCTTCCGCCGGACCCGCGGGATTGCCGGCGACGCGCGCAAGCGCAACAAGCTCGTCACCGACATCTACAAGGGCATCTAGGAGCGCATCGATGACGATCAAGTGGGTCAAGTCAGACCCGCTCGTGCTCAACGGCGAGCCGTTCTGCTACGGCAGCCGTCTGACCGTGCGCCAGGTGCTGGAGATGCGCCGCAACGGCTTCACGGTCACGGACCTGCTCAAGGACCACCCGGAGCTCAAGCTCATGGGCATCGCAAACGTCTACGTGTACGCCGCCGCCCACAAGGCGCAGTACGCGGAGTTCTTCGCCGCTGACGGCTCGCTGACCGGCCCCGGGCTGGATGCGGACGAAGCCGCTCGCCTGCCCGACAGCCTCCGCATCGCCGGGGTTGTCACCGCCCGCTAGCCCCGCCGCAGGGTAATCCCCAGCGCGGTGCTAGGATTTCCAAGCCATGACTGAACAGCCCGAGGCCGCGTCCGCACCCGCCGCCGATTCCGCTTTTGATGCCCAGCGTCGTGCAACTGAGCTGGCCATCCTTGACAGCCTTCGCGCCGTCGTGGACCCCGAGATCGGGATGAACGTGGTGGAGCTGGCGCTTATTCGCCAGATCATCCTCGGCCCGGACTCCACCGAGATCAAGATGATCCTCACCACCCCCTTCTGCCCATACGCTGGCGCGATGATCCAGCAGGTCAAGGAGCAGGCCGAGAGCGTCGTTGACCACGACGTCAAGGTCACCCTCCTCGCCGAGCGTTGGGATCCCAAAGACGCCGGCCTGATGTGGTGAAGCGCGTCAACTACGAGAGCGCTGTGGCAACCGGCCGCGGCGACGACGGCACCACCGGGCTGCTGTTTGGCGGCGACCGCGTCTACAAGGATGACCTGCGGACCGAGGCATTCGGCACGATTGACGAAGCCGTTGCGGCACTTGGCCTTGCCCGAGCGGAGCTTGGCCACGTGGGCAGTGCCCACGCCCGGACACCCGCGTTCCTCGGTCTCCCCCAGTTGCTCCTGCGCGTCCAGCGCGAGTTGTTCGTCGTAGGCGCGGAGCTGGCAACCTCGACCGAGAACCGCGGCAAGGGCCGTGACGGGGAGAGTCGCGTTTCCGCGGCCATGCTTGCCGCGATGGACGCGACCCTGCGCGAGATGGAGTCCGTCATCGAGCTGCCGCGAGAGTTTGTGGTGCCGGGCGAGACCCGCGCGTCCGCTGCTCTGGAACTGGCCCGCACCATCCTGCGCCGCGCCGAGCGCCGCAGCGTGACGCTTGCCCAGACCGATCCGGCGATTGCTGCCGGCCACCTGCTGCCCTATCTCAACCGTCTCGCCGACCTGCTCTGGATCCTCGCGCGCGTCGCCGAACAGGGCGAGGCCCGCGAAGCAACCAAGGCCCGAACCGGCCGTGTGGCCGGCAACGGCGCAAGCACCTCCACGGAGGAGTGACGCCATGAACAGCTACCCGATCAACCCGTCCCGCCTGGGCGTTCGCCCTGCTCCGGCACTCGTCCAGCAGCTCCTGATTGGGGCGTTTGGCTGGATGGGCGCCGGTCTTGCGCTCACCGCAGCGGTCACGTACCTCGTCGCCACCAACCCCGCCATGATCGCCTCCGTTGCGACGCTGGTGCTGCCGCTGGTCATCGGCCAGGTCATTCTCGCCGTCGTGATCCAGGCGGCCATCAACAAGGTTTCGCCCACGGTCAGCCTTGGGCTGTTCTTCATCTACGCGGCGACCATGGGCCTGACGATCGGCGTGGTGGTCTCGCACTACCCTGGCGCCAGCGTCACCGCTGCGTTCATCAGCAGCGCGGCCATGTTTGGCGGCGCGGCGGTCTTCGGCATCACCACGAAGCGCGATCTGTCCGGTCTGGGCGGCATCGCCTCGATGGCCGTCATCGGCCTGATCGTGGCGATGGTGGTCAACATGCTGCTGGCGTCGTCGCCGCTGGGCTGGCTGATCTCGCTGGTGGGCGTGGCGCTGTTCACCATCCTCACCGCGTACGACGTCCAGAAGATCACCAGCGGCCAGTACGCGGCGATCACCTCAACGGCTGAGCGGGCGTCCATCGTGGCGGCGCTCCACCTCTACCTGGACTTCGTGAACCTGTTCCTGTTCATGCTTCGGCTGTTTGGCGGGTCGCGCCGCTAAGCACTCAGCGTTTGGCGTTCTTGACGGCGTACATCGCCTCGTCAGCGCGCGCCTGCAAGTCAGCCGTCGTTGCCGCATCGTCTGGGTAGATGGCGATGCCCACGCTTGCGCTGACCACCGGGGCGTCCGCAACGCCGGCGCGCAGCACCGCCGCCTTGATGCGCCCGGCAATCTCCTCGGCAGTGGCGCGGTTTGCCCCCGGCACGATCAGCCAGAACTCGTCACCGCCTGTGCGATACACGAGGTCGCTTCCGCGCACCGTGTCCCGCAGCGCTGTGGCGATGCGCTGCAACAGGGCGTCGCCGGCTGGATGGCCAAGGCCGTAGGGCGGATCGTTGAAGGACTTGAAGTGGTCGAGGTCCAGCTCGAGCAGCGCAAACGCCTGACCGCGGTCCACGGTGGACGCCAGGTCGTGCTCAAACGAGCCCTGATTGCGCAGACCCGTCAGCGGATCGTGCTCCGCGGCCACCACCGCCGCGCCGTGCGTCTCCGCGTTGCGCATGGCAATTGACGCCTGGGTGGCGAAGAGGCGGGCAAGCTCAAACTCGTCGGCGGAGAACCGGCGCCGATCAGCGCCCATGCGTGCAACGTTCAGCGTGCCCACGGCTACTCCGTCCGCCATGAGCGGGCAGACGATCAGCGACTCAGGGCTGACTGGTGTCCCGGGGATCTGGATCGCGCGCGGATCGTCCTGTGCGTCATTGACCAGGACCGCCTCACCGTGGGCCAACGCCCAGCCGTTGATCCCCGCATCAATAGGCGGGGTGTGCTCCCTGATGGCGTCGGCGTCTGGGTCGCGGACGACAAGCGCGCGCCGGACGCCGCCCGCATGGTCGAGGCGGAAGATGGCCAGCGAGTCAAACGCGATGAGCGCCCCGAGAGAGTCGGCGATTTGGTCCAGGACGCTTGTGGGCTCAAGGGTTGCCAGGAGCCGCTCGCTGATCTCAAGCAGCCGGTGCTGGCGCTCGAGGCGGTTGGCCAACTCCAGGCGCTGCTGCTCCAGTTCTGCAAACGCCTCGGTGCTTGCGATGGACTGCGCCGCATAGCCTGCAAAGACCTCGAGCATCCTCTGGTCGCCGTCGCTGAAGTGGTCGTAGCCGTCACGCGACACCACGATCACGCCCAGCACACTTGACTCCCACGCCATGGGCACCGCCAGCATCGACTCTGCCCCGCGCGGGTTGCCAACCTGTTGGCCGCGGCTGTCGCGACGGGCATCCGCCAAGCGGACCGCCTGGTTGTGCGCGGCCACCCAGCCGGTGATCCCCGTGCCTATAGGTACGCGCAGCTGATCAATCGACGGACGCCCAATGCCGAGGAACTCGCCCTGGAAGGCGATGGGCTCACACATCCCGCTGGCGGTGTCAACCCGATAGACCCTGATGGTGTCGTGGGCGATCAGCTGGTCCGCCTCGGCGACGATTGCCTCGCCGATGGCGTCCACGCCCTGGATCCGGTTGAGGCGCCACGACAGCACCTGCACCGCCTTGAGGCGTGCAGCGTCCGATCTGGCGTCTGCAAGCAGGAGCGACCCTGACACGATTGACCCAAGTTGCCGGGCGAACAGCGCGCCCAGCTCGCGATCAGCCTTGGACCATGTGTGATTGATGGAGCTGTACAACAGGATGGCGCCCACAACCTCGCCGTTGAC
>CAIYHO010000233.1 GCA_903925955.1 uncultured Chloroflexota bacterium
ACTGCCCGCGTCGGCCATCCACGAGTTCTGGGAGGCCAACTACCGCCCCGGCAACACCGTGGTGGCAATCGCCGGGGACATCGCCCACGAGGAGGCCGTTGCCCTGGTGGCCGAAGCGTTTGGCGCAGGGGCCGGTGCTCCCAGCTGCTATGCGCCTGCGCCGGTCCTTCCCGCGGGGCCGCGTGTCCTCACCGGCAAGCGCGACACCGCGCAGGCACAGCTGGCCATTGGTCTGCCCGCGTACCGCCGCGATCACCCCGACACGTGGACGCTCTCCGTGCTGAACGCCGTCCTGGGCGACGGCATGTCGTCACGGCTGTTCCTGGGTGTCCGCGAGGAGAAGGGGCTGGCCTACGACGTCAGCTCCGGGCTGGTGGAGTATGCGGATACTGGCGCCCTGGAGATCTCCGCGGGCGTTGATCCTACAAAGCTGCCGGCCGCCATCGAGGCCATCCTCGCTGAACTTGGGCGCATGACGCAGGATCCGGTACCGGCCGAAGAGCTGGCCAAGGCCAAGGCGTACATCGCGGGCGGGCTTGAGCTGCGCATGGATGACACGCGACACCTCGCATCGTGGGTGGGCGGCCAGGAGGCGCTCAACGAGCGGGTCCTCAACCTGGACGAGGCCATCGCCGCCGTGGAGGGCGTGACATCCGACGAGATCCTGCGGGTGGCTCGTGGGATCATTGTTGACGAGGGGCTTCGGATGGCAGTGGTTGCCCCGGCGCGTCACCTTCGGGCCGTTGACCGCCACCTGCGGTTGCCGCGGTGAGCCAGCGCAACGGCTCCCCGGATCCGGACGATGGGCTGTTCCCGCACGAGGAGCTTGGAGTCCCGGCCAGTGCCGACATGACCAGCGCGGAGCCGGAGGCCGATGCGGACGTGACGGTCGAGCCGGCCCCCGAGCCGGTTGCCGAGCGTGTCCCCGAACCCGAACCCGAGCCCGAGCCCGAGCCGGTTGCCGAGCCCGAGCCCGAGCCCGAGCCGGTTGCCAAGCCCGAGCTTGAGGCTGAGCCACAGGCGGCAGCTGACGCTGCCGTTCACGAGGCGCTCGCGCCCGGCGGCCGTTCGCCGTCGCTCCGGGTGGCGTCGCTGCACCTGCGCATGGGTCAGCACGCCCTCGCCCGCGCGGAGTTGGAGGCATTCGCTGGCCGAGGTCGCCTTGATGAACAGGCGCTCCTGGACCTTGCCGAGGTCCGCTGGCGGTCCGGCGACCTTGTCGGCGCTACTGAAGCCGCCGTTGCGCTCCTCGCCCGGGGGCAGGAGCCGTTGCTGGCGCTTGTCATTGCCGCCGAGGGATATGCAACCAGCGGTCGCCCAACCGAGGCGCGTCGCCTGGCGCTGCGAGCCGTGGAGCTTGCGGGCGAAGGGTTGGAGTCCGTCTTTGCCGGCATGCCCAGCGGGCGCATCTGGCCCGACGGGTCGCTGCCTGCTGCGCCTCTCGCCGACGCCGCCGACGATCTCGCCGCCACCGGGGACCCTGAGCTCATGGGTTTGGCCGCGCCGCGCGTGCCCGAGCCGGAAGCGGCGCCGGACGCCGAGCCCGAGCCGGTCTTTGAGGCCGAGCCCGAGCCGGTCTTTGAGGCCGAGCCCGAGCCGGTCTTTGAGGCCGAGCCCGATCCGGACCCTGAGCCCGAAGCGGTTGCCGCAGACGAGGATGGGGTTGCCGCCCAGGCAGCAGAGGCCGAGGCAGAGGCCGCAATGCCAGCGCCGTCGCCGGCGGACAACGCGATTGCGGCGGCCGCGGCCGCCATCCAGAACGGCAGGATCGACCAAGCTTCGCTGCTGTTTGGACTCGCCCTGCGCATTGACCCCTCAACCGCCGCCTACGTCCTCGTGCAGCTTGACGCGCCATCCTACGACCCGCGCCTAGCGCTCGTGGAAGGCGATGCCCTCCAGCTGCTCGGCCGTGATGCCGAGGCACGCGATGCGTACAACCGCGCCGGCGGTCACCTGTTTGGGGAGACGAGCAAAGGCTGACCGCCGCCGCCGTTGGGCGAGGCGCTACAGCTTGGCGTGAGATCCCGGCGTGCCGGGCAGCGTTCCGATGCCGCTGGTGCTCTCCGTGGAGGGCCGGCTGGCGCTGAGGAACTCCTCGTCGCTGATTGCCATCAGCCGCTTCTGCGGCACGCCGATGTGGTGAAGCACCAACTCGATGGTCCTGTCCGTGTCGCCGGCGCGGGCCGCAGCCAAGATGTCGCCGTGCTCGGCGATCGAGACCTCGAGGCTGCCGCGGAGCGAGGCCGACGGCCGTCGATACGGGCCCATCTGGCCGATGAGCAGGCGATACATCTCAAGGTTCTTCGCGTTCCCGGCGGCCACGACGAACGCCTCGTGGAAGTCTGAGTTCGCGTCAAAGAACCGCGTTGCGTCATGGGAAGCCGCGGCCTCGGCCATGATGCCCATCAGCCGGTCAAACTCCGCAAAGTCCGCGGCAGACAGGCGCGGCACGGCGAGCCGGACGGCGAGCGCCTCGAGGGCCTCACGCACCTGATAGGCGTCGAGGAAGTCGCTCTTGGTGAGGGACGTGACAACGGCGCCCCGCCTGGGCGTGATGGTGACAAGTCCCTCGGATGCCAGCCGGCCAAGCGCCTCGCGAAGGGGCCCGCGGCTGACGCCGAGCGTTTCCGCGAGGGGAACCTCCATCAGAAGGGTGCCTGGCGCAATCCGCAGCTCGAGGATTTCCTGGCGCAAATGGAGGTACACGCGCTCCCAGAGAGTCTGGTTATCGAAGCGGCCCGCCATCTGCTTCCCCTATCTCCATCAGGTGCGCCCTCCGGTTGTCCGCCCCTTGCGGCTGGTGCGCACACGCCCTACAGAATCTCGTGTTGACTGTCAACATGAGTAGCAACATACTACGGCCTGCGCCATCACGATACCCGGCCAATTGCTGCCCGGGAAGCACAGATCGCGCAGATGTTGAGTGGCTGGAGGTTGCGTAGGTAAGACGACCGAGGACCCTGGGTCTGGCGACCCTTGTCGCGGTCGCCGATAGCTGCGAACTCACCAATCCTGGAGGAGGAGAAACACAATGCACGAGCGAACGAGCCGCTCGAGGCTGACGAGCCTGGCCGCGGGCCTGGGCGTCATCTCGATCATCCTCTCCGCCTGTGGCGCCAGCGCGACCCCCGCGCCCACGGCAGCCCCTGTAACAGCGGCGCCGACGGCTGCCGTCACGGCAGCCCCGGCAACCGCGACGCCCGTCCCGAGCGTTGCGAACAAGGTCACCAAGATCGGCATCGTCTCGCCTGAGAAGGCCAACGACTACGGCTGGAACCAGCAGGGCGTTGAGGGGGCCAAGGCCGCCGCAGCGGCCATCGGCGCCCAGATCGAAGTTGCTGACGGCGCTGGCTACGACGATCCCGGGCCGATCCTGAACCAGCTCGCCGACGGCGGCGCGCAGTTCATCATCGCCCAGGCCAGCGGCTACAACACCGCGGCCCCGCAGTTCGCGGCCACCAAGGGCATCCCGGTCATCGTCTACGACGTCCCGTCGGCCACCAAGCCCGGCCTCGTCGCCGACATTGAGACCAACAGCCAGAACGGCGCCTACCTTGCAGGCGTCCTCGCCGCCAAGGTGACGAAGACCGGCACGCTCGGCATCGTCATCTCCGCTGACGACACCAACTGGCACAAGCAGGCTGGCGGCTTCGTCGCCGGCGCCAAGTCCGTCAACCCCGCCATCAAGTTCCTGCAGGCGCAGGTTGGCCAGGCCGGCTACGGCGACGCCGCGGGCGGCAAGCGCGTGACCGAGACCGTCATCTCCGGCGGCGCGGACATCGTGTTCGGCATGGGCGACGGCGCGTCGTTCGGCATGCTTCAGGCCATTGAGACCGCCGGGTTCGATCCCGGAAAGGACATTGCCATCGCCCTGGACCCTGCAGCGAGTTCTTTCTATGAGAATAACACCTATGATTTGACCAAGTCAGGGCAGGGAAAAAAGACCAGCGAGGAGATGATTGAAATTTACCAGCGCTGGATCGAGAAGTATCCCATTGTTTCCATTGAGGATGGTCTTGCCGAGAACGAC
>CAIYHO010000234.1 GCA_903925955.1 uncultured Chloroflexota bacterium
CGATCTTTCGGGCGCAGACGCCGCACGGGCACCGCTTCCCTGAGTCTGGGCTGGGTCAGATCCGCGGGGCGGGGCGGCGGGTCAGATCCGCGGGGCAGCCGGGGCGCGGGGCGGCGGGTCACCGCGGGGCGGGGCGGCCGGCGCCAGATCTGCCCGCTGACCCACGCCAGACTCAGGCGGCGATCCCGCCTGCACGGTCCGCACGCCCGAACCCCACTTCGGGGCGCAGACGCCGCACGGGCACCGCTTCCCTGAGTCTGGGCTGGGTCAGATCCGCGGGGCGGGGCGGCGGGTCAGATCCGCGGGGCGGGTCAGATCCGCGGGGCAGTACGCGGGTCAGTACGCGGGCTGGTCAAACCGCACTGCGAGGTACCCCACCGCCTGATCAGCCGGACCGCCGGCATCGGCCGAGGTGGAAGCCGCCAGGACCGACGCGCGCGTGGCATCCATCGCCCGAAGTGCCGCCATCCCCGTGACCGCGGGCTCAATCCCGCACATGCCGCAGGACAGCCCCTCAACGCCCGAGGCGATCAGCGCCGTCTCAGCCGCGGCAAGCCCCGCGGCATGCGTGGCCAGGATCAGCGGCAGCAGACGCTCCGTTGCGCGCTCGCAGGCCGCGGCAGCCGGGTAGTGCGCCATGTCGGAGCTCACCGCAAGCACAATCCGCTCGCCCGCGTCCCGGCGATCGGCCAGCAGCCGGCCCAGCAGGTCCCCAGCCTCAATCGCCTCGTCGCCGGTCCCGGCTGACACGGCCAGCGGCACGATCAGCGCCCCCGGCGCAATGGCGGCAAGCAGGGGCAACTGCACCTCGATGGAGTGCTCGCCCTCGTGCGCCGCAGGGTCCACGCCAAACGGGCGACCCAGCGCCGCGATCTCGCCAGCGAGGGCCCGGTTCACGGCCACTTCGCCACCCGGGATAGCCCAGGCGGCCTCGTCCCACACGGCAATCCCGCGCAGGCGGCGGCTCACGTGGTTGGTGCCCAGGATCACCACGGTCAAGGGCCCGCCGCGCCCGTCGGCAGCAGCGGCGGCAGCATCGGCGCCCGGCTCGCCCGCATCGGCCTCCGGCTCGGTATCGGGCGCAGCCCCCAGCGTCCGCCACGCGGCAGCCGCGGTCACCCCGGAATACACAAGGCCCGCGTGCGGCACCAGGATCCCGGCGGGCATCCCTGCAGGCACATCCGGCCCCGACAGCGGCAACTGCCCGGCAGCCGCAAACAGCGCAGCCGCAAGCTCGCCGCACCGCGCAGGCGATGACGGATAGAACGAGCCCGATACGGCAGGCTGGCGAACCCGCAAACCGCTCATGTCGGCACCCCCGTAAACAGCCCCTCAAGCAGCCGGCCGCAACCCGGACATGCTCCGGCGGCCGCCAGATGTGACCGCACCTGGTACCCGTTGCGCTCCACCAGCACGCGCGAACAGCCGGGGCAGCGGGTGTCCTCAAGGCCAAGCGCGGGCGCGTTGCCAACGTACACGTGGTGCAGCCCGGCCTCACGGCCAATCTCGGCCGCCCGCAGCAGGGTGGCAGCGGGCGTGGCCACAACGTCCCGCATCCGGTAGTCCGGGTGGAAGCGGCTGATGTGCCACGGGGTGCCCGGGCCAAGCCGCTCCACAATCCAGCCGGCGAGATCGCGCAGCTGCGCCTCGTCGTCGTTGGCACCGGGAATGATCAAGGTGGTGATCTCCAGCCAGACGCCGGCGCGCCGATAGGCCTCGATGGCCTCAAGGACCGGCGCCAGCCGCGCTCCGCAGAGTTTGCGGTAGAACGCGTCGTCAAAGCTCTTCAGGTCCACGTTGGCGGCATCCAGCACGCCGCCCAGCAGGCCCACAGCCTCTGGTGTGGCGTACCCGTCCGTGATGAACAGCATGCGCAGACCGGCAGCGCGCGCAAGCTCGCCAATGTCCAGCGCGTACTCAAGGAAGACCGTGGGCTCCACGTACGTACAGGCGATAGAGCGCGCGCCCGACCGGCGGGCCTCCGCCACCACCTGCTCCGGCGACATGGGGCGAAGCGGGATGTCCAGACCCAGACGCGGCCCCTGCGCAATCTCCCAGTTCTGGCAGAAGACGCAGTGGAACGGGCAGCCCAGGGTTGAGATGGAGT
Source organism: uncultured Chloroflexota bacterium (assembly GCA_903925955.1). Lineage (GTDB taxonomy): Bacteria > Chloroflexota > Limnocylindria > Limnocylindrales > CSP1-4 > CAIXZV01. The sequence goes on from CAIYHO010000234.1 coordinate 2,108, forward strand.
AGGCCGTGCTGCCCGGGTCCACGTGGAACAGGGGCTTCTTCTCGATGGGGTCAAGCGCGGCTGCGGCCACCGCCCCATACGCCAGACTCCACAATTCGCCCGCGGTGTTCACGCGGACACCGCAGATCCCCGTGCGGCCGCTCCGGACCAGGCACCGATGGGCGCAGGCGTTGCAGCGGACGCTGCCGTCGGGCTGCGCGTCGGCGAGAAGCGCACGGACACCCGGCTTGACGGGGGCCGTGGGCGAAGCTGGGGCGCGGTTGAACAGCTGCATCGTTGTCACGCGAGTGTCGGGCACCCGCTGCTCGTCCGTGAGGGCCGCGGGGCCCGAAATCGTGTCGAGGGTCCCTTGCCTCCGTCCCAAGCGCACCGGATCATGCCCATCGGAGGCAACTGCGATGACCGTTCCAGAGCCTGTGCCTGTGCCCGCGCCGCTTGACCCACGAGGGCTGCCGCCGCCTGTGGAGGTTCCCCCGGCAGACCAAGCGCGCCTGCTGCAACTCGCCCGTCTTGCCGTGGCGGTGGCTGCAGGCGCACGCTCCGACGCTGACCTGCGCGCCGAGATTGCTGCGGGTCCGCGCCCAGACGCGCCGTCGGGCGCCTTCGTCACGCTCACCATTCGCGGCGAACTGCGCGGATGCGTTGGCAATCTGGACCCGGGGAGCGCGATGTGGGCCTCGGTGGTGGATGCCGCGGGCTGGGCCGCGCGCGAAGACCCCCGATTTGACCGCGTGCGCGCGAGCGAACTTGCAGACATGCATATCGATGTGTCCATCCTGGGACCGTCGGTCCTGCTGGCGGACCCAATGGCCTGGCGGCTGGGCACGGACGGCGTCATCGTCCAGCGCGGCGGCAGGCGCGGGCTCCTGCTCCCCGAGGTGGCCCACGACGTCCCGGGCGGACGCGAAGAGATGCTTGACATCTGCTGCCGCAAAGCCGGTCTGCCGCCGGGCGCATGGCGCACGCCCGGGGCGCAGGTGTGGGCGTTCCGGACGCTGCAGTTTGGCGGACCGGTCCTCACCTAGGTTGTTGGCCAGGGTGCCCGCCGCGGCCAGCCTCAGCACGCGATGTCCCGCCGCCGCAGCCCCACCGCCCCAATCGCCATGCCGCCCACGGCCAGCATTGCGCACGCCGCCAGCCCCACGGCGTCCCAGCGCCCAACCAGCGGCTCCCCAAGATGGGTGGTCAGCGCCAATTGGGCCACCCAGTCGGGCAGGCGCAGCACCGGCGCCAGCGTGTCCAGCAGGAACGTCCCAATCGTGAAGGCCGCCGCAACCGGTGCCGCACTCGCAGGTCCGGCCAAGCCGCCAGCCGCCATGCCCACCCCCACCACGGCGGCTCCGTAGATGCCAAGCACCAGCGTCCCGGTCATGGCGGGCCGCGGATCCTGGCCTGCCGATGCCAGTCCGACGCCAACCGCTGCCACCAGCAGGGCCATAACCACCACAACCGCCACGGTGGCCGCCACCCCGCTGGCCAACGCCCAGCGGACCCTGGTCAGGGGAGCGGCCAGCAGCCCCTCCAGCCGACCCGCGGATTCGTCAGACCAGCGACCCGCCACGAACATCGCGGCCGCGAGGCCAATGAGGATGAACCCAAAATCCACAAACGCCAGCTGGAGGAAGCCCGCTGGGGTGGTGACGTCGATGCCGGGGAAGAGCGAGCTGTAGAGCGCCGAGAGCGTGGGGCTGCTGGTGAGCATGTCCAGCAGCGAGGTGGAGGTGACCGCCAGCACGGCGCCATAGACCGCACAGCCGATCCCCCACCACACGGCAGACGGCAGCGCCTCGCCAAACGCCCGGCCCGCGGGTCCACCCACGCCAATCAGCCCCGCGGGCAACCGCGGCGACGGCAGCGGCAGGGTCACCCCGATGTCGCGTCGGGCGAACAGGGCGATGCCGGCGGCCAGGAACGCCACGGTGACCGCGGCCGTGATTGCGACACCGCCCCAGTCAACCGCACCAGCGAGCGGGATGTGGCCCGCAAGCCACGAGAACCACGAGAAGCCGGCGAGGGTGTCAAACAGCGGCACCACCGTCCTGTACCCGTAGGTGAGGTAGCCGCCCAGCAGCGCCACGCCCGCGATGCCCGCTGAGGCGCCACGGCCCAGCAGCGGCGCAAGGGCAAACGCGATGGACCCGGCGACGAGTCCCCGTGCGGCAGTCCCGATGGCAAAGCCTGCCGCGGCGTCAAGCGGGATCGCGTCGCCCGGCTCCGTGCCAAACACCACGCCCGTGACCCAGGCGACGGCGGCCACCCCGGTCATCGCAACCAGCATCGCGGCCACATGCGCCAGCGTCTTCTGCACGGCGATGGCGCTGCGGGAACGAGCGGTTGTCGCCAGCACGTCAAGGCTGCCGCGCGACGCCTCCGTGGCAAGCGTGCCCGAGAGCGCCAGGATGGACCACAGACCCACCAGCAGCGCGATATCCGCCCCGTAGTGCCAGGAGATGAAGCCGCCCAGCGTCCCAACGTTGACCGGGCTGCCGTAGACGCCGCGGAGTTCCGGCGGCAGACCCATGGCCATGGCCGCCAGATCGCGTCGGGCTTCGGGCGACCCGTACGTGTCGGTCATCACCCAGCCGCCAGCCACCACAAACAGCGCAAGCAGCCCAAACACGACGAGGGCCGCCCAGCTCGAGTCACGCAGGGTCTTGCCAAAGAGACTTCCGAGCCCGTATCTGCGGCCAACCCTCATCATGGGCCGATCGTCGCGCGGCGCGCATGCCGCGACAAGGTCAACCTGTCCCAAATTCGGCCAAGCGGGCTTCGCCCGGGCCGATGCGTTGTCGCGTCAGTCCGCCGTCAGCAGCTGCCGCGGATCCGGCCAGGCGTCGAGGCCAATCGCGCGCGCGGTCTCGTCAATCACCGCGCACAGCTCAGCCAGCACGTCGTCCGGCAGGCCAACGGGCGGCTTGGCAACGTATGCGGCAGCGCGCTCCGTTGCCAGATCCACCAGCCCCGTGCGGCCCGACGCCTGCCATTCGCCCATCCCGCCGCGATAGCTCAGCAGCGGCCGGACAAAGTCGCTGCGCAAATAGGTGCGCGTGTGCGTGGTGGCCAGGAAGCCAAACGAGGACTCGACCCCCTCGACAATCGCGTCGATGTCCAGCGCAGCCGCGTCCCATGGGCGCGGGGTGTGGGCGTAGAACGCGTAGTTGAGGATTTCGTCGTCAATCACCAGCGCTTCAAGCGACCCGCCGCTGCCGCTCTGGTTCTCACCGGGGCCAGAGAGGAACCGCGGCCGAGCCGCCAGGCCCAGCAGCGCGTTGGCCATGTGCTCGTAGCCAAACTGCGTGTCGATGACAACGGAGTCCGATGTTGGGCCGTAGCAGTCGCACGCCAGACCGTAGCGTCGGGCAAGCAGCGTGGCGGCGATTGAGGCAACGCCGGTCTCCGGCGGCCCCGAGGTGACGATGCCGGTCCGCGGGTTGATCGACGAGAGGCGCGGCCCGTAGTACACGGGGGTCCCCGGCGCCACGGCCTGGACCAGGACAACGCCTGCCAACACTTCGGCGTTCTGCGTGGCAACGGCTGCCGACATGGACCCGGGCGCGGTGGTCCCGGCCGCCGGGCAGGGCAGGATCTCCACGGCCACATGCCCGGCGCGGACCGTGGCGATCAGCGCATCGGTCACGTCGGCGCCCAGCTGTAGCGGGCTCACCGGCGAGAAGGCCAGATCCACGGGATACCGGCCGCCAAACCCGTCGGCGCCAGTCACCGCGGTTGCCATCCGCCGCAGCGCGTGGGCTTGGAAGGCGTGCGAGATGCCGGGGCCACCCAGCGGCTTGTCGGTCTCGTGGGCCAGCACCAGATACGAGTAAAGGGGCTCAAGCGGGTGCGGGACGTCGTCAGGCTGGACCAGCGACGTCACGCTGTGCAGGTTGACCATGTTGTGCATGACGCGGGTCAGGCGGACCTGGTCGGCCATGGTGGCGCGGCGGCCAACACCCGTACGCGGGTCCACCATGTCGCGGGCGCCGCCCATGTTGTGGACAAACGTGGGCCCGGGATCCGCGTCCACCGGGATGGACCGCGCGTCGTCCCGCGCAACCAGCGTGAAGCGGGGGCGGCAAGCGGCAACGGCGTCCATCACCACGGCCGCGGGCATCAGGACCCGGTTGCCGTTGCCCGAGGTGCTGGCCGTGCAGCCGGCGGCCAGCAGGATCTCGCGGGCGGCGGGCGACTCCACAAGGATCCCGATACGCGCAAGGACCGTGAGGGACGCCTCGTGGATGGCGTTGATGGCCTCATCGGGCCAGAGATCGGCCGCGCCGCCACTCATCCGTTGCTCCTCTGGGCCGTGCCGGGCTGTGGCCGGGTGCGTCATCACGATAGTTGGTGGCGCCGGGCGCCGGGCGACGGGGGCGTGGCCGGTTGGCCTCGGCTGGTAGAGTCCGGCGCGTGAATGACCCCATCGTCGTGAGCGACATGGACGGCACCCTGGCCGCGGTGGAAACCTGGCGCGGCGTGCTGGCCTGGATCCGCGAGAACCATCCCTCCCCGGCTGCGCGCCGCTTTGTCACCGTCAGGCTGCCGCGCGTGGCGCTGGTCAAGGCGGGCCTTGCCGACGTGGAGGCCTTCCGCGCCCGATGGCTTGTGGATCAGGCGCGCCTGCTGCGGGACCTTCCGGCGGCGAGGCTCCAAGACATGGGCGACTGGGTCACCGAGTCATACCTCTGGCCCGCGCGGCGCCAAGCCGCCGTGGATGCCGTGGCGGCCGCCGTGGCTGCAGCGCGCAAGGCGGCACCGGGCGTGCGGCTCGTCCTGGCCACCGGCGCCTACCAGGAAGTGGGCGACTCCTTTGGGCGGCGGATTGGCGCGGACGTGGTGCTGGGGACGCCACTCATCGTGGGCGACGGGCGTGTCACAGGTGCGCTGGGCGCGGAGGTCCAGAGCGGCGAGGCAAAGGCGGCAGCGGTCCGCGCCCTGGCCGGTGACGGCGAGGTGCTGGCCGCGTTTGGCGACAGCGTTGCGGACATCCCGCTCCTGCGGCTGGCCACACGCAGCGTTGCCGTGGCGCCGGATGCCGCGCTCCGCCGCGAGGGCGTCAGCCGCGGATGGGAGATTCTCGAGGACGCCTGAGGGGTACGCCGCCGGGCCGCCCTAGTGCGTATCCGGGCTCTCTCAGTGTTCAAGGCCCCAACCCGATGGGCTGGGGCCTTGTTGTCTACGTGCGGCCGTAGCCTCAGCGGCGTTCGGTGCGCCGGCGCGGCGGCCGGATGCCGAGGATCAACAGGATGAGCGCGGTGAGCATGACGAGCAGCTGACCAAAGCTGGCCGGGCTGCTGCCACTAGCTGGCGTGCCCACGTTGTCGGTCGGGGGCATCGTGATCTCGACAAGCGTCAGGACAGCCTCGGCAAGCACCTCGCCGCCCTGGCTGTCAGTGCCGGCAGCCTCGATGCGGGACGGACCAGGGGTTGCCCCAATTGGGATCACTAGATCCAGATGGATGCCGCCCGTACCGTCGGCGTCGAAGATGCCCATGTCGTATTCGGTGCCGTCACCATCGATGAAGGTGATCTGGACTGGCGCCCCGGGCTTGAAACCGGAGCCAGTGACGCGGAGGGGGCTGCCGGGCTGGTCGACGGTCTGCGTCGTCGTGACGGCGGCAGCGGACGATGCGCTCGGCGTGGGGCTGGGCGTCGGCGACGGCGTGGGGCTCGGGGTCGGGCTGGGCGTCGGCGACGGCGTGGGGCTCGGGGTCGGCGACGGGGTCGGCGCGGGGGCGTCGACCGTGATCGACCGCTCGTGCCAGTCGGAGCCGCCGGGGCCGGTGACCGTCAGGCGGACGGTGTAGGAGCCCTGGGTCAGGAACGTGTGCGGGGGGTTCTGGTCGGTGGAGTTGCCGGTGTCCCCGAAGTCCCAGGCCCATGACGTGATGTCGCCGGTGGACTGGTCGGTGAAGTCAACGGAGAACGGCGCCTCACCTTGGCCGCCGCTGATGCCGAAGCCGGCTACCGGAGCGGGAACCGGGGTTGGGCTGGGTGTCGGGGTGGGGCTGGGCGTCGGCGACGGCGTGGGGCTGGGCGTCGGCGACGGCGTGGGGCTCGGGGTCGGGCTGGGCGTCGGCGACGGCGTGGGGCTGGGCGTCGGCGACGGCGACGGGCTCGGCGTGGGATCAGGCGTCGGGGACGGGCTCGGGGTCGGATCCGGCGTGGGATCCGGCGACGGGGTCGGGGTCGGGGCGGGCGCATCCACCGTGATCTGCCGCTCGTGGAAGTCCGAGCCGCCGGGGCCGGTGACGGTCAGGCGGACGGTGAAGACGCCAGCAGCCAGGTATGTGTGAGACGTGTCGTGGGATGGCGTACTCGGTGAGGCCGTGTTCCATAACGGGGCGCTGACGCCGTCGCCGAAGTCCCAGGCCCAGTCGGTGATCTGGCCGGTGGACTGGTCGGTGAAATCGACGGTGAAGGGCGCTGTGCCTTGGCCGCCGCTGATGCCGAAGCCGGCTACCGGCGCGGGAACCGGGGTTGGACTCGGCGTGGGGGACGGCGTCGGGGTGGGGGTCGGGACAGGCGTCGGGGACGGCGTGGGCGACGGGGTCGGATCCGGGGTCGGGCTGGGCGTCGGCGATGGCGTGGGTGCGACGGTCGGCGACGGCGTCGGGGCCTCAGTGGGGCTCGGCGTCGGCGCAGGGGCGTTCACCTTGATCGAGCGCTCGTGGAAGTCGGAGCCGCCCGGGCCGGTGACGGTTAGGCGGACCGTGTAGTCGCCCGCGGCGAGGAACGTGTGGGACGGGCTCTGCTCGGTGGAGCTGTCGCCGTCGCCGAAGTCCCACGCCCACTCGGTGATGTCGCCGGTGCTCTGGTCGGTGAAGTCCACCAGGAAGGGCGCCTCGCCCTCCGCACCGCTGACGCCGAAGCCGGCGACCGGGGCGGGCTCGGGCGTGGGCGACGGGGGGGGGGCCACGGTCGGCGACGGGGTGGGCGGCGGCGTGCACGGGTCAGACGGGAACTGCCACAGCAGGTACGGATAGCCGTCGTTGGCAAGGGAGCAGATGCCCCAGGTGTTGACGCCGGCCATCGGGTCATCCCAGCCATC
>CAIYHO010000235.1 GCA_903925955.1 uncultured Chloroflexota bacterium
CCACCCCTCCCCGATCAGCTCAGCGTCAGAACCGGTCCTCCGGAGTTGGCCGCGCGCACGGACATCCGTGCCGCAACCAGCCCGGCCATCACCTCGAGGGCAACAGCCGCAGGCCCCGGCTCGCGCTGGGCAACCGCGGGCACGCCCGCGTCGCCGCCCTGGCGCACCGTGATGTCCAGCGGGATCTTGCCCAGGAAGTCGAGCCCCTGCTCCTTGGCGAAGCGCTCGCCGCCGCCACGCCCAAAGATCTCGGTGGTGTCGCCGCAGTGCGGGCACACAAACGCGCTCATGTTCTCCACGAGCCCAACGATAGGCACGTTCAAACGCCGGAGCATCGCGAGCGCCTTGGCCACATCGGCCAGCGCAACGTCCTGCGGCGTGGTCACCAGCACCACGCCGCTGATTGGCACGGCCTGTGCGAGCGTCAGCTGCGCGTCTGAGGTGCCGGGCGGCAGGTCCACGACGAGGTAGTCAAGCTCGCCCCACTCCACGTCGCGCAGGAACTGCGAGATGGCGCCGCCGATGAGCGGGCCGCGCCACACGATGGGCTGGCCCTCCGGGACGAAGAACTGGATGGAGATGGCCTTCACGCCATGGCGCTCAAGCGGCAGGATCTTGTTGTTGGGGCTGCTGACCGGCTGGCCCTCGATCCCCAGCATCATCGGGATGTTGGGGCCCGTGATGTCCGCGTCCAGCAGGCCCACGGTGGCGCCGGCCTTGGCCAGGGCCACGGCAAGGTTGACCGAGACGGTGCTCTTGCCAACGCCGCCCTTGCCGGATGCGACGGCGATGATGTTCTTGACGCCGGGCACAAGCAGCTCGGGCGCGCGCGGGTTGGAGCGGCGCACGGCCGCATCCCAGTTGATGGTGATGGCCGTTGCGCCAACCGGCGCAAGCGCCTTGCGGATCTCCCCCTCAATCTGGTCCTTGAGCGGACAGGCGGGCGTTGTCAGCTCCACGGTGAACGAGACGTCGCTCCCGCTGACCACAAGATTTCGGACCATGTTCCGGGTGACGAGGTCCCCGCCAAGTTCCGGTTCTTGGACAGTGCTAAGGGCGGCGAGGACGGCGGCTTCGGTCAGGTCGCTCATTGGGGGGAGGTCGGCTCCGCTACAGGGACGCCGCGCGCGGCGGCTTCGACAGCCGGGCTATCGTACCCGCGCTCCCCGCGTGGCGCAGCCGGCGACAAGCCGTGCACGGGCCCCCGCGCCGGGGCTCTCGCCCAAGTCTGCGAAGTTCGACACATTCGTGCGTATTCGCTGCGACATTCGCACGGCAGAAGGCGACTTCCCACGATGATCCGCATTTGACACCCCCCCTTTCCCAGCCCTATCTTCACTCGATCGTCACGGCAGCCCGCGTCCCCCCTCAGCTGTCCGGCCAATCCCCTATCTGCAGGAGCAGTCGCCTAGCCGTGCAGGACGTTGACGTTCGGCTCACCCAGGTCACCAAGGCCTACGGTGACGTGCTGGCGGTCGACCACATCGATCTTGAGGTCCTCCCGGGCGAGTTCTTCAGCCTGCTTGGTCCGTCCGGGTGCGGCAAGACCACCACGCTGCGGATGATTGGCGGGTTTGAGCAGCCCACATCGGGCTTGATTGAACTCCACGGTGAAGACGTCACCTGGCTGCCGCCCTATCAGCGCCAGGTCAACACCGTCTTCCAGAACTACGCGCTCTTCCCCCACCTGACCATCTACGAGAACGTCGCGTTTGGCCTGCGCCGCAAGGGCGTAAAGGGCCCCGAGGTTGAAGCCCGCGTCACCGAGATGCTCAACCTGGTGGAGCTGCCCGGCTACGAGAAGCGCAAGCCCACGCAGATCTCGGGCGGTCAGGCGCAGCGGGTTGCCCTCGCCCGCGCGCTCATCAACCGGCCCCGCGTGCTCCTCCTTGACGAGCCGCTTGGCGCCCTGGACCTCAAGCTCCGCAAGCAGATGCAGGTGGAGCTCAAGCGCATCCAGAAGGAAGTTGGGATCACGTTCATCTACGTGACCCACGACCAGGAAGAGGCGATGACGATGTCGGATCGCATCGCGGTGATGAACAAGGGCCACTACGAGCAGCTGGGAGACCCGGAGACGCTCTACGAGCGCCCCACCACGCGGTTTGTCGCGGGGTTCCTGGGCATCAGCAACCTGCTTGGCGGCAAGGTGGTGGGCGCCGCAGACGGCTACGCCCTCCTGGATCTGGCCGATGGCACGCGCATTCGCGTCAGCGCCGCGCTTGTTGCCGGGCGCAGCGCGGTGAGTGCCGGCGTCCGCCCCGAGAAGATCCGGCTCAACGAGGAGACAGAGACTGTCCCCGCCGGACGCAACCTGCTGCACGGTGTCGTGACGGACGTCGCCTACATCGGTGTCAGCACGCAGTACATCGTGGAGGTCCGGGGTGGCGCCCGGGTCATGGTCTACGAGCAGAACCTCGAGCGCGCAACCAAATCCGAGCTCTGGTCCCGGGGCGAGAAGGTGCAGCTCAGCTGGAACCCTGATCACACGTTCGTGGTGGAGGCGTCGCCTGCCGACGCACCCAACGACGACGCCGCCGAGTAGCACGCGACACCTGGAGGATCCACCCGTGACCCGTGACGACCAGACCACCCCCATGCTGATCAGCCGCCGCCGCGTTCTTGCGGGCGGAGCACTCGCCGGTGTTGCCGCGTTCCTCGCGGCCTGCGGCGGCACCAAGCCGCTCGTGACGCCCGCCCCCACGGCCGTGCCGCCCACCAGCGGGCCCACCTCGGGTCCGTCTGCCTCGGCTGCGGCCACCGCGACCGCTGCCCCGGCCGCAACGCCGTCGGCAGAGGTCAACTGGGCCAACTGGACGTACTACATCGACGTTGACGACGCCGATCCCAACAAGCACCCAACGCTGGACAAGTTCACCGCCAAGTACGGCACCAAGGTGAACTACTCCGAGGTTGTCAACGACAACGAGGAGTTCTTCGGCACGGTCCAGCCGGCGCTCCAGGGCGGGGCAGACACGGGCTGGGACGTCATCACCATGACGGACTGGATGGCCGCCAAGCTCATCCGTCTGGGCTGGGTTGAGCAGCTCACCCTCGCCAACAGGCCCAACTTCACCGCCAACCTTGGCGACACCTACAAGGGCGTGAACTGGGACCCCACGGGCGACCACCACGCGCCCTGGCAGTCCGGCATGACGGGCCTGGGCTTTGACCCGGCCAAGACCGGCGAGCTGGACAGCCTGGAGGCGTTCTTCACCGCCGATCCTCGCTGGACCGGCAAGGTGGACTTGCTCTCCGAGATGCGGGACGCCATCGGCCTCACCATGCTCAAGCTTGGCCTTGACCCGGCCAACCCCACGCGCGATGCCTGCGACAAGGCCGTTGCGGAGCTGAAGAAGGCCCGAGACGCCAAGATCGTCCGCGCCTTCAAGGGCAATGCCTACGCCGAGGACCTCAAGGCCGGCAACGTGGTGCTCGCCATGGCCTGGTCCGGTGACATGGTCCAGGTGCTCACCGACAAGCCGGGCATGAAGTTCGTCGTCGCCAAGGAAGGCGGCATGCTCTGGACCGACAACAACCTGATCCCCAAGGGCGCTGCGCACAAGGGAACGGCAGAGCTCCTGATTGACTTCTACTACCAGCCCGAGATTGCGGCTGAAGTTGAGGCCTACGTCAACTACATCTGCCCCGTCAAGGGCGCAGCCGATGTGCTCATGGCCACAAATCCGGACGTCGCCAACAACCCGCTGATCTTCCCGCCGGCCGACATCCTGGCCAAGCTGCATATCTTTGGCGGCCTCTCTGAGGCTGACGAGACGTACTTCAACCAGCAGTTCGCCACGGTCACCGGCAAGGGCTGAGCCCCGCCGTCCCGCCCTACTGAAGCCCGCCTCGAAGCCGGAGGGTCTGGTCCCCTTCATGGGAACCCTGCTCAAGCGCCACCGCTGGATTGCGCCAGTCGCCCTGCTCGCGCCGGGCGTCTTGTGGCTGCTCGTCTTCTACCTGTACCCGGCGCTCCAGATGTTCCAGTCCAGCTTCTGGAGCGGAACGCTTGAAACGGGCTTCACCTTCTCATGGGACAACTACACCAACTACACCAAGGCCCTGACGTCGTACGCGCCCATGTATGCGCGATCCATCATGTACGCGGGCGCCGCCACGGTTCTGACGTTCCTGATCGCGTACCCGTTGGCGTACACCATCGCGTTCCGCGGCGGCCGGTTCAAGAACCTGCTGCTGTTCCTGGTGGTGGCGCCGTTCTTCACAAGCTTCCTGCTCCGAACCATCAGCTGGACCATCCTGCTCAGCGATGACTCGCCCATCCTGCGGGTGATCCACATGTTCCCGGGCGTGCCGCCCGAGTTCCGCCTGCTGGCCACGCCAATCGCGGTGATCTCGGGCATCACGTACGCATTCCTGCCGTTCATGACGCTCCCGGTCTACGTGGCGGTGGAGAAGATTGACTTCAGGCTGGTGGAGGCCGCGCGGGACCTCTATGCCGGACCCTGGCGACCCGGCGGCGCCATCGTTGGGTTCATCGTGGGCGGCGGTCTCGCCACCGTGCTCGGCGTGGCCTTCGAGTGGGACTTCCTCATCACCGGCCTCGTTGGCGGTGTCACCGGCGCAGCCATCGGCTGGTTCTTCATCTCCGAATCGTTTGTGCGCGTGACCTTCCCGCTCTCGGTGCCAGGCGTGTTTGCGGGCTCGCTCCTGACGTTCATCCCGGCCATCGGCGACTACGTCAACGCGGAACTCCTTGGCAACCCCGACACCACCATGATCGGCAACGTCATCCAGAACAAGTTCCTCACCCAGAACGACTATCCGGCGGCCTCTGCGCTCTCGTTCATGCTGATGGCGGGCGTCCTGGTGGTTGTGGCCGTGTACGCGCGGATCCTGGGCACCGAAGAGCTGTCCGCAAGCGCGGGGAGGATGTAATGGCTGCCGCCACAACCCATCCAACCCCGGGCGAGGCCCGCAGCGCCGGCACCCGCCCCCGCGGTGGTGCCCGAGGCGTTCTTGGCCGCATGGCGGACAAGTACCTGCTGATCGTCTACTCGGCGCTGGCGGTCATCTACCTGCTCCTGCCGGTCTTCGTCATCATCCTGTTCAGCTTCAACAATCCGCCCGGCCGTTCCAACTTCCTCTGGAGCGGGTTTACGCTCAAGTACTGGCTCAACCCGCTGGGCGTGGCAGGTCTGGGCGATGCGGTGCTGCTGAGCCTTGAGATTGCGCTGATCTCCACCATCATCTCGACAATCCTTGGCACGCTTGTCGCCATCGCCCTGGAGCGCTACCGCTTCCGCGGCCGAGCCGGCGTCAACGCGTTGGTCTTCCTGCCCATGGCCACGCCCGAGATCATCATGGGCGCCTCGCTCCTGACACTGTTTGTGGCAATCGGCGCCGCGCCATTCTTCCCGCTCAACTTCGCCACCATCCTGATCGCGCACGTGATGTTCAACATCAGCTACGTGGTGGTCACGGTGCGCGCCCGCCTCGCCGGGTTCCCGCGCCATCTTGAGGAGGCCGCTGCAGACCTCTACGCAAACGAGTGGGAGACCTTCCGACGCGTCACGTTCCCGCTGATCCTGCCGGGCGTCGTGGCGGGCGCGCTCCTTGCGTTCAGCCTTTCGATTGACGACTTCGTCATCACAAACTTCTCGGCCGGCAAGACGCAGACCTTCCCGATGTTTATCTACGCGAAGGCGAAGATTGGCATCCCCGTGCAGGTGAACGTGATTGGCACGTCCATCTTCCTGATTGCCGTGGGGGCAGTGCTGGTCACCACGCTCGCGTCCCGCCGCTCCAACAAGCGCTAGCCTTCGCCAGACACCCCGCCCGCCGCAACCCGTCGGGCGCGTTCACCCAGGAGTCCGACATGGTTGACACCGTCACGCGGTCCGCCGCGTCCGCCACTCCCCTGCCCAACCGCTCGGTTGTGCCGCCGGTCTGGGGGCGCATCTTCAACCTGATGGTGGACCACGGCGAGGGCAGCTGGCTGGTGACGCCTGAGGGCGAGCGCTACCTGGACTACACCTCGGGCATCGGCGTCACCAACACCGGCCACGCCCACCCGCATGTCGCCGCCGCCGTGGCCGCGCAGGCCGCCAAGCTGCTCCACGGCCAGCAGAACATCGTCTACCACGAGGCCGGGCTCCGGCTCTACGACCGGCTGGCGCACCAGCTGCCGGGCGGTCCCTGGACCGCGTTCCTCTCCAACTCGGGCGCCGAGGCGGTTGAGGCGGCCGTCAAGCTCGCCCGCGTTGCCACCGGGCGCCCGGCGATCATCGCGTTCCGCTACAGCTTCCACGGCCGCACCGCCCAGACGATGGCGCTGACCGCCGCCAAGGACGTCTATCGCGGCGCCTTTGAGCCGCTGCCGGGCTCCATCTACCACGCCAGCTACCCGTACTGCTACCGGGCCTCTGGCGGCGCCCATGACCCGGCGGACTGCACGTGCGACTGGGAGGCGCAGCTGGACCTGCTGTTCCACCAGCTGGTCTTCCCGGACAAGGTTGCCGGCATCATCATCGAGCCCATCATGGGTGAGGGCGGCTACATCGTCCCGCCGCCCGGCTTCCTGCCGCGCCTCCGCGAGATCACGCGCCAGCACGGGATCATGCTGATTGCAGACGAAGTGCAGACGGGCTTTGGCCGCACCGGCGAGATGTTTGCGGTCCGCCACTGGGACGTGGAGCCGGACATCCTGGTGATGGCCAAGGGCATCGCCTCGGGGCTGCCGCTGTCGGGGATCCTTGCGCGCTCGGACATCATGGCCAAGTTCCCGATGCTGGAGCCGCGGCTGCGCCCCATTGAGGATCCCAAGCGACGGCGGTTGACCATGTATTGGATGGTTCGCCACGCCGGCCCCGCGCAGGACGTGCTGCGGCCCGAACCTGCGGATCTGGAACGGCTCAAGGAGCGGGTCTCACCCAAGGCCCGCCAAGTGCTGGACAAGACGCACGACCCGGACAGCGTGGCAAAATTGGCGGCGCGTTGGATGCAGGCGGCGATGTTCAGCAAACGCGTGGTGCCGCAGGTGGACCCCAGTGAACTGACTCGCTTCTACAAAGAAGAGCTCAAGCCCGAGGAGCGCGAGTACTTGGAGAGTCTGCCCGCAGAGCGGATGCAGCACGAACTCACGCGCAGGTATCTCGCACACCGTTTCCGCCAGTCGCCCAACGGCGAAATGCCCCCATTCTTTCGCCCGGGAGGCGGTCCGCGCGGATTCGGTCCGTACCCGCCGCCCGGAGCGCGCCCGTCGACTTTGGAAAGAACGCCGGAGGCTCGCCCGGACGCACCGCGAAGGCCGCCGTTCTCACGCGAGGAACGGTGGAAATCGAAGGAAGCCGGTTAAGCACAGAGGAAGAATCCCGTCCAGACGTCGAGTGCTGGTGTTGCCGACAAGCCGTAGTATTCGTTAAGCTACCGGGCTGACGGGTCATTGTGTGTCGGGGCAGTCCGACTGAAAAGGAGTCTGCGACGTGTTAGTGGCTACATCCACGGAATGTTTTCGGAACCTGCCTCTGCACGAGGCCATCGATCGAATCATCGATCTGGAATACACCAGCATCGAGATTGATATTCACGAGCAGGGTCAACACCTCAAACCTTCGGAAGTTGCGGCGGATGTGGAGTCGGCCATCGACATCTGCCGCAAGACGCGCCGCGCCGATGTGGTGTCGTACAGCATTCAGATCGACGCTCAAGGCGAGGAGCACTACCGCCAATTCGCGGCGTGTTGCAAGCTGGCCAAAGCCACAAAAGTGGTGACGCTCACAATTCCATCCGCGGAATTGGGAACGCCATTTAATGAAGAGGTCGAGCACCTGCGCAAACTGGTCGCCTTGGCCAAGTGCGAAGGCATCCGACTGGGCCTGAAAACCCAGGTCGGCCGACTGTCCGAGGACCCGAGCACGGTGGTGGTTCTGTGCGACAATGTGGACGGCTTAGGCGTGACGCTCGATCCCAGCCACTACATCTGTAATCCGCATGGCCCCAGGAATTACCAACCGCTGATGAAGTACACCTACCATGTCCACCTGCGTGACACGAGCAAGACGAAGCTGCAGGTGCGCATCGGCCAAGGCGAAATCGAGTATGGCCGGCTGATCACCTTGCTGAGCAAGCAGCCGGCAGCAGTACCGCTGGCAGCATAGGCGTCTTTGGTGCAGCAGATGTCTGATGCCATTCAGAAGCCGCAGACTCTGGCTGAATGGCTGCAACATCTCGAATCGCTGCACCCCAAAACCATTGCGCTTGGTCTCGAGCGCGTTGCCGCAGTCAAACAACGACTGCAGCTTAATTCCGCATTCCCCATCATTGTTGTAGGCGGTACCAATGGCAAAGG